>JADGDL010000020.1 GCA_016744875.1 Sulfurovum sp.
ACCTTGCTCTGATACTGTTTGTAGTGAGTTTTGCAATTATTTCAGTGGCTAAATTTTACTTTCTTGGGAGGAAAAAATAATGAACAGACTGATACTAAATAAAGTAATATTGATTCTCTCTACGCTGTCTGCACTCATAGGGATAGGGTTTTTGTTTTGGATTTTGATCACACTCTCCTATAAAGGTATAGCAAGCATACAGCTATCAACATTTACAAATGACCTGGTAGAAGGAGGGATACGAAATCTTTTAGTGGGACAATTCACTATGGCCATCATGGCAACGCTCGTTGCAGTGCCAATAGGTGTACTTGCCGGGATCTATCTGCGTGAGTATGGAGAAGAAAGCAAACTGACTTCTATTATTAGAAGCCTCTCTGATGTCATGACCTCTGCACCTTCCATTGTGATTGGTGTTTTTGTTTTTGCCCTTATGGTTGAACCTTTTGGTACCTTTAATGGATGGGCAGGTGTTGTTGCTTTGGCGATCATGATGATTCCCATCATTATAGGAACAACAGACAATATGTTAGCACTGGTTCCCAAAGAATTGAGAGAAGCGGGTATCGCATTGGGTGGAAGTAAAAAACAGGTGATCATGCAGATCGTACTTAAAGCGGCTAAAGTGGGTGTAACTACAGGTATTTTACTTTCATTTGCACGTATCATCGGTGAGACCGCACCTTTACTTTTTACCTCTGCAAACAATCAGTTTTTCTCTATGGACCTGACAGACCAATTCCCGTCACTAACGGTGAGTATTTACAATCTGGCAACCTATCCGGATGAAGCCAGTAGAGAACTGGCATGGGCAGCATCATTTATATTGACGGCGATTGTTCTTTTTATCAATTTAGTAGGCCGATATGTTACAAGACACAAAAAATAAGGAAATAAACAGTATGGAACAACAAGATTTAGAAGTAGTAATGGATGTTAAGGATCTTTTCTTTACTTATCCCGAAGCACCTGAAGCTACACTCAAAAAGAATAATCTTAAAATTTATAAAAATAAGATCACTGCATTGATCGGACCAAGTGGATGTGGCAAATCAACACTTCTTAGGGCGATGAATCGTATCCATGACCTCTATCCTGGATGCCAGTATGAAGGGAAGATAGATCTGCTTAATCCAGAAACCAATCAAATGGAAAACCTCCTTGATCTTAGAAAAGAGAATGAATTGATCGGATTGAGACAGCGTGTGGGAATGATCTTTCAGAAGCCTACTCCTTTCCCGATGAGTATTTACGACAATGTAGCGTATGGTCTTAAGCTCTCCGGGCTTAAAAACAAATCTGAATTAGACGGTCGTGTTGAAAAAGCACTGAAAGATGCAGCGATTTGGAAAGAAACGAAAGATCGATTAAAAGACAGTGCATTAGGTATGAGTGGAGGACAACAGCAACGGCTATGTATTGCCCGTTCGGTTGCATTAAAACCTGAAATCTTACTTTTTGATGAACCTACATCAGCACTGGACCCCATTTCAACAGGAGCGATCGAAGAGTTGATCACAGAATTGAAAAAAGATATTACAGTTGCTATCGTGACACATAATATGCAGCAGGCAAGCCGTTTGAGTGACTATACCACTTTTATGTATCTTGGGGATATTATTGAGTTTGATAAAACAGAGAAAATTTTTGTGAATCCTTCTGTCAAATTGACAGAAGAGTATATCACTGGCAGATTTGGATAAAAGGAGAAAATATGTTAAATAAAAATCAAGAAAGATTAGAAGAAGTAAGAGCAAGAACAGTAGAAATATTAGATGACCTTACCATATCTCAAAAATTGGCACTACAGGCACTTGAAGAGTGTGATTCTAAAAGTTTTGATCAGGTGAAAGTACCACTTAAGCAGATCAACAAAAAAGCAGATGAAATTGATAACCTTATTTTAACTGTTTGTGCACTCTATAGCCCTGAAGCAAAGGATCTTAGAGAGATGATCGCATTTTTGAAGATCACTTCTTCTTTACAGCGCATTGCAAATAATGAGAAGAATTACATGAAAAATATGTCGATCTGTAATCCTGAATCAGATACAGAGATAAAACGTGTGATAAAAGAATCACTTTCTATTAACCGTTGTACGATCAAAGCATTGGAGTATTCGATAGAGATGATCAAAGAAACGGAAGATGTAGATAAATTAAATGATCTTGCAACAAGAATCAATGTAGAGTACAGTAAAACAGATGATATATACTCTATGATAGAAAAAGATCTACTTCATATGATGCATAAAGAACATCAAGTAAATGAAGATTATATCAATTTATTGAAATATATCAGAAAAAATTTGAAGATCATAGACCGATTGGAAGATATTGTGTCACGATTAATGTTTGCACGTGTAGGCGGATCACTCTAAAGGATAGCGCTTGAGTGCATGTGCTATAATGCATGCATGCAAAATAACCATATAGAAATTGTCATTATAGAAGACGAAGAGGATATCTTAGAGTTAGTAGAGTACCATCTTTCTAAAGAGGGGTATACCGTGACAGGCTTCTTGTCTACTGAAAATGTAGAACAGTTTTTAGAAGAAGAGACCCCATCTTTAATACTGGTTGATCGTAACCTTCCTGGGATGGAAGGCTCTGAGTTTGTAGCCCATTTGCGTGCAGTAGGATATGATATCCCTGTTATATTTCTTACAGCGAAAGACAATGAGTCCGAACTTGAAGAAGGTTTTGAAGCTGGTTGTGATGACTATATGTGTAAACCATTTTCTCCCAAAGAGTTGATACTTCGGGTAAAAGCACTGCTTAAGCGTTCCGGAGCACTACAAAGATTAGATTGTATGAAACACAAAGCCTTGATGATCGATCTGAATAAAAAAGATCTTTATGTAGATGGTTCTCATGTATCTTTAACAAATTTGGAATTTAATTTATTACACACTTTTATGAAACACGTAAACAAAGCACTTACTAGAGACTTTTTGCGTGATGAAGTTTGGGGTAGTGAAAGGGAGGGTGTCAATGACAATGCTGTTAACGTTGCCATCAACAGGCTCAAAAATAAAATTGACCCGCAAAATGAAAAGCGCTATTTTGAACCGGTATGGGGTGTAGGCTATAAGTTTGTATAGAAGGAAAGCACTATGAAGTGGTTTGTATCGTTAGTGTTCATAGTTACAGTAGCTTGTAGCATGGTCAATGCAAAAGAGTTATCTTTTAAATCTATAGATCTGCCTAAAAGTAGTAGCGAGAAGTACCAACTGCGTGCAACCGATGAAGTAAAGTTTAATGGTAAAACACAGCGTATCTCCTTTATGTCTTTGCTAAAGACAGGTTACCGTGACAACGCTGAGGTTTACGGACAGTTAAAAGATCGTTATGATCAACCATTAGTGCTCAACCGTGAAAAACCTTATATCTGTAATGGTACCACTAATCCTTATGGCTCAGGTTCGGGGCTTGATCATGTGACGATCTTGCAAAAGAGTAACAAACTTTTTATGGTCTCACAGTTTGAGTGTCAAGTAGGGGCGTACTATATTAATGAATTGACACAAGATAAGCAAGGTACGTTATCTGGCAAACCAAATACTCTGCGGTTCATCTCCCAAAAAGATGAGTTTGGCGGGTATGTACATTGTGCAGGGATGAAGACACCGTGGGAGTCTCACTTAGGTAGTGAAGAGTACCCAGCAGATGCCAGGAATCGTGATAAAAGTGGAAAGATCGACCTGTATTACAACTATGTCAAAGCATATTGGCGTGGTGACCTTCTCCGTGCAAATCCATACTACTATGGATGGACGCCTGAGATCAAAGTAGATGATAAAGGAGAAGTTCTCTATACAAAGCACTACTCAATGGGAAGGTTCTCACATGAACTTTCTTATGTGATGCCAGATCGTAAGACCGTTTATATGACTGATGATGGTACGAATTCAGGCTTCTTTATGTATGTTGCCAAACGTGCTGAAGACTTGAGTGAGGGAACACTCTATGCGGCTAAGTGGATACAGCAAAGCACTAAGAATGGCGGCAGTGCGATAATAGATTGGATCAAGCTTGGTGAAGCTAGTGATAGAGAGATTAGAGCATTTCTTGATCCTGATAATAACATTACTAGCAATGATGGATTGACATTTAATGATATTTTTTTAACAGGTAAGTCAGGAGTAGAATGTAAGAGTGGCTTTATCACTATCAATACTGAAAGAGGTTTTGAATGTTTGAAGGTAAAGCAAGGTATGAAAAAAGCTGCAGCTTTTTTAGAGAGTAGACGTTATGCTGCAATGATGGGTGCAAGCACAGAATTTCGAAAAGCGGAGGGGATCACATTCAATGAACGCTCTAATAAACTATTTGTCTCCATCAGTGAGGTTGGACAGGGCATGGAGGACTTTGCCAAAAAGGGCAGTGTAAATGACAAATATGATAAAGGTGGATACAATGACATTAAACTTCCTTACAATCAGTGTGGAACGGTATATGCATTAGATGTAGATGAAAACTATAGGGTAGAAGATATGAAGGCTCTTATTACAGGAGAGGCTTCCGATAAGGACAGTATATACAGTTGTGATATAGACAAAATAGCCAATCCCGATAATCTGACATTTGTTAAAAACACTTCAACATTGATCATCGCTGAAGATAGCCATTATCATGAAAACAATGCAGTATGGGCATACGATATAAAAGAGGATAGGCTTGATCGTATGATGACTTTACCTAAAAGAGCAGAAGCAACTTCACCATTTTGGTATGAGAATATTGGTGGGTTCTCTTACCTTTTACTGGTCACGCAACACCCCGATATTAAAAGTGACAATGCTGGTGAATCGAGTGTCGGTGTACTCGGACCAATAAAACGATAGGTAAAGGTATGACAAAGGCCTAGTTCATCTTTCCTTTACTATATTCAAACAAATAAAGTTAAATTTTTAGACATTAAAAACATGACAATATGACATACTTTTTCTTCTTTTGTAAGTAAACACGATACACTTCTAGTATGAATAAATTAGAAACCCTTAAACACTATTTCGGACATGATACTTTTAGACCTTTGCAGGAAGAGGTTGTGGATGCCATCATCAACAAAGAAGATGTGTTGATGATCCTTCCTACAGGTGGAGGAAAGTCACTTTGTTATCAATTGCCCACACTTCTCATGGATGGTATTACTGTAGTGGTCTCGCCTTTGTTGGCACTTATGCATGATCAGGTCGTGGCATTAAGGGCAAATGACATTCCTGCTGCGATGCTTTCCTCTATGCAGGATCTGGATGAAGCACAGAAGATAGAAGCTCAACTTCGTGCAGGAGAGATAAAACTTCTTTATGTTGCCCCTGAGCGTTTGACCAATGCTTATTTCCTGAACATGCTTCACCAACTCCCTGTCAACTTTTTTGTCATAGATGAAGCACACTGTGTCTCAGAATGGGGACATGAATTTAGAGAAAACTATAGAAGGCTCTCATTGCTTAAAGAGCAGTTTTCAACGACACCCATAGCAGCATTTACTGCTACTGCTACCCATGCAGTGGAAAGTGACATCGCAGCAAACCTAGGACTGGTAGAACCAAAACGTGTAAGAGGGTCACTTTTTCGTGAAAACCTGACGATCAATGCAAAACACCGTATCAAAGACGGACGTGCACAGCTCATGGAATTTCTGAAATTACATAGAGATGAATCGGGGATCATTTATACACTTTCACGTAAATCTACAGAAGCTATAGCAAGCTTTTTACAAGGAAAAGGCATAGAAGCCAAGGCTTACCATGCCGGACTGCCTACGCAAGAGAAAAACGCAACCTATGCGGATTTTGTAGCTGACCGTGTACAGATAGTAGTCGCTACTATCGCTTTTGGTATGGGTATAGACAAGTCAAACATTCGTTTTGTTGTACATATGACCATGCCAAAGACTTTGGAAAACTTTTACCAGGAGATAGGACGTGCCGGAAGAGATGGTGTGGCCTCTGAAACCCTACTGCTTTTTTCAGCACAGGACATTGTACAACAAAAGATGTTCATAGAAGATCTTCCTGAAACACCTTATAAACAACATGCCTTTAACAAACTTGATGCCATGGTACGTTTTGCAAATTCCGAGAATTGTAGACATCAAAGCGTCGCAGCCTATTTTGATGACCGTATAGAGGGATGCAAAGATAAATGTGATAATTGTACAGCACCTGCCAGTGAGAAAATAGACATCACCACGGCTGCACGTATGCTTCTCTCAACCATTCTTCGTACTGAACAAAACTTCGGTCTGCACTATGTTATTGATGTACTTAAAGGGAGTAAAGAACAGCGTGTCCTACAAAACGGGCACGATACACTTTCTGTCTATGGTATAGGGGAAGAGTACTCTAAAAACCAATGGCTGACCATAGGGGATAAACTCTTGGAGTTAAATGCTGTAGAGATAGGTGAATTTAAAGTTTATAAGTTAACACAGTTTGGTGTTGAGGTCATTAAAGGTGCACATAGTATAGAACTCAAAAAAGAGAGACTCACTGTGCAAAAAGCTGAAGCCAAAAAGAAAGTAAGCTATTTTGATGACTATGATGTAGACATGTATGACAAGTTAAGAGACTTGCGTAAAGAGATAGCCTCCAAAAAAGGTATACCCCCATATATTGTTTTTTCAGATAAAACCTTGAAAGACCTAAGCAACAAACAACCTCAAGATAAAGATGAGATGCTGGCAGTACATGGTATAGGGGAAGTGAAATATGAACGATATGGTAAAGCATTTTTGGAGCTTTTGAGTGAATAACAAATCACTATGCGGTATAGATGAAGCTGGAAGAGGACCTTTAGCAGGTTCCCTGGTAATGGCTGGCGTGATCTTGAAAAATCCTGTGGAAGGGTTGATGGATTCTAAGAAGCTAACTGAAAAGAAGCGTGAAGCTTTGTATCCACTTGTCATAGAAAACGCTGAGTATCACATTGTCTCTTTTTCTTCTAAAGAAGTAGATGAACTGGGTATTTCCAAGTGTTTACACAATGGTTTACAAAGCATACAAAAGCACTTGCCAAATGCTGATTACCTTTTTGACGGTAATAGTACTTTTGGAGTGAATAACATCACTACGATGGTAAAAGCAGATGACAAAATAGCAGAAGTTTCAGCTGCAAGTATCTTAGCTAAGGTAACACGTGACAGAGAGATGATAGAGATGGCTAAAGAATATCCTGAATATGGCTTTGAAAAGCATAAAGGGTACGGAACCAAAGCCCATATGGAGGCTTTGGTAAAGTATGATAGATGTGAGGTACATCGTAAGAGCTTTAGAGTCAAAGGTCTTGATGACCCAGCGTTGTTTTAGCCTACATGGCTTCGCGTAGCTACGCACCCCAATGGCATTTCTTCCCTCTAGTCAGGGCACCATTCCGGTTCCGAAGCTACAAACAACAAGCAGTTGTTGTTTGCTTAACGCTTCTCACATCGCTGGAATGTCATTGACTTTCAGTGAACCGTTTTGTAGTTCTATCTTATACACTTTTTGATTGTTGACATCTTTTGGTTGGAAAAGCATCATTGCCATTACAGCCTGAGGATGTTGTGCCACCATGGCAAAGAGTCCTTGGGAAAGGGCAATGTCAAGGTTCGCATTGATCGCGTTGATCGCCAGCATAGGATTTTGTTGAAGTGCAGCAATATTGAGTGATTTGTCTATGTTAAACGTTGTATTCATAGAAAAACCGTCTATCGTTTGACCTTCAGTGGTTATTTTTGCTATAGAAAAATCAGATATATCCAGTTTGATACCTTGTGAGATAAGCTGTTGGAACACAGCATTCATCGCCTTTTCATCATTGACATCGATCTTTTCTAATTGTTCAAATGCTTTAATGTCAAAATTATTTGCTTTCATATTGAAAACCAATGTTTCCAGTATCGTATTTTTTTGGTCTTCTGTAATGGCTATCTTTTTTGCTTTTGTTTGTAGCGATCCTGTTGCAAGGCCGTCTTTTACAAAAGATTCAGATTTGGCATCAAGTTCATCCATTACGATATTAAATTCTGACTTACCATCGAGTATGACTTTCTTTATACTATAATCTGTTTTATAATCATAAGTACTTTTTCCTGTTAAAATATATTGACTTGTGAGACCAGAGAGATTCATACTAAGTTCATTTGCAATATCCATACTAAAGTCTTTAAGCTCTTGTTGCATTTTGGCTATTTTGTCTTCTTTGATATCACCGGAAAAGGTAAGACTGGCAACGGTGAAATGTACTTTATCCGCGCCTTGAATGACTTCGTCAATATCTTTTACATGACCTTTAAAGCCAGTGCCCAGTTTGTTGAGTGAGAGGTGTACAAGTAAAGCTTTTTTCTCCATGATCTTTTTGAGTTGTTCGACTATCTTTTGATCTTCATCACTGAGTGCGGAGTTTGTAAGTACAGAAGGTAGTGTCACCGGGTACATATCAAATGAGACAGCTGAGTATGCGTCTGCAAGGTATGCTACATCAACGCCAACTTGTAGTCCTTTCAGTGCTTCGATCTCTTGGGCATCAACTTTTGCCCCTTTGCTTGTAAAAAACTGTGATATCTTTTCAGGTTCATCAAAAGAGAGTATAAAATGTTCTTTTTCCTCAGATATTTCTCTATTTTGTACAGAAAAACCTTGCGTTTGAAGTGATACAAGTTCTTTGTTTACCTGTGCTTTCATTTCAACTTTGAGTTGTTCAGACCCTGTACTGAAGTAGTAGAGAGATGCAATAATGATAATGCTGAGTAGCACTAATCCTAATTTTTTCACTGTTATCCTTTATAAATATCTGTTAAATGTGACATTTTTTTACCCATGTTCAGTAGGCTCATGTCTGCCAGTGTGAGTGCCATCATCGCTTCACATACCACTGCACCACGTATGGCCACACAAGGATCATGTCTACCTTTTAAGTTACACTTGACCGCTTCATCATGCGTTGTGATCGTATCTTGTTCCTGGAAGATGGAAGGGGTTGGCTTAAAGTGTGTTTTGACAAGGATCGTATCACCGTTTGAAATACCACCCAACATACCGCCAGAGTGGTTTGACTTGAATCCATCCAGCGTGATCTCATCATTGTTTTGACTTCCTTTGAGATGTGTGGATGCCACACCGTCTCCTATCTCAACAGCTTTTGCAGCATTGATACCCATCATTGCTTCTGCAAGAATAGCATCAAGTTTATAGTAGAGAGGTTCACCCAGCCCAATAGGGACACCCGTTGCCGTGGTAAGCACCACGCCACCTACGGAGTCATGTTTATCTTTGGCTGTTAAAATAGCTGCTTCCTGTGCTGCTTCTGCATTAGGGTCAAGCGCATACATTTTAGAGGTTCTTGCATGTGCAAAGTCTTGTACCTCACCTTTAATACCATCTACTTCACAAAGTCCTGACTGGATACTGACCCCAAGCTCTTTTAACATCAGTTTAGCGATAGCTCCACCTGCTACGCGTGCTGCAGTTTCTCTCGCTGAAGAGCGTCCACCACCACGGTAGTCTCTAAGACCATATTTGTGAAAGTATGTAAAGTCAGCATGTCCTGGACGAAAGAGGTCCTTGACATTTTCGTAGTCTTTTGATTTTTGGTTGGTATTGAAGATCACCATAGCTATAGGCGTACCTGTGCTTAAGCCCTCAAAAGTACCCGAAAGTATCTCAAACTTGTCATCCTCTTTACGGCCTGTCTCAAGTTTTGATTTACCCGGTTTTCTTCTGTCAAGCTCGGACTGTATAAAATCTTCATCTATTTTAAGTCCTGCAGGCACACCGTCAAGGATACATCCTAAGGCTTTTCCGTGGGACTCACCAAACGTAGTGAGTGTGAGTTTTTTTCCAAAGGTATTCATGCTTTTAGTTCCTTTAATGCAAGTTGGGCAGCTTTTTGCTGTGCCTCTTTTTTACTTTTTCCTTTTGCCGTTGCTATGGTCTTGTCAGATAGGACGACTGCTATGATAAACTCTTTTTTATGGTCAGGCCCGGAAGAGTCTAAAAGCTGATAATCAGGGGTCACACCATGTGTTGCCTGTGTCAATTCCTGTAGGGCAGTTTTGTAATCTTTTGAGAGAGATTGAAGGTCAATTTTAGGATGGCACTCCTCAAGAAGTTTGATAGAGATATCTCTAGCCACTTCCAGACCGGCTTCAAGATAGACAGCACCGATGATAGCTTCAAAGGCATTTGAAAGTAAAGAAGGTTTGTCCCGGCCATTGTTATTTTCTTCTGCTAATGAGAGAAAAATGTAAGAGCCAAGTTTAAGTTCTCTTGCTAAAAGTGTAAACCCACTTTCATTAACAAGAGAAGCACGTATCTTTGATAATATCCCTTCATTTGACTTTGGAAATTTAGAAAAGAGATACTCTCCTACGATAAGGTCAAGTACTGCATCTCCTAAAAATTCAAGCCGCTCATTATTGTAAGGCTTTTTATTACTTTTGTGTGTCAAAGCCTCAATAATCAATTGCTTGTCTTTAAATGTATAGTTCAGTCGTTTTTCTAATTGACTGTAGTCGTTCATTATGCTATTCCTTTGTAAAAATTTGTAATTTGGGTTTTATAATGTAGCCTTTATTCTTTCGGCCTCATTACGTGCTAATTCGTCACAACGTTCATTTTCTGGATGACCGTCATGACCTCTCACCCATGTTCCATGTACAGTGTGAGGCTGGGAAGCTTCTATATATGCTTCCCACAGATCTACATTTTTGACCTTCTTAAAGTTTTTTCGTATCCAGCCTTCAAGCCACTCATTAATGGCTTTTACGACATAAGAGCTATCTGAGATCACTTCAACATTACAGGGTTCTTTGAGGAGTTTTAATCCCTCTATCACTCCTTGGAGCTCCATTCGATTATTGGTTGTATGCACTTCAGCACCGAAGTACTCTTTACGCTTACCTTTAAATTCCAAGATGCCGCCATAGCCTCCGGGACCGGGGTTTCCAAGACTTGAACCGTCAGAGTAGAGAGTAATCTGTTTTCGGGCTTGATTTTGCAATTTTTTCCTCAACTTTTACAGAGTTTATGGCCATACAGTTTGGACAGCGTTTAAATGAAGCAGGAAAACTCTGTTTACATTTTTGACAAAGATAGGAGAAAAGAAGGTCTCCTTCTTCAAAATTGTTTTCCCTTGCTTTAGCCAACATGTCCAGACTAAAGATACCACTTTTGTACATCGGTTTCCGTAGGTATCCTTTTGCATAGTAAAGCGTGTGCAGCTTCTCATTGGATGCGATTATATCTAAATCGAGTTGTGAATTTGGTAAGTACCATAGTACATCCAAGAGCTCTTTTATGCGATCCGGATCGATATGCTCCCATGCACTTTTTGTATCGAAGTGTAAGAGTGCTTTGATGATATGCCTATAAAGAGATGGCTCGATCTCAAGTAATTCAGTGAGCCTGCTTACTTTCGTTTCAATATCCAATGTTTTATTGGAGAGCAGCTCTGAAAAATCGAGAAATCTTTCAAGTGTAGAGGTGTCTTCTCCCTGTATCTTCAGCGGTTCGAGTATCTCTTTGGCTTTTGTATAGTTATGCATTGTTTCATACACGATCCCAAGTTCATAAAGTACTTGAGTATTACGAGGTTTTTTACGTAAGATCTCGATATAAATGGACCTTGCACGCTCCAAAAAACCGGCATGAAGGTAGGTATTCCCCAAACGTTCCATAAGTTCAGCCTCTCCTGTTTCAGGAGTAACATGTTTGATGAGATAGAGATAAAGACTAATGGATTTTGGATATTCCCCTGCATTTTCAAAGGCTTTAGCAAGAAGGGTCAACGGTTTGAACATATTGGGTTCAAAAGGCATTTCAGAGGTGTCAAGCGCACACTCAGCAGAGTCAAACTTTTCTAAAAACTTAAGAAGGTTCCCTTCCTCTCTTTGTTGGCTGTAGAGTCCCCAACCATGTGTAACCAAAGCGATAATAAGGCTAATGACAATGATGAGTAAAACACTGAAAAGAGGGTCATCATAGGATGGTAATATATATTCCAAAATTGTCCTTATTCTATTTTCTATGTAGATTATATCTAATTAGATATAATGTTGAAATGATAGATAACGCCTCGATAGAATCTTTAAAAAACAGTATTGATATAGTAGATGTAATAGGTGGGTTTATAGAACTGCGTAAAGCGGGTGCAAACTATAAAGCAAACTGTCCTTTTCATGGTGAAAAAACACCCTCTTTTGTGGTGAGTCCAAGTAAGCAGATCTACCATTGTTTTGGATGTGGCGTAGGGGGAGACAGTATCAAGTTCGTGATGGAACTTGAAAAACTCTCTTATCCTGAAGCTATCGAAAAACTGGCTTCCATGCACAACTTTTCACTCACTTACACCAAAGGAAGTTCAGACTATTCCGATGCAAAGCGTGTCCTTGAGGCCATAGGCCAATGGTATACGAAAAATCTCAATCGTAATGAAACAGCGATGAAGTATCTGCTGGACAGAGGCGTATCTCAAAGCTCTATAGAGAACTTTGAGATCGGGTATGTGCCAAGCGGACAGGAGGTCATGGGTTTTTTACAAAGTGCTCTGCTCCCTTTACCCAAAGCCGCAGAAGCAGGTGTCATCGCACAGAGTGAAAATGGACAGGGGTATTATGCACGTTTGGTAGAGCGGATCACTTTCCCTATCTACTCTGCTTCTGCCTCCATCGTTGGTTTTGGTGGAAGAACGATCAGCAACCATCCTGCAAAGTATATTAACTCTCCCCAAACGAAACTTTTTAACAAGTCACGCCTTTTGTATGGATATCATATGGCAAAAGAGAGCATCTATAAAAATAAAAAGATCATCATTTGTGAAGGGTACCTGGATGTGGTGATGTTTCATCAGGCAGGATTTAAAGAGGCTGTCGCAGGTATGGGTACGGCACTTACAACAGAACATTTACCTATGCTTAGAAAAGGTGACCCAAAAGTTATCCTGGCCTATGATGGAGACAAAGCAGGAGTGGCAGCTGCACTTAAGGCTGCACAGATGTTGTCGGTTGCGGGTTTTGACGGAGGTGTGGTACTTTTTCCTGATGGACAGGACCCTGCCGATCTTATAGCAAAAGGGCAGAGTGAGAATGTGGCCAAGTTACTTCGTGAAGCCAAACCGCTTATTCCTTTTGTTTTGGAGCAAATTGTTTCACTGTATGATCTCAAAGACCCCAGAGCCAAAGAAGCAGCTTTTGGAGCAGTGAAACAGTACATAGATACCTTAACACCTATTATCAAAGATGCCTATATCCCAACAGCAGCAACACTGCTTGGCCTTTCCCCTTCATTTTTTGGGAAAGGGGCAAAGCCTGAGGTTGCCAGAGAGAACTTTTCACAAAAGAGAGATGATGTTGCACAATTGAGCATTTTAAAAACACTCATCGAACAACCCTCTCTTATAGATAATGTACTCTCTGTGATAGATGTAGATATGTTTGGTGGATATGCAGGACTTTTTTCGGCACTTATACAAGGGGAGAGTGAACATCCAGGTTTGGTAGGGTTGAGTGTGGATGACAACTTTGCTGTAATGGATGAATCCGAACTTAATAACGCACTGCGTAATTTCCTTATCAAACACTATGATATCAAGTTAAAAAGTATTGCATCCTCTCAACAAATTCCTTTTGAGAAGAAAAGTTTTCTCATTCGTAAGATTAGAACAGATATAATCCCAAGATTAAAAAAAGGTGAACTGGTCGCATACGATCCTTCACTATAAACTTCAAGGAAATAAAATGGCAACAGCATCAGCAAGACATATATTGGTAAATGATGAAGCGTTCTGTAATGAACTAAAAGAAAAGATAAATTCAGGTGAGATCACTTTTGCACAAGCTGCGCAAGAAAACTCTACTTGTCCATCAGGTGCAAACGGTGGAGAACTGGGTACATTTGGTCAAGGTCAAATGGTACCGGAATTTGACAAAGTAGTATTTAACGATGAGGTAGGTGTGGTTCACGGACCGGTACAGACACAGTTTGGTTACCACCTTCTTGAAATAACAGAACGTTCATAAAACTTCGAGGTGGGTTCCCCGCCTCACTCTATTTGGGGAATTAGCTCAGCTGGGAGAGCGCTTCGCTGGCAGCGAAGAGGTCGACGGTTCGATCCCGTTATTCTCCACCAATCAATAATCTAACACATTCAATATACCCAGAGTAGCCCCTCCATAAATACTGCATTTAAATTAATATTACAGTCTAACTTATTTTGTATAGAAAAATCTAAAAGATGAAAGAGTCAAAAGATAAGAGAGGATAAGGAGATAAAAAGTTTGACATTAATAGTTGCATATTTACACTGCTCGGACAAGAATGTAAACCTCACTGGTGTGGAGGGTGAAAAGATATACATTAACAGGAGATACATTACTCTTAAAAGTGCTATAATTATGTATTAATGAATAGAGGAAAAGAAAGATGGTTAAATTTTTTATAGCAGTGATCTTACTGGTTCAATTTGATTTAGGTATGTGGTGGTGGATAGCTTTTGTGGTTGCGTGTATTGTAGATATAATCTTTTTGAAAGCATCAGACGACACTATGAATTCCCTTACACGTAATCAGCAGATAATAGAAAATGAAATACTGAACTTAAAAGATGGTAATAAAAAATAATTTAATATCTTCATTCCTCGGACAAGCAATGTTTGCCAAACTTAGTGGGAGTATGTCTTAAAAATATCAAAGTGTAAGTTTCCAGAGTGTAACTGTTGATACGTAGTCCACTCCATTCTTTTTAATTACCTACGTACCAAAAAAGAATACAGATTGTACTTCACTTAGTATTCCTTTGCACTCTGTACGGCCTTGTTTTTTTCATGCAGTTAAAATGGCCTTGTACGACCCTTTTTGTATATCACTAGCAGCATCATCATATAGTTCAAAATACTTTCCGTTCATCTCCATAGCTTCTGAACACTCCTTAACATTACTACTCACTGCCAAATTTGAAGCCAGAATAGCCCCTATTAATATTTTTTTCATTTCCAATCTTTTTTACCAATTTAATTAATTATACGTAAAGATATCGTTTTATTTTTTTGGTGGGTGTCTTGATAAATGGCTCTTTTTGCTCTATGACTTTTTTAATACGTGAGAATGAAGAGATATTCTCATTTACTTCGCTCTTTATCTCTTCAAGCAACTTATCTACTTTTTCATGCATCTTTGTCTCAGATTTTTTGCTGACACCAAGCGCTGCATCTACTAGATCATAATCAAGGTGTATCCGAGCAGTGAGTGTTCCATTGTCATCAAATACGAGTGAGTCTGCAACAAGATTCTGTGCATTGATAGCAGCCTCTATTTGTTCAGGATAGATATTTTCACCGCTAGATCCTACAATGATGTTTTTGGCTCTTCCACTCATAAAGAAATATCCATCTTCATCTATATATCCTATATCCTCTGTGTTAAACCATCCATTTTCATCTATCACTTCCTCAGTTTTTTCAGGGTCCTTATAGTAACCCATCATAACATTGGGCCCTTTTGCCCATAGTGTACCATTTCCTTTTTTATCTATATCCCTCAGTTGAAGTTTTGTACCAGGTATGACAGGTCCAATGGCTTTGTATTTTGTGACAGAGGGATTGGTTCCTGCAAGAAATGGTGCTGTTTCAGTTAACCCATAGCCAACAGCATAAGGGAATTCTGCTTCACGCAGGAACATTTCAACGATAGGGGATACTCCTGCGCCACCGATCCCAAAAAAACGGATATTATTTCCAAAAGTCTCTTGAAGTTTTTTACCAGCTATACGATTTAGTTTTTTTCGTATGAAAGGTATGGAATAGAGTGTTTTGATCAAGATGTTTTTTTGGAAATTAGGTAGGATCTTATTTTTATATATTTTCTCTATGATCAACGGTACGGTCAGCATGAAACTAGGCTTAACCGTTGCCATAGCCTTAATAAGTATGGTTGGTGTGGGAGGCTTTTGTATGTAGTAGATAGATGCCCCGTTCAAAATGGGGATGACCATCCCCACTGTACATTCATAGGTGTGTGCCAATGGTAAAACGGAAAGGAATTTATCTTTAGGATAGATATCTACAACCTTTTGAGATGCGGTAGCATCAAAAACAATATTTTTATGACTTAGCATGACCCCTTTTGAACTTCCCGTAGTCCCTGATGTATAAATGATGGCTGCAAGGTCATCTTCATCAACAGAGTGCTTTTTATTGCTTTTGTCTGTTCGTTTGAGTTTGTTGATATGTTTGCCACTTTTTTCTAATACATTTCCCATTTTTGATTTTCGAGAGAGTTTATCCAATACCTTTAAATTGTCTGTTATCACAAGTAGTTGCATAGTAGGAGGCTGGGTCTCATCAAGCAGGGTCTCAAAAAGTTTTTGAGAAATAAAGGCAGCCTTACATTCAGCATGCGTGGCAATATGCAGGGCTTCAGAGGTATGAAAATCTGGCAAGATAGGTACAATGACGGCTCCCATGGTCGTGACAGCAAAGTAGATAGCGCTCCAATTTGGCATATTTTCACTATAAAGTGCAACTTTATCGCCACGTTTGATACCGTGAGCATGAAGTACCTCTTGTATGGTATGGACTTTTTGCGAAAGTTGTTTGTAACTTATTGTTTCCCCATCAACAAATTGCACAGCAGGCATATCAGTGTAGGTCTCTATACTGTATTTAAAAAGTGCTTGGAGGGTCAGTTTGGGTAGTTCTATAAAAGGTTTTTGCATGAATTCTCTTTGTTTGAGTCAATATAGATTTCCAATATGATAACATTATATCAAATTATATACTGTAAGTTATTAGTTATTTAGGTGGCTATACACACTTACCATATCAAATAGTAGTCTACTTTACGTATTTTTGGATAAACTATGACACTATATAACGAATAAGGTATCATTCAAATGTCTACTTCATATAAACACGTATACACACTAACTCTCTTTATCTCTTTACTTTTTTTGTCAGGCTGCGGTGAAGAAAAAGTAACAAAAGCACCAAAGGCTCCACCACCGTTAAAGGTTCAGACAGTCACTGTCGAAAAAAAGAATCATCCTATTTGGGTGCAATTTACGGGTACGACAAAAGCAGTCAGTGATCAGGAGATACGTGCCCGTGTTGCCGGTCGCCTTGAGAAGAGATTTTTTGAAGATGGTGCTACTGTGAAAAAAGGAGATAAACTCTTTTTGATCGAACAGTCTCAGTATCAAAGTAATCTTGATGCAGCAATATCCGCAAAACAGCAAGATCAGGCTGCACTTGCATTGTCAAAAGCAGATGTCAGACGTTATCAACCTCTTGTCAAAGAAGGACTTGCTGCACGCTCAACGCTCGAGCAGTATGAAGCTAAACGTGATGCCTTGATCGCTTCGATAGCAGCGGATGATGCCGCTATCCGTAATGCAGAACTGGAGTTGAGTTATACACTCATCACCGCACCAATATCAGGTCAAGTGAGTTCCCGCCGTGTGGATGTTGGTAACCTAGTAGGGTATGGAGAATCAACATTGCTGACAACCATTGTACAGACAGAGAAGATCTACACCTATTTCAGCCCTTCTGAAAGTGCTGCACAAATGCTTTATAAGTACCGTTCTCGTAAAGATCTGCCTGCCTTTATTGAAGTACGTGGCCAGGGAGACGATATTTTTAAACGTAAGCGTCTTGACGGTATTGTTGATTTTGCTAACAATATCGTCGATCCCTTAACATCAACAGTTGCCATGCGTGCAACGATAGACAATAAAGAGCAGACTGTTTATCCAGGTACTTTTGTCTATATCAATATTTTTGTAACAGATGAGGTCTCTTTGATCATGGTTCCTCCACAGGCCATTTTTGAAGATCAGTTAGGAAAGTTTGTATATACCGTTGATACAAACAATACAGCCAGAAGAACTTCTATTAAAACAGCGCTTTCATCACGTTATTACACCAGTATTACCAGTGGATTGAAAGATCATGACAGGGTTGTGATCTCTGGTTTGGTCAAGGTTAAGAATGGTCGTCTGTTACTGCCTGAAGATATGACTGAGAGTAAAGGTATCGCAGCCGTTATGAAAGAGCATAAATTGATCCCCGATGAGGTACAAAAGTAAATGTTTTCTACTACTTTTATTAAACGTCCGATCTTTGCAATGGTTATCTCCTTGCTTATCATTGTGGGCGGGCTCACTTCTATGGTTGTTTTGCCGATACAGGAGTTTCCAGATGTAGTACCACCGACTGTTGTTGTATCCGCTAACTATACGGGTGCAAATGCTTACGCAGTTGAAGATTCCGTCACCAGACCGCTAGAAGACAAGATCAATGGTATTCAGGGTTCCATTTATACTGAATCATCAAGCAATTCTGCGGGTCAGTCCAAAGTGACTGTCTATTTTGAACCGGGGTATGATCTTGATATTGCCGCAGTAGATGTCCAGAACAAAGTTTCATTAGCTACGCCTTCTTTGCCAGCTGAAGTGAAACAGTCAGGGGTTGTTGTCGATAAACAGAGCCCTTCTGCTGTTTGTATGGTGACAATCAATGGAGATGAACGATATGATGATGCATTTTTAAGTAATTATATCAATATCAATGTCCTTGATGAACTCAAGCGTATCCCAGGTGTGGGTAAAGCAGAAAATATGGGTGAGAAGAAATATGCCATGCGTATCTGGCTTGACCCGGACAGGATCAATGCTCTGGGGTTAACACCAACTGATATTATTGATGCGATACAATCACAAAATAAACAAGCCGCAGTGGGGAAAATCGGATCTACACCTACCTATAAAGATCAGCAAACAGAATATGTATTGACCGCCGAAGGCCGTTTGACTCATGTCGAAGAGTTTGAAGAGATCGTTATCAAGTATAAAGAGGATGGTTCACTTGTCTATTTACGCGATGTGTCTCGTATTGAACTAGGCGCTGAACAATATGACTGGAATGCTATTTTAAATCAAAAGCCGACAGGTTTGGTCGGTATCTATCAGCTTGCAGGATCTAATGCGTTGGAGATCAGGGCGGCAGTGGGTAAAGTAATGGAAAAGGTGAAAGATCGTTTTCCTGAGGGGATCAGTTATGCGATTCCTTACGATACGACAGCCTACGTGAATGTAGCTATTGATAATGTTATTATCAATCTTTTTGTTGCAATCTTATTGGTTATTGTGATCATCTATATCTTTTTACAATCCTGGCGTCCTACGGTCATCGCTGCAGTGGCTATTCCGGTTTCCCTTATTGGTGCATTTGCCGCGATGTACATCGCACCTGGTTTCTCTATCAACTTCCTTACGCTTTTTGGACTGATACTGGCGATCGGTATTGTCGTTGATGATGTTATTTTGGTCGTTGAAAATGTCGAAGTGATCATGTATAAAGAACCTGAATTAACCATGCCTCAGGTGGTGAAAAAATCGATGATCGAATTGATCGGTCCGATCATTTCGACGACATTGGTTCTGGTTGCGGTATTTATCCCTGTGTCTATGGTACCGGGGATCACCGGCTCACTCTATCAGCAGTTTGCCTTGACTATCTCCTTTGCGGTCCTGGTCTCTTCACTCAATGCTCTGACACTTTCACCGGCCATTGCAGCGATCATTATTAAACGTCGTGGTAAGGATGAAAAGAAATTTATCGGTTTTGAACTTTTTGAAAGAGGATTTACCTGGTTGACTGACAAATACACTTCTTTTATCACCTTGCTCATTAAGCTCCGTTATGCGGTTTTGGTACTCTTTTTTGGCTTACTTGGCGTTATCTATTTTATGTTCATCTCTACTCCCACGGCCTTTGTGCCTTCTGAAGATAAAGGGATATATATGGTTGCGATGAATCTCAAGCCAGGTAGCTCCATTGAAAGAACAGTGGATGTGCGTAAAGAAGTTGAAGCGATCATTGCAGATATACCTGGAGTGAAAGATATCATTGCTATTGACGGTTTTAATTTAATCACGGGATCACTTGATGGTTCAGCGGGAGCAATGTTTGTTACTTTGGATCATTGGGATAAGAGAACTGCACCGGGATTGGATGTAGAAAGTATTGTCAGGCAGACTTTTGCAAAAACAGCCCATATCTCAGATGCTTCAGTTGCGGCTTTCAATGTTCCGGGTATCACTGGATTGGGCTCTGTAGGTGGATTTGACTTCAGGTTACAAGATTATCTCTCCGGAGATATGGATACTTTCATGCACTATGCGAACGAGATCATTAAAGAAGCGAATGCTGATCCTCGCGTAGGTAAGGCATTTACTACGTACAATCCTTCGTATCCAATGTATGAAATCAACATTGACCGTAAAAAGGCCAATGCGCTTGGTGTGGATGTTGCTACATTGTTTGGTACCATGCAGACTTATCTTGGCTCTTATTATGTGAATGATTTTGTTAAATACGGTAAAGTCTTTAAAGTCTTTGTCCAAGCCAAGAAAAAGTTTAGAAGTCATAAAAGTGATATTAATAAGCTTTATGTTAAAAGTAAACAGGGAAAGATGGTTCCTCTGTCAGCACTGGTCTCGGTAGAGGAACAATTGGGTCCGCAAAATATTTCCCATTATAATCTTTACCGGTCTATCCAGATCAATGGTGCTCCAGCACAAGGACGAAGTTCTGGTGAAGCGATGGCGGCCATGGAAGAGATCGCTGCACGTGTGCTGCCAACTACCTACGGTTATGACTGGTCAGGTATGTCATTTCAGGAAAAAGCTGCCGGTAATGGACAGGTTTTGGTCTTTTTCTTTGTGGCTTTGGTCGTTTTCCTGGTACTCTCTGCACAATATGAATCGTGGATACTGCCTCTAATGATACTTCTCTCTGTGCCTATCGTTATGATAGGGGCGATGGGCGCATTAAAGATGGCTGGATTGCCACTCAACGTCTATGCACAGGTGGGGCTGGTCCTCTTGATAGCACTGGCCTCTAAAAATGCCATTTTAATCGTTGAATTTGCCAAAGAGCTGCGTGAATCAGGAAAAAGTATTGTTGAAGCAGGTATACAGGCAGGGAAACTGCGTTTCCGTGCGATCATGATGACCATTCTTTCGTTTGTCTTTGGTACAGCACCTTTGGCTTTTGCCTCTGGTGCGGGTGCAGTGACACAAAAATCGATAGGAGTGGGACTGCTCGGTGGGATGTTGGCTGCAACCATAGTGAGTACTTTACTGGTACCGGTACTCTATGTGCTACTTTCCACGATGCGTGAAAAATTTGTAAAAGTAGAAGATGAAATAGCAAAAAGGAATATGGTTTAAATGGAACATTTGATACGAAATATAGGAATAGGATTCATCACAGCAACAGTGCTACTTTCTGCAAAGAGCCAGACATTGACCATCAATAAGGCCATAGAACTCGCACTCAAACACAGCCCGGATGTTGATATGAGCCGTTTTGATTTTAAAAGAGCCATAGAGCGCAGTAAATTCCAACAGGGGTATTATCTTCCCACTTTGGATCTATCTGCTACTGCTGGAAGACAAGGTATGGAGTTCAAGGGTCAAGACAATATGACTGGGACAACACTGCTTGGAACGCTTAGTGCTTCACAGTTACTGTATGACTTTGGAAAAACCAGTGGCAGGATCTCTGCAGCAGATGAGGAAGCCAAAGCATACGAGGCAAGCATGAATCAATTCATCTCCAATAAGATCCTGAGTATTAAAACAAGATATTATGATGTATTAAAGGTGAAAAGTTTTATTAAGGTTAACAAAGAAAATATTACATTACAAGAGGGCCAATTGAGACGTGCTCAGCGTTATTATGAGAGTGGGATCAAGACAATCATTGATGTATCTGATGCTAAGGTACGTTTGACACAGGCTCAGTTGGAATTGAACAATTCAAAGTATGACCTTAAGTTACGTCGCGCGATACTTGAGCAAACAATGGGGTATGTCCCCTATAATGGAAAGTACACGCTCTCTCATAGAAAATTGGATCTGCCAAATGTTAGTCATACACTCCCTCGGGTAGATACTGGTCTTCCCCAACTCGAAGGCTTTGCTTATGGACATCGTTATGAGTTGCAAAGTTCCAAGTACCTTGCAGAGAGTTCAAAATATCTTGTAGCGAGTGAAGAAGGGGGCTATCTTCCTACACTGGTACTTACAGGAGACTATACTACACAAGATGTAGATGATGACTTTATTGCTTCTTCACCTGAACAGCAATGGCAGGCAGGTGTTGTATTGCAATGGAATCTTTTTTCCGGAAATCAAACAGATGCTTCTGTGCAGGAAGCTAAAATATCTACTTTGAGAGCAGCTTCTAATGTAGATGATGTACGGCTGCTGATAAAACGGCAGGTGATTGAATCGAGTTTGGGTGTTCAAAGAACCAAAGATGCTGTTACTCTTTCTGAGAGTATTGCAAAAGCCAGTAAGCAAAAGTTTATTCAGGCACAAAAAAGATATGAGAATGACCTCTCCGACTATATAGAACTTCAGGAAGCACAGCAGGGGTATATAACATCATTGGCAGATTTGGTAAATACCTATTATGATTATTATATCGCACTTGCATCACTTGATTATTCTGTAGGAAGATAAAACCTTATTTTATTGGTTCCTCAGAGATAATAATCTTATTCTCTGAGGAAATACTGCTTTTTCTGTTGTCAAATTTTTTCATTGCTTCATCGTAGGCTGCTTTATTTTTCTTTTGAAGCGCTTTTTGTTCTGCTTTTCTTGTGGCATTGAGCTCTTTTTCTAAAGCTTCGATCTTTTCTTTTTTTTCTGCAAGGGCTTTTTCCTGTGCAATTTCGTTGCGGTTGTCATAATAGGGGTTGTAATTATAATATTGGTTTGGACGATAATTAAAATTTTTCTCTATAGGTTTCACAATAGGTTTTTCAATCGGAAGTGAAGGATGTAGTGGTGGTTTAGGTGCGGTAGCAGCGATATCTGCAGAAGTTAGTGTCAATAGGACACTAAAAATAAGGAGAATATATTTCATCTTTTTTATTCCCTATTGGTAGGAGCAATGTAGGCATCTGAAAATACTTTTTGATAAGCAGGTAAAAGTTTTTTCAATGTTTTTTCATCGGTAGTGGGAATACTATGCGCATAGGTCAGGTTACCTCTTTGGTAAGTTCTAACAGTTTCTCTGAGTGCATTAGGGAGTTTGTCTATTGCCTTTTGGAGACGTACTTTGTCCCCAAAGACAGCCAGTCTTACGGTAAAGTTTGAAGATGAAAAGAGAAATGTTGAAAGAAATAGAGTGATAAAAACAATGCGGGGCATAAAAAACCTTTTAATATGTAAATTAAAAGTATTATAATATAAATAATTTGTATTGTAAATAGATGAGAGTAAAGTTGGTGACCCCAAGGAGACTTGAACTCCTGTAACATGGATGAAAACCATGGATCCTAACCGCTAGACGATGGGGCCACTTATATTGAAAAGTTACAAGCTGAAAATGGTGACCCCAAGGAGACTTGAACTCCTGTAACATGGATGAAAACCATGGATCCTAACCGCTAGACGATGGGGCCATCGCAACTTGTGGATGGCATTATATATATAGGGTGCTTAAATAACTCTTAAATTAGGGTATACTTTAGACAAAAAAGAGGGAATTGTATGTTGTCTTTCACTAAAATCATTTTTTTTACCCTCTTTGTTTTTCTATTTACTGCCTGTGCTATGAAAGAATACGCAAAACAAGCCTCTGTGTTCATTGTCTTTAAGACACCTTCCTTTAAACATGCAGATTTGGGTTTTATTTATGAAAACAGTGATGAAGTGAAAGTTGAGATATACGGCAGCGGACAGGCATTGGTCTCTTTGGAGATCAGACAGGAAAATATATGTATGTCTCTGCTGCAGTGTATGTCTAAAAAAAGTTTTAACAGAGATGTTTTATCTGCAGCTTATCCTGATGATCTGTTGGAGCATATTTTTAGAGGACAAGAAGTATTTAGCGGGGAAAATTTGACAAAAACACGTAACGGCTTTACACAAAAAATAGTAAAAAATGGTAAATATAATATACATTATACCGTTTTAAATAAGCAAATAATATTCCGTGATACAATAAATGATATTTTGATAAAAGTGAAGAGGATAGATACATGAAGTTTGTTGGAGCACATGTAAGTGCAAGTGGAGGGGTGGATAATGCACCACTCAATGCTATGGCTATAGGAGCAAAGGCATTTGCTCTTTTTACTAAAAATCAAAGACAGTGGGTAGCCAAACCTTTAGAGACAAAAACGATTGATGCTTTTCAGAAAAATCTTGAAGTCTCAGGAATTTTACCTAAACATATTCTTCCTCATGACTCTTATCTTATCAACCTTGGACATCCGGAAGTGGAAAAACTGGAAAAATCCAGAGATGCTTTTGTAGATGAATTGGAACGTTGTCGTATTTTGGGGCTAGACAGACTTAATTTTCATCCGGGTTCTCACCTTGTAAAGATTCCTAAAAAAGATCCGGAATATATGGATAAACTCATGCAGGCTGAACTGGGATGTTTGGATGTTATAGGAGATTCACTTAATCGGGCGATAGAAGCTACACCCGACTCAAATGTTAAACTGGTCATTGAAAATACAGCAGGACAGGGTTCTAACCTTGGTTATAAGTTTGAACACTTGGCACACATTATAGATAAGGTAGAAGATAAAAGCCGTGTAGGGGTCTGTATCGATACCTGTCACATGTTTACAGCAGGATACGACATACGTACACGAGAAGCTTATGATGAAACATGGAACAGTTTTGATAAGCTGGTAGGAAGTGAGTATCTTATGGGTATGCATATTAATGATTCCAAACCGCCTTTAGGATCTCGCGTAGACAGACATCACTCTTTGGGGCAAGGAGAGATAGGTTGGGATGCCTTTAAATTCATTATGAACGACTCGCGTATGGATGACATACCACTTGTCTTGGAAACAATTGATGAGTCAATTTGGGCAGAGGAGATCAGAGCACTATATGCTCTGATTGAGTAACTGAAGATAATTTTCCGAGTCATGGACAAGGCTTTGGTGAGAGGAGTTGGAGTGTAGCTTTGCTGCAATTCAAGGAGAAATTATATAAAAAAGGGAGAAAAGTGATGGGAAGAATGGTAAAAGGTTTGGCACTTAGTGCAGTAGCAAGTTCGGTAATGATGGCGGGAGGGTGGAAACTCCCTGAACAGTCTATAAACTCTATGGCATTGGCAGCAGCGTATGTCGCACATACTACAGGGGCAGATACAGCCTATTATAACCCGGCTAATATGAGTTTTATGGGTGAGAAACATTATTTCGAAGGAGGGCTTACTTTAGTACACCTTCCTTCAAATGTCTATACCCTGGGGGGACCATTATCAGGAGAGTCAGAAAGTGAAGATCTTTTGGTTCCCAATTTTCACTACGTTTCAGCACCTATGGGAGACTTCAGATGGGGTGTGAGTCTCACTGTACCTGGAGGTTTGACCAAGCGTTGGGAGACACCTTACCAAAAACTTTCAGCAGAAGAGTTTACTCTTGAGATCATCGAGTTAAACCCTTCACTTTCTTACAAGATCGCAGAGGATCTTTCTATCGCTGCTGGTGTGAGACTGATTTACAGTGAAGGTATTGTAAAGAGTGATGGTGCAGATTTCGCTGCAATCACAAATAACCCACAAGCCAATATCGCACGTGACATGGATGGTGACAGCATTGATTTTGGATACAACCTTGCTTTGACATATAAACCTGCAGCAGATATTAACGTTGCGGTTACCTATCGTTCGAAGGTTGATCTTGAGGAAGAGGGAACGGCAAAACTTTCAGCAGGGGGTCAGACGGTCTATAACGGAGATGCCTCAGTGAGTGTACCTTTACCTGCGGCACTCAACATTGCCATCTCTAAAACTTGGAATAATACATTCACTTTAGAGTTTGACTATGAGCGTGCATTTTGGTCAGCATATAAAGAGTTGGATTTTAATTATGGTGGAGCAAACATAGGACCCTTAACTCCTGTATTTGATGATCCAAAAGCAAGAGACTGGGATGATGTTAATATCTTTAGAGTCGGTGCAACGGTTAAAATGGATAACAAAATTACAACAATGTTCGGTTTCTCTATAGATAATTCACCTGCACCGGTGGAAACACTTGGATTTGAATTACCCGATTCAGATTCGAAAAACTTTTCTATGGGTTTCAAATATCAACAGTCTGAAAACCTCTCTTGGGGAGCAGCATTTTTATGGTCAAGCAAAGAAGAAATCTCTGTTGCACCAGGCGTCAATACAGATATAAATCCTGTCGGTGCTACTGGAAGATTCTCTGAAGGGGGAGCTTTCTTAACTACTATAGGTGTAGCGTACGAGTACTAAGATGGATTACAAGTTTAATAACTTTTACGAACTTATCTCCTTTCAGGCTAAAAAGCGTGGATCAAAGACTGCGCTTTTTGTCGATGATGAGAAGATCTCTTATGCTGAGGTACTTTTAAAAGTAGATAAGCTCGCTTCATTTTTGGCTCAAAAAGGTGTGAAAAAGAATGACAAAGTGGCACTCTTTGTACGTAATTCACCTGAATTCATTGATGCTGTTTTTGCAATCTCCAAATTGGGTGCCATTGTTGTACCGATCAATACATTTTTTAAAGAAGATGAACTCTCTTATATTTTGGAAGACAGCGGTACTTCTGTACTCATCGCATCTGCGATCCATGACAAAGTGGTCAACTCTTCGACCGCAAGCTCTTTGTGTAACTTTATCTTATGGGAAGGCGAATGTGAGACACAAGGTATGAAGCATCATACTTTTGAAGAAGTTTTGAAGCACACTTCTTCTGTAGAATACAAAGCAAGATCATTAGAGGATACGGCTGTACTTATATATACTTCTGGAACCACGGGCAAACCTAAAGGTGCGATGTTAAGCAACAAAAACGTACTTTCCAATGCAGAGTCTGGAAGACGAACTATTAATGTAAAACCAAAAGACAGGGCTATTGTTTTTTTACCGATGTTTCACTCCTTTACATTTTCGATAGGGGTGATCCTGCCTCTTTATGTAGGTGGGAGTATCGTGATCATAAAGTCTATACAACCTTTCTCAAATATATTTAAACAGACCTTGCTAAAAAGAGTCACACTCTTTTTTGGAATCCCTGATGTCTATAATGCTTTGGCTAAAGCCAAGTTACCATGGTATTTTATGTGGTTTAACAGTGTTAGAGCATTTATCTCCGGTGCAGCAGCTTTGCAGCCAAAGACACTGGATGCTATGGCAAAGAAATTTAAACGTGCCACACTGCTTGAAGGGTATGGACTGAGTGAAGCAAGTCCTGCAGTGAGTATGAATACTTTTAAAAAACAGAAAGCAGGTTCCGTAGGTACCGCACTCTACGGATATGAGATGAAGATCGTTGATGATGAGATGAGTGAAGTAGATCGCGGCATGATAGGTGATATCATCGTTAAAGGTGACAATGTCATGCAAGGGTACCTTAACCGTCCAACAGCTACCGATGAAACGATTATCAATGGCTGGCTGATTACTGGTGATTTGGGATACATGGATGATGAAGATTTTTTATTTATCGTTGATAGAAAAAAGGATCTTATCATTTCCAAAGGAATTAATGTTTATCCACGTGAGATAGAAGAGGTAGTGGATGTTTATGACGGTGTAGGTGCCTCGGCGGTGATAGGCATTGTAGATGAAAAGAGTGGAGAAGTACCTGTTGTCTATATAGAACTCGAGGAAGGAAGAGAAAGTTTTGATGAAGCAGGATTAAAAAAATATATGCGTGAACATCTTGCAAATTACAAGATTCCTAAACAGATACATATGATAAAAGAGCTTCCTAAAAATGCTACGGGTAAGGTACTTAAGCGTGCACTTAAAGAGAAGCTCAAGGATGAGTACTAATGACTGCGATTATCAATGCAAAGTTTTTGGTTGATGATAATATTCTGGAAAATAAGATACTTCTTTTTGACAACAATATTGTAGGATTTGTAGATGGAGTACCTGAAGGTGTTGAAAGTTTAGATGCAAAAAGTGCGTATGTCTCTGCAGGCTTTATAGACCTGCACATACATGGATCAGGTGGTGCAGATGTGATGGATGCTACACCTGAAGCACTAGAAAAAATTTCTTCAACACTTCTTCAAACAGGTACCACCTCTTTTTTAGCCACAACGATGACGATGTCAACTTCAGATATTGACAATGCTTTACAAAATATTCAGATAAATGCTTCAAAAGTTTCTGGCGCGAACATACTTGGTATTCATCTTGAAGGACCTTTTATCAATGCCCTTAAGAATGGAGCACAAGATAAGGAGTATGTACAAAAAGCTAACTTTGAACTGATAGAAAACTATATGCAAGAGATCAAAATGATCACTCTGGCTCCGGAGATTGCAGGCAGTGAATATTTTGTAAAACGATTGACAAAAGAGTTCCCTAAAATCATACTGAGCATTGGACATTCAGATGCCTCTTATGAAGAGAGTAAAGAGAGTTTCTCCTGGGGTGTTTCCCATGCTACACATCTTTTTAATGCGATGAATGGTTATCATCACAGAGAACCGGGGATAGTGGGTGCGGTATTTGACTCAGATGTGACCTGTGACATCATCCCTGATCTGATACATACACATGCTTCATCATTGGAACTGGTACATAAAGTAAAAAAAGAAAAACTCATGCTTGTTACAGATGCTATGAGAGCAGGGTGTATGGTCTGCGGTACGTATGATCTTGGTGGGCGTAAAGTGGAAGTCAGTGAAGGAAAAGCAGTGTTGGAAGATGGCACACTTGCAGGTTCAGTGCTCAAGATGAATGAAGCACTACAGAACATGAGAGTACATACAACAATGACTTTACCTGAACTTGTGAACGCAGTTACTAAAATACCTGCACAAAAGTTAAGCATAAAAAAAGGTGAGTTAAAAGAGGGTTATGATGCAGATATAGTTATCTTTGATGAAGATTTCAGTATCATAACAACTATAATCAATGGAGAGGTAAAGTATACTTGCAAAAGCAACTAGTTGCGCGAACACTCCGTTGAGGAGAACACAGCGTTAGCGTAGTATATGTAGCTTTGCTTCATATACGTTATTATGATATAAAGGTAAAATACCAATGTTCGGATTTTTAAAACGTAAGGTCAGAGAAGTATATGCACCAGTAGATGGACAGGTAGTAGCACTTGAATCAGTCAATGATGATGTATTTTCACAAAAAATGGTAGGGGACGGGGTAGCAGTGATACCTATGTCAAACAGCTTCACTGCACCTATAGACGGGGTAGTTAGTAAAATATTCTCTACCAATCACGCCTATAGTATCAAAAGTGAAAAAGACTTGGAAGTGATGGTGCATATAGGACTCGAAACTGTTGCACTTGATGGTAAAGGATTTACCCGTATAGCCAATGAAGGAGATAAAGTGAAGGCAGGAGATGTGATCATTGAAGCCGACCTTTCGTATATCCGTGAACATGCCAAAGATATCGTTACTCCTGTGATCATCTTGGAAGAGAGTGACGTAAAAGAGATAGATAAAAAATTAAATATCGTTAAAGCTGGTGATATGATCATGGAGATAAGTTAATGTTACAGGATAATATGTATTATTATATAGTCTATGGAGTGATTTTACTCACATTTCTAATTGTGCTTAAATCACCTAAAAAAGATAAAAAGTCAGATGAGGATAAAAAATAAGATGAAAAAAATATTTACTTTTTTAATGCTGACGGTTTGGCTTTTTGCCATTGAAAATACTTCTGTCTCGCCAGAAGGGAAAGATAAGCTTTTTTCTGTGCTGTTGATAATCATACTTCTCTTGATAGGATATATTGCAATCTCTAAGTTTAACCTTTTAGGGACACACAAAAAAAAGGATCAAGAGAACATAGAAAGTGAAGATACTGATCCTGAGGAAGAAAGTCTACAAGAACCAAGTTTACAAGCTATTGAGGCATATAAAATTGATATGGGTGACATTGAGATCCTTAATCAACCCTTTCAACTCAGTGGATTACTTCATATACTTACCAACAAGATCAGTGATTCTCTTCAAGAAAACAACCATAGGGTCTATTATGATATAAAAAGTGATATAGGTCGATATCTGATTGGAGACACTGATTATATCGGACAGGTTTTGGCCATACTCGTAAAAGAAAGCTGTGCATTAAGTACAAATTCTGAAATTATTTTGAATGTATCAAAAGGTACAAATAATATTTTGGTTTTTAATATTGAAAACCAAAAAGGAGTCATGGATAAAAAGCTGTATAAGGCATATTTGAATACGCAAGAGACAAATGAAAATATGGATGAAAGACTACATGATTTTCTAAAAGCTAAAAAAATAGTTGAAGCGATGAAAGGTGAGTTAACACTTAAAAGCAGTAGGACATCTGGTATCACTTATACATTTACAATACCATTTTATGAAGATAAAGAGAATAAGAGTCATCAGAATACGATAAAAGAGGCTTTAGAAGGAAAACGGGCACTGTTTATTGGAAAAAATAAATACGATACGAAAAGATCTCAATATATTTTTGAAACCTATGGTATCCAGATCGAAAATATGAAATTATCAGAATTTGAAAGTAAAAGACCTGACATCAGTCGATATGATATGGCGATATTACGATCAGAAGATCTTACAAGTAAACATATCAGTTTTTTTAAAAATATTTATAAAGAAAAATTCAGTCAATTTAAGATCATCATAGTACATGAGTTATTTGAATCTAAAAAGAAGATCGAACTATCACGCGCTATTGCACATGCAGAACTCTATAACCCTGCAGTCATTGGTGATGTAGAAGAGATTCTATATCAGATATTTATACTTAAAAGTCGTGCAGTAGAAACCATAAATAATATGGGTATGTTTGATATCAAAACATTCATGGTAAAAGAAAGCAGGATCTTACACAAAAGAGGTTTTAGAAAGTTTGAAGGGTCTCATATCGCGATCGTTGAGGATAGCAAGATTGATCAAAAAGTCATAGAACACATTTTGATGATAGATGGTATTACGATTCATAAAGTAAGTAATGGTGAAGAGATGCTTGAATTACTGGAAACAGAAGAGATCGATCTTATTTTTACAGATATTAATATGCCAGTTATGGATGGACTGAGTATGACAAGAAAGATACGTATGAAAGAGCAATGGCAAAAGATACCTATTGTATCAGTATCTTCTATGTCTTTTGATCATGAGATCAAAGAGATGTATGTATCAGGGATGAATGCATGTATCCCTAAACCTTATAAGGAAGGACATTTCTATACAGCACTAGAGAGGTTCTTAGTCGTAAAAGATGCAAAGATACAACAAAAAGAAGAAAAAGCATATCTTCATCATAAAAATATTTTAGATACCAAAGAAGCTCTGAAACAAGTTAAAGATGAACTTTTTTATAGTCAGATCTTATCAGAAACCATGGAAGCATTAGAGGGTTCTGTAGAAAAGATGGATAAAATTATTTACTATGAGAATGTAGTAGAATTAAAAAAGTTTGCAGTATCTACCCTTTCTTTATATGAAAATATACATGCACCGGCAATGTGTGAGATGTTTAGAGAATTAATAGAATTTTTAAGCAATAAACAGCAGGCATATCTAAAAGACTATGCACGCTTATATCAGAAAAATTGGAAAAAACTAAAAATTGAAGTGGACACTTACATAGAGTATGTAGAGAGCCGATCTTAGAGATTTAAAGACGTTTTAATATCCTCTGCTACACTTTCTGCTCTCGTCCCTAAAATAATTTGTATAGATCTTTTATCGGGACGGATCACACCTTTTGCCCCTAAAGCGATAAATGTCTCATCTGTAAGTATACTGCTATCCATTACAGACATTCGCAGTCTTGTGATGCAGGCATCAGTGTTGGTGATGTTTCCCTTACCCCCTAAAGCCTCTATGAATGCCAAAGCTTCATCACTTGCTTTTGTATTCTCTCCTTCACTGTTATCATCAAATATCTTAAGCTTAAAGAGTTTGATGGTGTAATAGCTTGCTAAAAAATAAATGACAGCAAACAGGGCACCTAAGGGTAGTATGAGTAGGGGGTTTGTAGCAAGTTTATAGTTGATCACATAGTCTATGAAGCCTGCAGAAAAACCAAACCCTGCATGAATATCCAGCATTTGTGCTGCAGCAAGTGCTAATCCTGTGAGTAAAGCATGTACTACAAAGAGCAAGGGTGCAACAAATAAAAAGAGAAATTCTAAAGGTTCTGTGATCCCTGTAAGAAAAGATGTAAATGCTACACCGGCTAAAATGGCACCCACTTTGGTACGGGATGTTTTAGGTGTGTTGAGGTAGATGGCATAGGCCATAGCAGGTAGTCCAAACATCATCACCACATAAAAACCGGACATGTAGATACCTGCTGTTTTGTCTCCGGCAAAGAAACGGTGCAGGTCTCCGTTTGCTACAACTTCTGTTCCCTCTTTGATATAGGTATATTCGCCAAGCTGGAACCAAAAAACAGAGTTGAGTATATGGTGCAGTCCCAGTGGAATGAGTAGACGGTTCAGTGTTCCATAGATGAATGTACCGACTTCCTCTAGTCCTATAATGGCATTTGAAAAGGCATCAATGCCTCCTTGTGCAAAGTGCCAAAAGTACCCTGCAAGAACCCCCACAAAGATGGAAGTAACAGCCGTGATGATAGGTACAAAACGTTTACCGCCAAAAAAGCCTAAAAATTCAGGCAGTTTGATGTTATGAAAACGGTTGTAGAGCGTACCTGCGAGTACACCGATGATGATACCCACAAAAACACCCATATTGACACTTTCATCTATGCTCATATAGACTGCTTTTGCAATGAGTACACCTATCGCTCCGGAAAGAGCAGCTGCTCCGTCATTGTTCTTTGCCAGTCCATAGGCGATACCGATACCAAAGAGCAGATCAAGATTAGAGAAGATGGCTTCTCCAGCTGATTTCATGATGAGCGCTACTTGCCCATCAAAGATATCTCCAAACCCTAAACGTAAAAGCAGCGCTGCTACAGGAAGCACCGCGATAGGGGTCATCAGGGCTTTCCCAATTTTTTGCAATAGACTAAACATGTCTGATCTCCTCTTTTGTTTCTGCGATGCTTTTTGCTGAGACGGAAAGGGTTTCTATCCCTAAGTCTATAAGTTTTGGGATAGCTTCAGTGTTAGAAGCCAATTCACCACATATACTGACAGGTTTTTTTGTTTTGTCCATAATGAGTTTTAAAGCATCAAAAACAACTGAGGATAAAGGGTCTGTGTCCAAAGTTGAATGGGTTCTCTCTATAGCAAAAAGGTATTGTGTAAGATCGTTCGTACCAATGGAGTAAAAGTCTACCTCTTGGTTAAAGTGATCAAGTAGAAAAAGTGTGGATGGCACCTCTATCATAATACCAAACTGGATATTGCTTATCTCTATGGATTTTTCAAGAGCAAGTTTTTGTGCCAATGTTTTTACTTCTATAAATTCTGATACAGAGGAGACCATAGGGAACATCACTTTGATCTTTCTATTTTGTGCTGCTGTAAGAATGGCAAGTAGTTGTTCCTGCATGAGTTCAGGGTGGGTTTTAAAAAGCCTAATGCCACGTATCCCTAGAAAAGGGTTCTCTTCTTTATCAAGTTTGATATAGGGAAGTGCTTTATCTCCCCCGACATCAAGAGTACGGATTGTGGTATTATCAAAATGGTCAAATACTTCTTTATAGGCTCGCACCTGCATCTCAAAGGTGGGTTTTTCCTCTTTAAATAAAAACTCTGTGCGAAAGAGCCCTACCCCTTCAGCACCTTCTGCTTTTGCATCCCCTGCAGTTTTAAGGTCTGTGATATTGGCTAAAACGTGGACTCTCTTTCCCGACCTTGTTTCTGCTGTATTAAAACGTTTGGAAGCGCTTTGCTCTTTTTGTGCTGTATGCTTTTGTATCAACGCTTCAGCTTTGGCTATATCTGCTTCAGCTGGATTACGCACTACTAACCCTGCATAGGTGTCGAGTATGACAGTTTCATTTTCTACAAGTGTGTCCTTGTCTGCAATGAGAGAGGGGATACCGGCTGCACGTAACAAGATAGCCGTATGGGCATTCAAAGAAGTCCTTTTCAGTACAACACCCTGTACCTGTGTGTGTGCAAGTACATCGATCTCACTTGGGAGTAGGTCATCCCCTAAAAGTATAAAAGGTATATCGGGGAATATCACTTTTATTTCCAGTCCCATATGTTTTTTTACACGTTGTAAAATGTCACTGTAATCGGCTCTTTTTGCTTCAAGTTTTGTGCCTAAAAGTTGTTTTGATTCTTCTTCTATCTGTGCTTCGAATGTCTCTAAATTCTGGTTATTTTTTCCTAGCGCGATCAAAAGTTCTTTTTGTGCAAGATAAATACCTGAACGGTCACTCTTTTGCGCTCTCTCTAGAGCATTTAAACTTGTATGAAGTGCCTCTTGAAAACCAACATCGCTTTTATGCTGCAAAGATTCTGTTTGATAGGTATAGGTTTTTGCAATAGCAATACCCCTGGATATCACTGCACCCTTTAGAACATCTCCTGAATAGTTAGAAACAGTTTTTTCTGCTTCTTGATATACCTTATCTTCTGACATAAGTGTGAGAAAGAGTGTTTCAAGCGCATCCATTGCAGCTTGTGCATTTTTACCTTTTGTTTGAAGGGTAAAGGTATCGCCTCTATCTAAAGAGAGGGAAAGAAGTGTAGTGACACTTTTTGCATCAGCGTTTTTATCATCTGTACTTGCTGTTATCTGGCAAACGTAAGACTTAGCCAAAGAGGCAAACTGTGCAACAGGTCTTAGGTGAAAACCGTTGCTGGAAGTGACAGTAAGTTGTGTAGAAAGTGCTTTTGAAAAAAGGCCGCTAAATAGAGACATTTCTTATTTGACAGCTCTTACACAACGTACACGTCTGTCATATATAGCAGATGCATTGTCTGTATCTCCATCTTCAAAAACAACGCCCCAGAACTCTCTAGGATTATTTGCATAGTTAGTACTTGACCAGTAAAGTCTATCTTCCTCAACATGAGAGAATTCTTTGAGTATTGCAGGCTCATATCGAGTATAGTCTACGATAGTGAGGAGCTCTTTTAGTGTTGGTACACGCCAGTCTTTATGTTCCCCAAGTGATAAAGTTTCACAGTATGAAGTTGCTTCAGGATAGCTTACGCCATTCTTTACATGTTTCGTATCTTCCCACATGAGATTAGTGGAAGGATCATTCACGATAGTTGTCTCTGCTATAGAGAGAGAGAAGGCCATAGCCATGATTAATATACTACGCATTTAATACTCCTTTAATTTAATGAACCCAATAGGGGTGCTTACTCAAAGTATAGCAAATCTTTGTTATACTCAACGATATATTATCCCAAACTATACAGTAGAAATCACTGACTGATACGAATCGAAATAATTCTATCGCATAGCTTGAGATTATCTAAAATTAGGAATATTATTGAAACACCTTATTAATTTTATTGAAGCAAAAGATGTAGGAAAGACATCTATTTATGAACATTTAAAATGTACATCAGAAGAGGCACAGCTAATACAGTATATCTGTAAACGCTATGTCTCAGGACTTGAAGAAGTATCTGTATTGGAAATACTACAAGACAATTTTGGCGCAGATGGATATAACTATCTAAAAAAATTGGGTTTGGTCAAAAATCTTTTAGACCTGGGTTGGATGATCCAAGTGAGTTTTGGACAAGTAAAAGCACATGAAACGTCTAAACTGGAATTACTTTCTACATCAGTCACACCGAGCATTTCGCTTTTACGTTTGCTTGAGGAAGGCTCTTTGGAGATCTTCCTGCCAGAAGTAAAACCTTATACAGACCATTTGGAGTATTTACAAGATCAATTTGATATGGTGGCACTCTTACATAAGATCTCTACGTTTAAACAAGGTTTTGCAGACAATTCATTGAGTATAGGACGATTGAAAAATAAATTAACACTTTTGACCAAACGTATAGAAGAGCGTGTGAAGATCACAGATACGCCTATAGTGGTTGAAGAGTTTTTTAAAGAGAAAGAGCTTGATGAGAAGGAAAAACGTATTTTTTTAGCACTGCTTAAAGAAGAGTACTCAGGTGGAGAAGGACAGTTTAGAGATATGAATACCCTCATAGAGCTTATAAGTTTTGATGAGTATGAGAAGATCAAAAACCGTGCTTTGCTTGAAGACGGTGCAAAACTTATTACTGATGATATCATAGACTATGAAGAAATACTTAACATGTTTGGTGGGGTCAGTCGCTCTTTTTATCTACAAGAAGAGGTGATGCAACGTATCATCCACCCTAAAAAAACGAAAAAAGTGACCAAGTTAAAACTTGACGCTTTGGTACAGGAACAGGAGCTTTTTGAGTATCTTAAACCTAGAACTACACTTGATGATGTTGTGCTTCATCCCAAAACGAGAGAGACACTTAACAATGTTGTAAAGCAGGTTGACAAAGAGG
>JADGDL010000021.1 GCA_016744875.1 Sulfurovum sp.
TAGTTATTCTATAAGTAAGAATGATTATATTGTAAACAAAGTGTATGAAACGTTGATAGATAACATTAAAAATGAAACAGTTGTTCCGTATTTTCAAGGGATATTCAATACCGATGACAGTACGGTTCCTTATAAGTTTGAAAGTCTTATGCGACTTGTAGACAGTGAAGGACGTATATTGTCTCCAGCAGTATTTATGGATAAATCTAAAGAATACCGCCTGTATACACAATTGATGTCGCAGATGATGGATAAAGTATTTGATGTGATGAAAAAATATGGTGTAGCTACAACGATAAATCTTTCTTATAGAGATATCAATCATACAGAACTTTGTGAGCGACTTATACGTAAAGTTAAAAAAGCAAAAATAGGAGATCTATTGACCGTTGAGATAGTAGAGAGTGAGCAGATACAGGATATCGATATGGTTAATGAGTTTATATTTAGACTAAAAAAATGTGGTGTAAAAGTTGCTATTGATGACTTTGGAAGTGGGTTTTCAAACTTTGACACGATTGTTAAACTCGATATTGATTATGTTAAACTGGATGGTTCATTGGTTTCTAATATACATGACATAAAATATAGAACCATACTGGAAAACTTGGTTAAGATCTGTCAAGACCTGGGCATAAAAACTATCGCTGAATTTGTCTCTGATGAGAGTATTATGGAAGCGGCCAAAAGTATAGGGGTGGATTATCTGCAAGGGTATCACCTTCATCAACCCCAAGAGTGGAACAGTGTCATGCAAACATTTGATGTGAAAGGAGATGAATATGCTTAGTGAAAAAAATGGTATAGATAATATGACAGCGATACCTGAGCTTAAGTCTGAAATGAAGCTATTACGTCAAAATATGTTTTCTGATGATATTTCAAAAACTAAAAATAGATTATGGGTATTTAAAGATAAACTGAGTGACCATCATACCTTTAATGATTTTGGATATTTGGTCAGTATCAAAATTTCTGACTATGCTGCCATTCTTAAAGAGTATGACTCTAATGTTGGAAACAAACTCTTAAAGCAGGTTAGTGACTATATGATCGAGTATATGAAAGAGAATCATCTGAATTATGAGATCGTACGTTATATGGAAGACAACTTTTTAATATTTATCTATGGACTAAGTGAAGAAAAAGTAGAAGAGCATGTAGTCAATATGCAAAGTGGTATGTTGAACTACAAGTTCAAACAGCGTCATAAAGTATTTAATATGACATTTTATTTTTCAGTGATGCAGTACATCAAAAATGAATCATTTTCATCCGTACTCGATCAGTTGGATGAAAAGCTCTTTTTAAATAAGCTTTAAAAGTCTTTTATCTTGGATTTCTGATCCCATGACTTTATAGTATAGTTTGAAATAGCGTAAGTGTATTCTTCCTGCTGGCGTATTACTTCGTCAGCGATCTCTTCCTCTGTCTTATCCCATCGGATGGTTACTGTCTGTTTGCCCCATCTCAGAGCTCTTCTTCGGTCACATCCCATATAGATATCTATTTTCTTTGTCCAGCGTTTATTCATTTTATCAAGTACTGTGTAGTTATGTTTATATCCGTCTATGCGGACTTTAGCACCATTGGTAAGGCCTAATGCCAAGAGATCTCTGGAAACAGCGATAGACTTGACGCTTGGTTTGAGTCTGTTATTCCATGCAGCGAGGTAGGGTGTACGGTCAGTTTGACAGACAGTTGAAGTATAGGCAGTAGCTGTCACTTTTAAAACATGTTGTCTTTCGATAGGTTTTTTATCTTTAACATTAAGTGTGTGTAGGTCTGGAGTACTACAGGCTGAAAAAATAAATAAGAAGAAAATAAAAAGAGTGTAGTGCGTGTAATTTTTCATAAGATACTTTTATAAATATTTTTTTTCTGGGTGAGATTATATAAAAAAATAGTTAATAGTAAGTTATAGTCTAAAGATATAATTATATATCTACTGTAACCCCTTGTCTTATCGAGCATAAAAGTGTAATATTATAGTATTAGACAAAGTATTGAGACAATCTAAAGGAATAGAACATGCAGTATAAAGTTAGTGATTTATTAAATATGAAAGTGCGTCTTTTTTTGGTTGTAATATCTTTATCTTCTCTACTTTTTTTACAGACTTACTGTACAAATATTTGCCAATTTATTGATGGCCTTAAACCCGACCAACTTCTTAGGAATTTAGGGTTTATTTTTATTTTACATCTAGTATACAGAGAGCTGTTATATTTTGGATTTTCAAATTCATGGAAGAATGTTTCTCTTCCCCGGCAGGCGTACTACCTTTCTATGATCTCTTGGGTCCTTGCGGGTATTAGTGCCTTCATACTACATGCAAGTTTATATCCTGATTTCCCAATGGGCAGTCACCTGAAACTTTTTACCTCTTATATTATCTTAGGTGCTGGTATTTTGTCGCAGCTTGAGTATATACTCTTTGAAATGAGTTATAAAAAGATCGCAATTGAAAAACAATATACGATTTTTAATGAAAAACTCTCCCAAAGGATACTTGAGACATTCTTGATCTTTACTCTAGCACCTATTATAACTTTGATTCTAATCATCGGGAGATATAGCTTTGAAGGGGTCATAGATAAACATGTATCAATGGAGATACTCTATATGAGTACTATTATGTTGGTAGCTGCCATTACACTGGCAATAGTATTTAGAAATGCATTAAAAAAAGATACTAAGATCATTATAGAAAATTTGCAAAATATTGAAGATGGAAATTATAGAAAAACTCAGACTATCAACAGACCAGATGAACTTGGGGAGATCTCTTATAGTATCAAAGATATGGCGAGTTCTATAGAAGAAGGAATTGAGCAGGTCGAATCTTTAAACGAAGAGATCATTAATACCCAAAAAGAGATCATCTATACCATGGGAGAGATAGCTGAAACTCGAAGTAAAGAGACGGGGAATCATGTAAAAAGAGTTGCTGAGTACTCTAAGATCCTTGCACTTAAGTCTGGACTGGGAGAAAATGAAGCTGAGATGTTAAAATTGGCTTCACCGATGCATGATATAGGAAAAGTAGGCATACCTGATAACATTTTAAATAAACCGGACAAATTAACAGCAGATGAGTTTGAGATAATGAAAACACATGCATCTCTAGGATATGAGATGCTAAAACATTCAAATAAGAAGATCCTTCAAGCTGCAGCTATCGTTTCTAAAGAGCATCATGAAAAGTACAATGGTGAAGGATATCCGAATGGTTTAAAAGGAGATGAAATCCATATATATGCCAGGATAACAGCAGTAGCAGATGTATTTGATGCACTTGGAAGTGACAGAGTGTATAAGAAAAAATGGGATGATAAAGATATCTTTGAATACTTAAAAAAAGAAAGTGGGGAGAGTTTTGACCCTAAACTCATCGATATATTTTTTGAAAATATCGATGAGATCTTGTCATTTCGAGATGAACATCAAGATTAGTATGGACTAATATTTTTAAATCTTTTTTATATTTAGATAAGCCCCAATAGTGCAAATAGCAGTACAGGAGGTGTAATAACCAGTCCGACCTTCATATACTCACCCCAACCGATCTTAACACCTTTTTGAGCAAGAACATGAAGCCATAGTAGGGTAGCTAGCGAGCCGATAGGCGTCATTTTAGGACCTAGGTTAGATCCTAGTATGTTTGCATAGACAAGTGCTTCATTTCCTACATATCCTACTTGGTCGATGGCAATATCCATGACCATGATGGTAGGCATGTTATTCATGATAGAACTAAGTCCTGCCGCGAGGAAACCTGTACCTATAATAGCGATGGCTTCACCTTGGGCTTGAAGCGCTATGATCCACGATGCAACTGTATCTGTGAGTCCAGCATTTTTAAGTCCATAGACAACCACATAAAGACCTATAGAGAACCAAACAACTTGCCATGGTGCAGACTTTATGGTCTCCATAGGTTTTACAGCTTTATGATGGTTAGCAAGTGCCAGAAAGATCAAAGCTCCACCAAGTGCAAATAGTGACACGGGTAAATTAAAATAGTCACCTACAAAGTATCCGACCATTAAGAGTCCTAAGAACCACCAGCTAAGTTTGAACATGGTCATATTTTTTATAACAGATTCAGGTGTAGCAAGATTTTCAACATCAAGGTGTTTAGGTATATCTTTTCTGAAATAGATCCAGAGTACCACAAGTGATGCGATGATAGCCATTAGGTTAGGCAAGAACATATTTTTTGCATACTCCCAGAAACCTATATCAAAATAACCCGCAGTGACGATGTTGGTAAGATTTGAAATGACCAGTGGGCTGGAAGCACTGTCACCTATAAATCCACCTGCCATAAGAAAAGCAAAGATGGCTAAAGGTTTCATGTTCAAGTGTTTCATTTTTGCTAGGAGAATAGGAGTAAGGATAAGTGCTGCACCGTCATTGGCAAAGAATGCTGCAACCAATGCACCTAAGAGTAAGATGTAGACAAAAAGCAGGTTACCATTACCACCGCTGAGTTTTGCCATTTTTAGTGCGGCCCATTCAAAAAAGCCTATCTCATCCAGAACAAGTGAAAGGATAATGATACCTATAAAAGCAAGCGTAGCATCCCATACGATATCTGTTACGGTAATAACATCATCAAAACTCACCACACCAAGTATAAGAGCAACAACTGCACCAATGATAGCAGTAGTACCTATCTGAAGCCCTTTAGGTTGCCAAATAATGAAGACAAGAGTTACAATGAAGAGGGCAGAAGCTAAGAGCATGGGTTCTCATTAATTACTTTAGATTTAGCCAGTGCAGACTCAATTTCTTCTTGACTGACATCTCCGGTAAGATCAAGATTAACATCGCCATCTATACCTGAGACTTTCATGTCTGTGATCTTCTGTTTTGTTTCATCTGACATACACTCACACTGTCCAGTTGCACAATTCTCTACCATCTTTACAATATTTTGTTTTTCTACTGATCCAGAAAAGGCTATCTTAATACCTTTATCTGTTTTAAATACGTTTTTGTTCATTTCTTATCCTAGTGTTTCTACTATTTTTGGAAGTAGTATCTCTTCTATCTCTTTGTATGTCTCTTCAAATGCCTCAAACCCTTTACCATCTGGGTCTTCAAATCCTACATATATGGTTTTAACCGGTTTTGGAAACATCGGGCAAGTCTCTTGTGCATGACCACACACCGTGACCACTAGATCATAATCGTTATCTATAACAGTATCGAGTGTTTTAGAGTGGTAAGACTCGTTCCATATCCCTTTTTGTTTTAAAAGGCTCTTAGCATTTTCGTTTACACGTCCTGAAGCTTTAACACCTGAACTCTCAGCACTGATGCCTTCAAGTTTAGCATTGATGAGTGCTTCTGCGATGATACTTCGGCATGAGTTTCCTGTACAGAGTATAAGTACTTTTTTATCCATAGTGATCTACCTTATTTTATTATGTAGATTGAATTGTAGCGTAATAATATTTATATATCAAGATATCTTGATATATAAATAAATGAATTATGAGTAGAGATAATTAGATAACTTAATATTATTTAATTTTAACCTTTTATCTTCTTAATACTCATCATGGTAGCCACAGCTATAGCACCAATAATTGCACCAACCATAAGATCACCAAAGAGAAATGGAATGTTATGTACAAGTTCATGTATCATGTGGGAGTTGTGTACAAAGATACCACCTGCTACAAGAAGCATAGCTATCGTACCTATGATAGTGAGTGCCTTGATGACTTTGGGTAGGGCACGTACGAAAAACTCACCGAGGCTACTTTCTCCACCATTCATAGCGATGAGTTTGTACCCAAAGTCATCCATACGTACAATCAAAGCAACGATACCGTAGACACCTACAGTAGCGATAAGTGCTACAAATGATACTGCGGCTATTTGTACTACCATAGGTTCTTTCGACACGGTACTAAGTGCGATGATGATGATCTCTATAGAGAGTATGAAGTCTGTGATAATGGCAGACTTGATTTTAGCCTTTTCTTCAGCAAGTACTTCTTCTTTACTCTTTTGCTCTAGGTTTTCTAGAGGTTTTCTCTCATGACGATGAAAGAAGTACTCATATATTTTTTCCATACCCTCATAGGCTAAATAAATTCCACCTATCATAAGTATGGGAATTATGATCCATGGTGCAAAGGCACTAAGTAAAAAAGCAAAAGGAAGGATGATAACTTTATTGATAAAGGAGCCTTTTGTAATGGCCCACAGTACTGGAAGTTCACGTGAAGAGGTAAAGCCTGAAGCCTTCTCCGCATTCACGGCAAGGTCATCCCCAAGAATTCCTGCCGTTTTTTTAGTTGCTACCTTACTCATGGTTGCTACATCATCCATAAGTACTGAAATATCATCCAATAGCGTTAAAAGTCCTGCTGCCATATTTATCCTTTTTTTAATGCTATTTTAGCACTTAGATTTTAAAGTAGGTGAGTTAATTAACTTTTACATCCAGAAGACAGTTCAGGTAGATCCATCTCTAAGTAAGATATCTCTTTTAAAACATCTTGACGAAACTTATCAAGAGGGGAACGAATGGAATAGTATGCCCAGCGTCCTTTTCGCTCAACACGTAAAAAGCCTGCTTCTTTGAGGATCTTGAGGTGTCTTGATATACGGGACTGTATCATACCAAAGGCTGATTCTATATCGCAGACACAAACTGCACCATTTTCATCTATGAATCTTAGTATAGTAAGCCTTGTTTCATCATTTATCGCACCGATAGTTTGTAAAAATGTGTTCATAAATGTAGTGTAGCGTAAAACGAACAATGTATCAAGATATATTGATTTACTTTGTATAGTTTTGTCTCTATGTTTAACTATAAGTTAGATACTATTTTCTTAATTTTATCTAAAGGTTATCAATGCAACGTATACTTATATTTGTACTATTTAGTACACTTCTTTATTCTGTGGAGTTTTCAGATGAACTTCCAATTGAAAGCAAACAGTTACTTGATTCATTTGAATGCTTTTCTAAAGATGATAAGGTGATGTCAACTTCTTATCTTTTAGCACTTAAATATAGAATTGATAATGTAGATACAAGAGAAGAATTGGTTAAAACAGAGCTTGATTATTGGAGGCTATGGCATATTGAGAGTGATATAGAACATAAATGTAAATTGTATTATAAATTTGATGATATCTTAGAAGATACTTTAGTTCAGAATGACGAAGATAGGAAGAAGTTAAAAAAACTGCGTAGAGTGGAGGGAACTATACATGTAGATGGCGCTTCTGAATCTTCAGCAAAAATGGATAAGTATGATAGTGAATTACGTAAGCGTATTTTACTGAATCCTCCAAAATATACTGTGTTGCCTAAAAACAGTGAGATGAATGACTATAATTTGTCAACACTTAAAAATTATCCTAAAACTACTATTCCTAAAAATATTTTTGATCAGATAGAACAGATGAAAGCTACAACATTACAAAAAGATATTCTTCGTCGTGAAGCCTATTTGAAAGAAGAGATGATACGACATTATGATCAGCCTTTTAAAAGAAAAGAAATGAAGCAGGAAATACTTTATCTTGAAGCATGTCAAAGAGAGATGAAATTGTATGCAAATGAAGAATTCGATCATAATCACAAGCGTAAATTAGCAAGAAAAAGTATTATGACACAGTATTATGGACTTAAAACAGAATTCTTACCTAAAGAGATTGAGTATTATTGTGAAAATAATATTACCAAAATGAACCTTTCAACATTTATCCCGAAGGTTGATAAAAAAACTAAAACTAAACCAAAAAAAGTTATAGCAAAACTTGAAAACCTGAATGCTTTTTTAAAACAATATGATAATAATGCAACTAAAATGAAGTTTGCAAAAGAATATCATGCATTAATGAAAAAACTTTTAGAAGAACCTTCACGAGGTACGCCAAATACTGAATCATTGAAACTTTTAAGATTAAAAAACTGTATAGTCGGTGATGATGGTAAAAATGATTTTGCTCTCATTATGGCCAGAGTTAAAGATTTTCGTATAGAAGGGTTAAAAGAGACTTTTTATGCCAATATTTTTAATAGTCAAAGATGGTGGACCACAACCATACGAATGAAAATGGAAGCGGAAGGCAAATCTAAAGAGATGAAACATTTTTTTGATTGCTCTAAAGTATATGAGAAAGGATTATTGGGAGATATGGGTCAGGCAAGTCCAATGACACCAATAAGTAAAAAAGAAAAAGAGAAGCGAAAAAGAGATAGAGACCTAAAACATAAAATACGTATGGCTGGTGAGCAGAAGAGAGAACTTCTGAAGTATTACTGTGGTACTTTTGATGGAAAATCGACAGTTGATCTTGATAATAAAAAAGCGATTGAATCTGGAATGATCCCTAAAAAATTCATTACAGGAAATGATACAATAACTCCTGTATTAGGTAAGAGAATTCTTATAAATGGTATGCCAAAAGGAGGTATAAAATTAACATATGAAGGGCTTGAAAAAGGTCTAATGTGTGAAAGCTTATTAAACTTCATCAATATGGACGAAACCATATATTTTGGAAATAAATCATATGAGGGGTTAGACTTTGTAATAATTAATGGTACAAAAATAATGCTTGATAATTTTTCTATGGAGTATGTAAAAGAACTATGTAGTAGTCAAGAGTTAAATAATGTCTCTTTCGTAATGGAAAATATAGTGAGTAAACATAAATATAATCAAAAGAAATCAGCAGTTTCTCTTTATGGAAATACTAAAGGTAAACAGGTCCCAATTATGATGCCTAGATTTCCAAAAGTCAATAACACGCATACAGAAAGTCCAGCTTTCTTTTTGGTTGATAGAGAAGCATATATGATAAGTAAAAATACTGATGGATTTGAAAAGAGTCATGTTCATAAAGAATTAAATCATAAAAGTCATGTGGTACTTTCTAGAGATGGTAATTTGATTGCAACATATACACTTAAGCATATTTATCTTTACGACAGAGTAAAGAATAGGTTACAGAAAATATCTATTCCTCAACGTTATTCTCCACAGCTTTTTTTAAATGATAATAAAGTATTGGTACTTTTTGATAAAAAGAAGATTCTATTCCTGGATTTGGTTCATGGAAAAATCATTTCAGATTTACAACCTAAGTTTATTGACTTAACGAAAAAATATTTCACACCAAATTTAAAATATATAACAGCAACTAAAAACTCAGAAGAACTATATATTATGAGTGATAAGGGTGAAGTCGAGCACTGGAAAGTAAAAGATAAAGGAAAGTCATTATCTTTTGATTATAAAGGGAAAATAGAGACCGAAGGAAAACTTGTATCAGCATTCTATATTAATCCATACAATGATGAAGAGTTAATTTATGCCACACAAAACAATACAATCAATATTATTGATAGAAAAAATGGAAAGGTACATAAAGTTTTTAAAGCTGATAGACATATGATAGTAAAAGGTTTGGATATGAGCCGTAATCAGAAATATCTTATGGCATATGATCATCACTTTATTTATCTTTGGAGTCTTAAAAGTGGAAAACTGATTGATGTTATTGGGTCGAAAAAAGGTGCTCTTCATGGAGCGATGTTTAGTGAAGGAAACTCAAGTAGAATCATTCGTATAGGAGAGAATATGGAAGTCTGGAGTATCCAAGATTAAGTGAGATTCATGAGATATTTAAAATAGTTGTACGCTACCTTTTAAATGTTTATTAATATTATTTTCCACGATTCATAAGTAAAAATAAACCTAAAGAAACAGCGGAAACCATGATGATAGATGCACCTGATGTAAGATCATAGGTATAAGAGAACCATAATCCAACTAGGGTAAAAAGTGTAGCAATGGCCCCTGATAGGAACATCATAGTAAAGAGGGAACTTGAGAGTTTTTCTGCAATGTAAACAGGAATGGTAAGCATCGCAATGACCAAGATGAGTCCTACAACCTTGATAGCTATAACCACAGTGAGCGCTGAGAGTATAAGTATGAGTGTATAAAAAAACTTTACATTTACACCACGAAGTCCTGCATACTCAGAATCGTAAGAGACAGCTAAAATATCACGGTACCAAAATGTTACAACAATAAGTATAACTGACAACAAACCGCCCATAAAATAAAGGTCTTCACTGCTAACAGCCAAAATGGAACCAAAGAGATAGCTCATGAGATCTACGTTATAGCCAGGAGTCAGATCGACAAAAATCACACCAATCGCCATACCTACAGCCCAGATGAGTCCTATAAAGGTATCCATGCGGTGGCGCTTTTTAAGTGTTAATGCTGCGATGAGTAGGGCAGCACCTACTGCAAAAAGAGATGCTCCCAGGAAAATAGGTAATCCAAAATAAACAGCAAGACCGATCCCTCCATAAGATGTGTGTGCGATCCCTCCTGCTAAAAATACCATACGGTTCACAACAATGAGCGAACCTATGATACCCGATGCAAAACTTACAAGTATCCCCGCCAATAAGGCATGTTGCATAAATTCAAACTGTAAAGCCTCTATCATGGTTTTTCCCTCCACTGAGGTTTCTCATCTTCACAAGTATTACAGCTATCAGCACCAAGCATTTGAAGCAGTTCTATCTCACAGAAGTGTTCATCGTTTCCATGTGTATGGAAAGTGGACTGTTTGTCTGATATGTCATGGTAGGAAAGGTTTTTATTTACATGGGCTGCTTTGTTAGCATATTCAAGGATGACAGAGATATCGTGACTTACAACGATGACAGTGATGTATTCGTTAAGTTCTTTTAACAACTCATAGATCTCACGTTGTCCTGTAATGTCAATGCTGGATGTTGGTTCATCCAGTATGAGTATCTGTGGGTGTGCACAGAGCGCTCTTGCTATCATTACTCTTTGACGTTGCCCGCCTGAGAGTGAGCCTATCTTTGTTTGGGCAAAGTCAGCCATGCCAACTTGTTCTAAAGCGCCCATGGCACAAAGAACCTCATGTTTACCATAACCAAATAGGGGTCTTTTACCCTCTACATGACCCATCATAACTACTTCTATGACTTTAATGGGAAAATCTGTATTTACATTCGTGTTTTGAGGTACGTAACCTATTTGAGTAAGACTTCGTTTGGGTGGGCTACCCAACACAGTGATCTTTCCCTTATCTAATGTATTGATACCCAATATAAGTTTGAGTAGGGTAGATTTACCTCCACCATTAGGTCCGATGATCGCTAAAAAATCTTTCTTTTCGACTTTGAGATTGATATTGTCAAGTATCAACTGCTTCTCATAAGCAAAAGAAAGGTTTTTTATATCTATTACTGACATTTATTTTCTACCTGCGATCACTTCGGCAATATTTATAAGATTTTCTGACCATTTTGCAGAGAGTGGAGAAACTTTTACTACGGGTACATTCAACTCTTTAGCGATGATCTTTGCTGAAGTGTCAGAAAACTCTGGTTGTGTGAAGACAGCGTTAACCTTTTCTTCTTTAGCTTCTTTGATCAAATGTATAAGTTCTCGGGGTTTAGGCGCTTTTCCCTCTACCTCAACAGGGATCTGTTCTAAATTATAATCATTTGCAAAGTAACCCCATGAAGGATGAAAGACCATGAATTTACGTGATGTTGTTAGGCTAGAGAGTATCTCTTTAATTTCATTATCTGTATTTTCTACTACAGATAAAAAGGTAGTTAAATTGGTTTTGTAGTAGTCTGTATTTTTCGGGTCTTTTTTACTTAATGCGTCAAAAATATTTTGAGCGATGATCTTCACATTTGAAGGGGCAGTCCAGATATGTGGATCAGCTCCCTCATGGTTGTGTGCATCGTGATGTGCATGTCCATCATGCCCTTCATCTGTAGACTTCTCTTCATGTGCTGTTTGCATTTCTATCTTTGTAACATTCTTTGCAAGATCAATGACCTGCATATTAGAATTGAGGTTTTTAAATTTAGGTAGCCAGACATCTTCAAACTCAACATCTATCGCAAAATAAAGTTCTGCTTTAGCGATATCAATCATCTGTGAAGGTTTTGGCTCATAAGTGTGAGGAGAGTTCCCCGGTTGTACCATGAGTGCAACATTTACCTTGTCCCCACCGATAGCTTTGACAAAAGTCTGTTGTGGTAAGATACTGACTATAGCGTTGATATTCGAAAATATATATGTTGTTGACAATAGGAAAATGAGTGTAATTTTATTCATAAAATGGATTATAGCGAAATAGTGATGTAGAGAGAATTAATTGATAATAGTCAAAGAAAAGTGAAGCCAAATTTGTTATAACTTCATATAAATATAATGAAGTGAGTGAGATGTTAGCAGATCAAATAACAAAAGACAACATAGAAACCATGGTGATGAATTTTTACAGTCGTATATTGAAAGATGACCTTGTCGGTCCATATTTCATAGAAGAACTTGGTGAGGACATGGACAATAAGTACTGGCCACCACATTTAAAACGTTTGGTTGATTTCTGGGCATCAATTGTACTAGGAGATACCTCTTATAAAAGAGATCCGTTTAAACCTCACATAATGATGGATGACCTTGACCATAAAGTCTTTGAACAGTGGTTAAAACTCTTTTTTAAAACTTTAGATGAAGTTTACGCGCCACAAAGTGCAGATATTTTTAAAGAGAGAAGTAGAACCATAGCGGGAAAATTTATGCGTAACTTAGGGGTAGCATAGTTATTGATTAGAACTGTATGATTGAATCTTGTTCATCTCTATGATAGATTATTTGAAAAAGGTCTATTCTTTGTATTTCAACTTGAACAAAGAATTTTCAGCGTAAAAAAGTTGTTTTATCATGTACTGATTTATAATACTAGAAGAATTACTCCAAGTAAAAAAATAAAGAGTAGGCTTCCATAGTCAAGAATCACTCTTACTTTAGTTCTTTGAGAGGTGTTTTTACGTATTTTCAAAGAGAGCAGTGCAGCTAAAAAGATCACAAGACTCATGCCAAGACTCATGAAGATCGCTGAGAGGAATCCTACCATATAAGCACCAAAACTTAGTGAAAAAACAAATATAGTGATAGTACCAGGACATGGAACAATACCAGCAGAAAGGATGATACCTAAATCACTTGAAGTATTTTTACACGCACCACATCCACAAGTTGATTGATGTTGTGTTGAATCTTCCGAAGACCAAAGTGGTGTTTGCTTCTGCTTTTTCGGCAACTTTTTATAGAGAAGGTAAAGTGCAATAATAATGATGATCATTGCACTGATCTTGATCGTTACATACTCAAGATCCTCAAAGTACTCACTTAGGTATGCATTGAGTATATAGTAGAGTGTAAATGTGAGCATAAATGCAGAGAATGTATGTACCACGCCAATAAGTGTCGCAACAGTGAAAGCTTTGAAGGTCGAACGGTTATTGCCAAGAAAGTAAGCTGCTACAAGGCTTTTCCCGTGACCTGGTCCAAGTGCATGTATGACTCCATATATAAGTGAAAAAAAGAGCAGCCAGATGTAGGAGCTGATTGACTCATTCATCACGATATCCTCTATAAGATCTAATACATGGTCTTTGATCGTATCCATTGCCACAGTTAACATTCCAAGGAAACCTTCTGGTTCAGGCTCTTCTTCATAATCTGTATCATTAGAATGTTCAATGATATTGGCAACTTTATCTTCAGAAATATTTACCATATCACCAAATGGGACAAATAAAGTACTATATCCGGATTTAAAGATACTTTTAGTGGATGATTTATCTTGTAGTATTATCTCAGAGATGGTGAAGTTAAAATAACGCTGATCATCATGTAGTTTTATGTAGAGTACTTCATCTTTACGAGGAGCACTATGTAATATAAGGGTATATCTAAACAGTAATCTATCATCTATAAACTCTGTTTGAGAACCTTTTATATTGAATGTGAGATAGTTAGCCTCTTCAAACGTATTCACATCCTTAACATACTTGATATGGGTTAGGTAGTACTCTTTCTCGAGATATTCGATGAAATTGGAGTGAATAGTGTTGATTTCCTCAGGGTCAAGTATCTGGTTACGGTTTTCATCATACGAGAGCTTAGTTTCAGCAGAGAAGTAGTCTTGAAATTTCCATATGATATTTAGTGTTATATTACTATCATTGTGTGTTTCATCGATGTATACATCAACATTGGGTACCTGTACTTTGCAGACTGCACAACCCCAAGACAATGTACTAAAGAGAAGTATAATGATAATATATTTTAGCATTGACATTTACGAACCCCAATAATTATATGATTAAATATTTGATAGTGTTTCCAATACTTCTTTAAAAAGAGGGCGTTTCTCATTCTCTTTACTTAGACAGCTCATCATTAATTGTGTAAGTTTCTCTCTAGTTTCATTGGGTGTATGATACTTCTTACTCAGTTCCAACATCTCTTCAATCAAACATCCAAAAGCCCGCACTTCCAAACGTTCTAAAGCATTACGAATTTCTACTTCTTTAGGTTCAAAGTAGGATGCTCCACCGAAATCACCCAGTATATGGTTAGCTTCACTGTCTATCATGATGTTATGGGCATAAAAGTCACCATGCATGATGCCTCTTTCATGCATATGTACTGATGCACTTGCCATACCTTGAAGTATTTTGATACCTTGGTCAAAGGTAAGTGTAAACCCTTCGGGATATACGTCTCGTGAACATGTTTGAAGTGTTGGCGGAAGACCCAAATTAAAAAATGATGAAGGAATGAGTTCCAGCATTAAAACATCTTTTCCATCAGGATGCCCTGTCACACGTGCAATTACATCTACAAGATGGTCATGATGTCCCATAGAAATGTTGATATCCATCTCTTCTTCAGGTAAACCATCAGAGGTAATATCACCTTTAAAGACTTTTACAGCTACTTCTTTTTGTTCATACACAGCCTTGGATATAAGCCCTGAAGCACCTTCACCCAATACTTCTTTTATCTCTAAACTATCCCAATTCACAACCTTGAGTGGTGTATCACAGGAAGGATGTTTCTCACAAAATGGGTTACCTCCATAAGCTAACCATGAGAGTTTAGGCAATGTCAGTATAGATTTAGGGAGTGATTCTAATTTATTAACAGCGATACGTAGCAATTCTAGGTTATGACAATTAGTCATACTTTGTGGCAGTGAAGTAAGCTTATTCCCTGAAAGCATACATTTTTGCAAAAGTGTCAAATCACCTATAGAATCAGGTAATGTTTTAAGTTCATTATCTGTGAGTATCAGCCAACGTGTACTTAGAGGCAGAGCATTTTCTGACAAAGTTTTTATATGGTTATTTCTAAAGCCTATCATTGAGAGTTTGGGACAGTCAGCTAAAACTGTTGGTACTTCTTCATAGAGGTTGTTTGATAAAAAGAGGATCTTTAAATTTTTGAGTTTTCCAAAGTTACTGGGTAGGCTACTGAGCTTATTATCAGTCATATCGAGGACTTCAAGTGTTTCTGCCATGTCAAAAATCTCTTGAGGAAACTCACTCAGCCCACATGCAAGTACGAGTTTCTTTTCACCTATAAGTTTACCTGATCTGAGTTGTTCTAGTGTTTTCATGGTGGTATTGTATCTCAATGATTTAAAGGGTAATACCATACTTTGAGTAAATTTTGATAAAATTGCTAAAATTATTAGAAATGGACAAAGAATGATTAAATTTAGAAAATGGATATATTTAGCGATCTTTTTAATAGGGTTTTATTATATTTTTATCGTTAACATATTTGTAACACTTTCCGTGGTAGCTGCTTTATATGTAGCACTTAGACTCTATAAGGTGTATGCTAGACATAAACTCAATAAGTTATCAGGCTCTAAAGCGTTATTTAGAGAGAGTAGTTTAGGACATTTTATTGCACTTGTGGCCAAAGTGGCTAAAGCAGATGGTCGCGTCAGTGAGCTAGAAGCACAACTGATAGGTATGATGTTTGATGATATCTCTAAAATTTTTATAGAAAAAGAGAAAACAAGAAGTATTTTAAAAGAGATCTTTAATGAAGAAAAGCAGAAAGATGATACCAAAGAGGTAGCACAATCCTTAAACAAACTACTAGGACGTAGCATCTTAAAGCGTAGACAGTTTGTAGAGTTTTTAATCCAACTTGCCTTTGTCGATGATGGACTTAGTTCCGATGAGGATAAGGTCTTGCGTGTTATTGTGACTGAGTTAAATATAGCACTTAGTGACTATGAGGCTATCTTACATAAATTTGAGAACATGACAAAGAGCCAACCTCAAACTATGAGCATGGAAGAAGCTTATAAAACCTTAGGTGTACATCCAAATGATGATTTTAATACTATCAAAAAGACCTATAGAAATCTGGTTAGAGAGTATCATCCTGATATCATGATAGCACAAGAGAAAGATGCGGCTTACATAGAAGAAGCAACAGCTAAAATGCAAGAAATAAATCAGGCTTATCAGGTTATCAAAGAGGCAAAAAAATAGCTCTTCTTAGTAATCAATATTTTGAATAAGCATTCTCTCTTCTTCTAATGATAGGTAACGCCACTTACCGCTTTCGATCTTGGGTTTAAAACTGCCAATACTGATTCGTTTCAATTCCAAGACCTTTAAGGGCGTCCCAAATTTTGGGTCTTTGAGTGCCCCAAAAAGTCGGCGAATATGACGATTTTTTCCCTCGTCGATCACTATGCTTAGCTTTGTTTTTGCGCCACCCATACCTATTTTTTCGATCTTAAGAGCTTTGAGGAGACCGTGCCTGCTTTCCACGCCTTTCATTGCCAGCGCGACATGTTCGTCTGTTACATGGCCCCTGACCCATATCTCGTATACTTTAATGCAACCTCCAGGTTTGGTCAATGCGTTTCCGATTTTACCGTTGGTTGTGAAGAGTAGAAGACCCTTAGATTCTAGATCAAGGCGTCCAATAGGCATCCATCCGTCATGAAAAACCCAATCGGGCAAAAGATCATAAACTGTTTTTCGACCAAGTTCATCAGATCGTGTGACCACATAGCCTTTTGGCTTATTGAGTGCTAACAGGTTTTTCGAATCATATGTTGTGCTATCCATTAGTTGTATTCCTTAGATAATGTCTGTTGATTAAAAAAATAATTATATACCTTCATTTCTTCTTGAGCATCTCCAATAGAGATAGCTTCAAACATTACTTTATCCCCTATGGGTAATTGAGACAATTTAAAACAATCACTCGGTAGAACAGAGCCTATCTTAGGATATCCTCCTATAGTTTGTCTCTCTTTGAGCAGAATGATAGGTTGTCCATCCGGGGGTATTTGTACGGCACCAAAAGTGATGCCTTCTGAAATGATGCCTCCTTTTGAGGGTATCATTGCTTCACCTTGGAGTTTATAGCCCATACGATCTATCTGTGGTGTGAGGGTGTAGGTGGTAGAGAAGAACTTCTCTTTTTGTCCTTCTGTGAAGTAATCATGTTGGTAGCTTAGTACGATGCGTAGTGTGAGGTGGTCAAGGTAGTTTGGTATGTACTTTTCTTGTACACGTTTTACCCATATATTTGGGCTCTTGGTAAAGGGTAGGGTGTCACCAGCTTCTAGTTTTTTACCTTTATGCTCTTTGATCGTAGCGGCATAGCTCTCTTGGTACTTCGGTACATGAAATCCACCCTTGACTGCCAGGTAGGCTCTCATTCCTGAATGCTTTTTCTCAAAAGAAAGTATGTCATTTTCTTGTATGTGATGTGTTTGCCAGATGGGTTGAGTGATACCATTAATGCGAAAGTCTAGATCTGCACCACATACAGCTATCGTGGTTTGTGCTGTTGCTAGAAGTTTGAGTCCGCTTAGGAGTATTTCTAAAGCGTTTCCATCTATCTCATTTAGTAGTTTTTGGCTCCATCTGTAAGCGTACTCATCCATCGCACCTGAAGGGGTGATACCCAGATGGGTGTATCCTTGGCGTCCTAAGTCTTGTATGCCGGAGAACATTCCACCTGAGAGTACTTTAAACACTTATGAACCTCACACTGTCACCTATTTCAAACTCTTCAAAGTCATCAAATTCTGTATGTCCAATGATGTTCCATCCTCCAGCACTTTCTTGTGGATAAACGGCTGTTTGAGACTCTGCTATGGCAACACTTCCTTTAGGAACTTTAGCTCTTGGATTTGCAAGTCTTGGTGTGGCTATTGCATCATCTATACTGGCCAAATAAGCAAATCCAACTATGAAACCTATGGCATAGACTCGGTAGGTTTTAGCAGTATGTTTAGCTATCACTTGAGTGGATGTGAGACCGTGTAATTTAGCTACATATTCAAGGTCTAAACCTTTGGTATAGTCTACAGGTATATCAATTGTCTTACCTTGTATTGTGCCCTTGGTGTGGGCTGTAGAGAGGATGATATCTTTTACTTTTGTCTTAATAGTTTCATCATTATATTTGTTAATATTATATTCTATCAATATGGAATGATAGGAGGGCGTTAGGTTGATAATATTTTGTAGTGATTTTAGTGCATTATAGGCATGTTGTACTTTGTCTAGAACCTCTTCGCAGATACGTTCTTCAAAGTAAAGTATAACAGAGTCAACAGAAGCAGTTTCTATCTTCATAGTTGATACAGGGCTTGTATGAGTGTGAGAGCATGGGCATTGTCACCATGTACACAAAGTGTATCTGCATGAAGAGAGAGTTTTTTACCATTTATACTTTCTATGATCCCTTCGTTATGTAGCAGTTTGGCTCTTTGTAGTACCTCTTCTACTGAATTAAGTACGGCACCTTCTTCTGAACGTGGTACGAGGTTTCCATCATCCTGATAAGCTCTATCTGCAAAAACTTCATAGAGTAGTGAAACATCATACTTACCCGCTATTGATGCAAACTTTTCATTTTGAACGTTAGAGAGTATCATCAGTTTGATGTTCTTGTCATACTTTGAGACTGCTTTAGCTATGGCTTTAAATACCTCAAGATCTTTCATCATAGTATTATATAATGCGCCATGGGGTTTAATATAACTCATTTTTACACCATAACTTTGACACAGTGCATCTAAAGCACCACACTGATAAATTATAAAAGAGACTATCTCTTCAGTGCTACATTGCATTTCACGTCTGCCAAAACCCTCAAGGTCAGGGTATGAGGGGTGTGCTCCAATGTCTACAGCGTTTGCCTTTGCATTTTTTATACTCTTATGCATGATCACTGGATCTCCTGCATGAAATGCACATGCGAGGTTAGCCATGTCGATGTAAGGCATGATCTGCTCATCTAAGCTTATATCTAAAGCCTCACCCATATCACAGTTAAGTTTTATGCGTTTAGCTTTCATAACTCACACCTAGCCCTAGTTCATCTGAAAGCAAAATCTCACTTTCATTAAATTGTATACTCGTTTTTACCGGATGTGATGCCAAAAGACTTACAGCATCGAGATCTAACATTGTAATGATGTCAGCTTTAGCAGAAGCCACATGTACACCGGCAGCTACTGATATAGGACCTTCGAGCATACAGCCTATCATACATTTGACACTAAATTCTTTAGAAAGGTCAGCTAGTTGAAGTGCCTGGCTTATACCTGCTGTTTTTGCCAGCTTAATGTTCACATAGTCTATGGCTTCCATTTCAAGCAGTCTACGTGCATCTTTTACGGAAAATATACTCTCATCTGCGAGCAGGGGAGTTTGTACTCTTTCTTTGATGTACTTAAGTCCCTCTATGTCATCCGCTGCGACAGGTTGTTCTATGAACTCTGCAATGATGTCCTGTTTTTCTAAAGCATGAAGAAGTTCTACACTTTCCTGTGCTGACCAGCCTTGGTTCGCATCGAGTCTTAGTTTGATATGTTTGTCTAAATCATCATGTATGGCTACCACACGTTCCACATCTTTCTTTGGATCATCACCTATTTTTATCTTGAGTGTATCATAGCCCAAAGCCACGGCATCTTGGCTATCTGTAATCATCTTCTCTATCTCACCCATACTTATGGTAATGTCTGTGTTAAATGCCGTTTTAGTCCCACCCAACATACGGTATAGAGGTAGTTTAGAAGCTTTTGCCTTTAAGTCATATAAAGCAATTTCAAGTGCAGATTTAGCTGTGGTATTTTTTAATATTAAAGAATATACTAATCCTAAAATGCTCTCAAAATCTTCTATCTCTTTGCCTATAAGTTGTGGCTTTATATACTCAATAGTTGCCACCATAGACCCCATAGTCTCTCCAGTGATCACAGGAGTCGGCGCACCTTCACCATACCCCACAGTTCCATCATCACATTCTATGATAACAACGAGGTCTTCAAGAGTATCAACACGACGCAAAGAAGTAATGAAAGGGTTTTTAAGTGGCGCTTTGAGGATTTGGGTTCGGATATCTGTGATTTTCATAGTGTATTGTATCTAAACGGAAGTAATTAATTTACACTTCATAAATTATTTACTTTATATTCAGCAATGGTCTTTCCTTTTATATCCATCACATGTACTGCACATGCCAGACAAGGATCAAAAGAGTGTACCACACGTAATATCTCTAAAGGATTAGAAGGATCATCAAGTTTTATCCCTATCATAGATTCTTCATAAGGTCCTCTTTGTTTGTTATCACAGGGGGAAGCGTTCCATGTGGTTGGGGCTATGACCTGATAATTGTTTATCTTTGACTCCTTTATGTCTATAAAATGAGACAATACACCTCGGGGCACTTCATATACTGCATTTCCTCTTGCACTTTTTTCCAAACTTTCAAATGAATATTTTGTCCATGTCTCTTCATTGTAATATTTGATATTTTCTATCAGGTCACTGATAAAATCAAAAATATATTCATTACATATCTCAGCTTCTATGGCTCTTGTCACTGTTCTTCCTATCGTAGAAGAGAAGTCGATGAGTTCTAAACTGTATTTATCCATCCACTCCTGCATTACAGGTTTAATAACAGGTGACTCTTGAAGATATCCTACGATCATACGGGCAAGTGGACCAACCTCCATTGCTTTACCTTTATATCGTGGTGATTTTATCCAGGAATACTTACCTTCTGTCTTTAAACTTCCATCATCATTGAGATCTGTATAAAATGGTTCAGTGCTGCTCTCGTAAAGATCTGTTATCTCTCCTTCATACCATGAGCGGTTGACATGTTCCGTGATATGCTCTATCCCAAAAGGCTCCAATGCATCAAAGTGATGATCAAAAACAACACCTGATTCAAAAAGCATCTGTTTTTTACCAAAGGTATATCCGCCGGTTGCCAAGAAATTTCCAAGACCTCTTCCTTCACCTTGCTTCATACCATCCATATAAGCTTTGGTGACCATATGTATATCAGGAAGATATGCATTTTGTATAAACTCTCTTGTCTCTTTCATGATAAACATAAACTGGTTGAGCCTGTCAGGGTTCAGCATATCTGCTACAGAAGTGACACCTCCTACCACTAAATTTTGCGGGTGGGGTGTTTTACCTGCAAAGATCGCTATAGCTTTTCCCAATTCCCGTTGGATATGTAAAGCTTCAAAGTAGTGGTTCATGTGTATTAAATTCTCTTCGGGTGTGAGTTTGTAAGCTTCATGACCCCAATAGCCATTGGCAAATAGCCCGAGTCTCCCCGCAGATATAAATTTTTTGAGCTTTTCTTGCACTTCTCCCAAATAGCTTGCTGAACACTTAAATGGATTCTGAGAATGTGCTTTGGCGACATCTACAGACTTTAAGATATCTGCCTCTATCGCTTTTGTGACATCTACAAAATCCAAAGAGTGCAGATGATAATAGTGTACTACATGATCTTGGACAAAAAGACTAAGTGTGGTCAGGTTACGAATGATCTCTGCATTATCTACAGGGATAATCTCATAAGCATTCTCAACAGCAGAAACAGATGCACGATAATGTACATTGGTACATACTCCACAAATTCGTTGTGCGATCAGTCCGGCATCTCTTGGGTCACGACCTTTTAAAATGATCTCAATTCCCCTAAAGAGCTGCCCTGAAGCCCAGGCATCTTGTACCACATTATCTTCATCTATTTCTACTTCAATGCGCAGATGCCCTTCAATTCTTGTAATAGGATCTATAACGATCTTTTTCATAAGTCTTCCTCGTCTTCAAGCATTCTGTTATTAGCATATTTGTCAAAAGCGATCTTACCTTCACCGCAGGCGATGCAACCATGTCCTGCTTGAACAGGCCAACTGGTACCTTCATTAAATTTCGCAAGTGAGCAGTTGAGATGTGCATAAGGTCCTTTACATCCCATGTGGAAGAGACACCAGCCATTTTTAGCACCTTCATCACCCCATTCTTCAACAAACTCATCCATATCGAAATGACCACGACGCTCACAATTATCATGGATCCGGTAAGAGTATGCCCATAATGGACGATTCTTTTCATCAAGTTTTGGCAATTCATCAAACATTAAAAAGTGAAGGAGTGTACCTACTATATTGATGGGGTTTACCGGACATCCGGGAAGATTGATGATGTCATCACGTCCCAAGGCTTCACTCACACCCACTGCACCCGTAGGATTGGGTGCCGCAGCAACTACGCCGCCATCCAGAGCACAACTTCCTATGGCAAATACAGCCATAGCATCTTTAGCTACACGTTTGAGCAGTGCTTCTCCCGTTTCTCCCTTTGCACCTATACGAAGGAATTTACCTTCAAGTCCCAAAGGTATGGCACCCTCAACCATGAGAATATACTTATCATTCTTTATCACTGAGTCCAGTGCATTTTCAGAGTTGTCACCTGAGGCTGCCATGAGAAGTTCATGATAATCCAAAGAGATATAATCCAGTATAAGGTCTTCCACAGAGGGATTTACATTTTTGATAAAACCTTCGGAGTTACCTGAACAATCGGCTAATTCTAGCCAGATTATAGGTACTTTATTGAGATGTTTTACACCATCTTTAACAAGATATTCAAACTCTGGGTGTAACTTCATCTCAGCAGTTAACATGGAAACCCATTGGTTAAACTCTCTGTTCTTATCAAAGATCTCCAGTGCACTCTCAAGGTTGTCTGTACTTATTTCATTGTGTGGGTGCAAGGAATTGTATTTATTGATGCGTGCTTGTACTTTGGCATATTCTGCCTCTTTTTCTTTTTTCTTGCGTTCTTCTTTTAAACGTTTTGCTTCCGCAGGATCTACAGGCGTACTCTTAATAAGGTCAGAGATCATCATCTTACATCGTCCACAGACCCGTCCGGCTTTTGAAAGGGGCTTTAACTCAGAAAATGAGGTTAGGGCATTTGTTTTGATCATATCAACAAGATCAAGTTCATACGTACCCGTACAGCTACAGATCAAAGGTCCTCGTTTACCTACAAGACGATGGTCATAAAAATAAGAGGGGTCAACATCCTCTTCTTTTTCCATCATAGTTGAAAGGTGTAATAAATCGATGTTTGTATTGATACCGATAAACCTTAACAGTTTATTCTCATTAACGATGTACTGATCTATCCTGTTTTCTTCTTTGTTAGAGATCAATATCTTTTCATTCTTCTTATTTTGGGGATCGTAAGAAGGTGAGGTAACATCATTAAGCATAAATGCACCTACCTTTAATGCATCTATAGAAACATCTCTCTTGAATGGTTCATCCATCTGGTCTAAAATAGTAGTAACGGCAATATCACTTTGGCGTGTACATGATTGCACATGTGTAGCTATATATCCACTCTCATTGATCTGAGCAGCTTCACCTACTACATAGATATCTGGATCAGAAGAACGCATTGTTTCATCAACCAGGATACCTTTTTGTGTTTGTAGAGACTCTTTGGCAAAGTCAATATTGGGGGAAATACCTATGCCAAAAACGATGAAGGGGTTTACGATAGTTGTTTGTTTGGTTATGACTTTCGTGATAACATTGTCATCTAACTCTTTGTCTATGATCTCATCACCATAGAGTATCTTTACTCTTGGGTCTTCTGTAAAAGCTGTGTGCATTAAAGTGATCATGTTTTGATCTATACTTTTGTCGTAGAGATAATTACCTCGAGAGATAATCGTTATGCTTTTAGGCTCGTCCATGCTAATGAGCGTATCAAGAAGTTCCAGGCCTATGGGACCAACACCAACGATTACTACATTTCTATCTTTGATCTCTTTTCTAATTGCATAACTGTCATCTGCAGAACGAAAAGTAGAAATGTTTTTTAATGTATCAATAGGAAAGAGAGTTTTAGGTTTTGATCCGGTGGCGATAATAAGTGTGTCATATTTAAAAATGGCATGTTCTGAGATAACGAATTTTGACTGCTTATCTATGGAAGTTATAGCAGTATTGAGTTCAACGTTCACTGTGGAGTCAAGTTCTAAGGTTATATCACTTAAAGGGGCGCTATTATCGACAAGTCTACACAAATGTATTCTGTCATAAGGAAGGTAAGACTCATCAGTAATGATGAGTACATCAGCTCTAGGATTTAACTCTTTTATCTTATTGGCAGTATACACTGAAGCAATACCACCACCTACAATAACGATTCTCATCACCACTCCAGTAAATTTATAGTTTTTTCACCTTAGTTTCTATGACTATTTTAGCATAAATTATGATTTCTGTGTCACCCTGCGTGCAGAAACAAAAGTCCTGGCATAACTTCCATGGGTAATAGGGGAGATTATAATTCCATCTTTTTTAGATGCAGCATGAATAAATTCACCATTACCTATATATATACCTACATGTGTGATAGGTATACCTCTTTTTTTATCAGTTAAAAAGAAGAGAAGGTCACCTTTTTGGAGATTATCTTTGTCTATAGATAGGCCTTTTTTAGATTGTGCCCATGCTGTTCTTGGTAGATTTACATTATGTTTTTTATAAAGATACTGTACATAACCTGAACAGTCAAAGCCTTTAGGAGAAGTACCTCCCCAGACATACTTTCCACCTTTAAAGTATTTGGCATCTTCAAGTAGTTGTTGTTTATCTATGTCTGAGATTTGATAAGTTTTACCTGCATTTTCAGCTTCTTTTTGTGCATTGACAATGCGTAATGCTCTTTTGCGTGCAGCATCGGCCATACGTGCATGTCGTTCAGCACGATGAAGTTCGTCATAGATTGCTTGAAGTGAATATTCTGTGGCCTTTTGGCTTAGACAGGCATTGTTGGTCTGTTGTATATCTTTAGTATGGAGGACATTACCATTACGATCACTAATGGTAAAAAGGTTACTACAAGACAATGTAGTAATAATAAATACTAGAAAAGTGACCCTAAACATAGCTCCCCCATTTGTTTTATTACTTAATCGTAACAAAACATATCTGAAGGGGAACTTTTAGACTATTTTACAGTTCCACAAAAATTTGCATCACATCCGTTAACTGATCCTGAATATTTAGAATTATCAATGAAAAACTTTAAGATACGATCTTTTCGACCATGGAAGAGAGGATTCTTAATCGCTGCTAGTCCTTTATCATTTCCTTTATGCAGTTTTTCAAGCTTACCTTCCGTTTCAAAGTAAAATTCCCAATCTTCATCATCTATTTGTTTTGCCATATAGAACGGTGTTCCATGACAAGATGTACATTGCTTTTGTACTACACGTAATGCTTTGGTATCATATTTTTCTGCAGCATATGAGATAGAAGTAATGGAGGCCGTAAGCAGTAGTGTAGCGATTATTTTTTTCATAGTATGTTCCTTTTATAGATATATTTTAGATATCTTATGTGTATTATACGTGTAGCATTTGGATATAATCTTTTTATGAATAATCAGATTATTATTATAGGGGGAGGAGCCAGTGCACTTATGCTTGCATCCTTATTACCTAAAAACACTGCAACGCTTATAGAATCCAATCCTAAGCTGGGAGCAAAAATACTCATTTCAGGTGGGGGAAAGTGTAACATAACAAACATAAAAATGGGTACAGAATTTTTTCTTGGCGATAAAGATTTTGTTACACCTGTGTTAAAAAAGTTTAATGAAAAAACATTGTTAAGATGGTTAGAACGACAAAACTTAGAACCAGTCATCAAAAAAGAGACACAGTACTTTTGTAGAGATTCTGCTAAAGAGCTTGTAGATATTTTTATAAAAGAGAGTAAAAAACAGCAAGTTTATTTAAGTGAAAATGTTTTAGATGTAACAAAACGTGATGAGATATTTTATGTAAAAACCAATAAAAGGACACTTACTGCCAAGGCTGTGGTCGTTGCTTCTGGAGGACTTAGTTTTCCTAAACTTGGTGCAAGCAGTATAGGATATGACATTGCAGAGTCTTTTGGACATAGTATTGTAAAAACGGCACCGGCTCTGGTAGGATTTACAGTACAAAAAGAGCAGTTTTTCTTTAAAGATCTCTCCGGTGTAGCAACAGATGTCAAAATAACAGTAGGTGAATCTGTCTGTGAGGGCGCTTTACTTTTTGCGCACAAAGGATTAAGTGGACCTGCCGTACTTGATGCTTCTCTTTACTGGGAAAAAGGGAAAATAGAAATAGACTTTTTACCTGGATTTTCATGGAATGCAATAAAGGGAAGTAAAAAACAGATCTCTTCACTTTTGCCGATGCCAAAACGCGTTACAAAGGCTTTCCTAATTCAACTTGCTATAGAAGATAAAATAGCATCTAAGCTTACAGCAGATGAATTAAAATCACTTCAAGGTTTAAATCATTATAACTTTGCCCCGGCAGGTACCTTTGGATACTCCAAGGCAGAAGTCACTAAAGGTGGAGTAGAAACATCTGAAATAGATAGTTTAACGATGATGAGTAAAAAGGAAAAAGGACTTTACTTTCTAGGTGAAGTTTTAGATGTAACAGGAAGACTTGGAGGATACAACTTTCAGTGGGCATTTTCATCTGCTTTTACATGTTCAAAAAGTATAAAAAATATAGGTCAAGAGTAATATGAAGTATGAATCAACTGTAGCCTTATTTGTTAGTTTTAATATAGCACAAAAAATGTATTTTCAATGAACAGTTTGATGACTAAAGCATGGTTGATACTCCTTGACACACTTCTTTATATAGTACTTATTATTTCACTAATTCTTTTTCATCTTTATCCGGTCCTTGATAAACAAACAGATGATGAAAAACTAGAATCAGCTAAATTATCTCATTTTGAAGAAAATGCAACTTTGAGTATCTATTCTTCCAGTACATTGGATTTTAATGATAAAATCACTCTCAATGATCTGATGCGAATGGGACAGGAATGTGCCAATGAGGAGTACTACATCAAAAATAAATTTATCACAAGAACACTGGAAGAAGGTCTAACTGAACTTGCTGCTAATATAGGTGACCCTGTGTTTATACGTATATTTAAGAAAGAAGCTCTTTTGGAAGTCTGGATACGTACGGGAACTGCATATGAACATTTAAAAGATTATGCCATATGTGCTTATTCTGGTTATCTTGGACCTAAATTACAAGAGGGCGACAGGCAAGCTCCAGAAGGCTTTTATAAAGTAAAAAAATACCAACTCAATCCAAACAGTAAATATCATCTTTCTTTTAACCTTGGATATCCAAATAAATATGACCGTGAACATAATCGCACAGGATCATTTCTAATGGTGCATGGCTCTTGTGTCTCTGATGGTTGTTATGCAATGACAGATGATAAGATAGCCGAGATCTATGCTTTAGTAGAAGGATCTTTACAAAAAGGACAGAAGTATGTACAGGTTCATGCTTACCCTTTTTCTATGACAGAAGAGAATATGAATTTTTATGATGGTAGTGAATGGTACGACTTTTGGATGAATTTGAAAGAGGGGTATGATTATTTTGAAGCAGAAAGATTACCACCTCTGATAAAAGTAAAAGATAAACTATATATTATTCATGAATCTGACGAATATTAATATCTATCTAAATATAGTGGTCATATTTCCTTATCAAACCTCCCATATTGAACATTTTATAAGGTCTTCAGGAAAAGTAGGAACAATCTATTCCAAAAATAAAAGTTAACCTTTTTTCTTACTACAATATTTGCCATTTTCGTATAAAGAAAACGATTATTATATGGTATAGTATATATATTTCTAAAGTTAAATTAGATGAAAATAAAATAGTTCATTATTTTAAATGTTAAATGCTACACCTATCATGAGATAGGGTCAGAAAGCCATGGGTCTTGGATACTATAATTTTATAGTAGATGATAAGATCGCCAGGTTACACAATCAATACACTACTATACTATATAATACACTTTAATAGACAGTAGGCTTTATAGGAGAAATACGAGATATATGAGCGATTCAAATAAAAGTAATGACATCTCAGACTTAAAACTATTAGTTTATTCCGACAGATTAAGACTGCTGTACCAGCAATCCTATCCAGCTATTTTTACCAGTATAATGACAGCTATTATTCTATCAATCATACTGTGGCCTGTAAAAGATCACAAAGTTTTACTTGGCTGGCTATTTATCATGTTTATTACTTCTGTAACGAGATTATTGCTTTTCAAGAAATATCACAAAGTAGATCCAAAAGGATTAGAGATACTCTCCTGGGAAACGCCTTATTTCATTACCATCACTTTAACAACACTTACATGGGGTATAGGGGCGTTGTTTATCATGCCATTTGATTCACCATTACATCAAGTTATTATTTTAACCTTTCTAGTTGGTCTTAGTGGTGCAGGCACCTCTCTTTATTCTTCAAACACGAATATAACTATTACAACCATACTTATTCTTCTCTTACCCATAATCATATATTTTTTAATTAATAGCAACTATACTTTTATAGGTTTATCTATTGCTGCACTTGGATTTTTATTATCTTCAGTACGTGCTACACGTTCTCTGGGAAGAACTCTAGATCAAAACTTTACCTTGAAACATCAACTTGAGGCATCAAAAGCAAAAGCTGAAGAGGATGCTCGAATAGATCATTTAACAGATCTCTATAACTTAAGAGCCTTTCACGAAGGCGGAAAATCCTTAGCAAATATTAGTCAAAGAAATAGTCATGACTTTTCATTGATACTTATGGATATTGACCATTTCAAAAATATCAATGATTCATTTGGTCATGCAGCAGGTGATCATGTCTTAATAGAAGTAGCAGATATACTAAAACAAACATTTAGAAAATCTGATATCTGTGCACGTATAGGTGGTGAAGAATTTGCAATACTCTTACCATCAACAACACTAGATCAAGCATATGAACTTGCCGAAAAGGTACGTCTAGAAATTGAAAAAACCTCTTTCATATTTAATGAAAAAACCATGTTCATTACTGCAAGTTTTGGATTAAGTAGTGAGATGTATGACATAAATAAATTATTGTCTCAAGCGGATGAGTTTTTATATCAATCCAAAAACTCAGGGCGAAATACGGTTTCTAGTAGCCTAAATATCTCTCAATAACAGTAAGCTTTATAAGGCTTTTTAGGAAAATATAAATAATCTGTTCAAAAATCATAAAATAAAATCTTTTTGCATATTAAGATATTTACCATTTATGGATAAAAGAAACAACAATTATATGGTATCCTGAATGTGTATTAAAGATAAAACCAAGGAAATAAAATGTTAAGATCAAATGTATTAAAAAGTATGCTACTAGCTTTAGTTATCGTAGGCTTTTCAGGATGTAGCGATTCAGATGATGCTAACGACTCACAAAGTACACATCAGAAACAAGTTACAAATATACTATTTGCACATGGTTTTTTAAGTGATGCAGAAACATGGGATCACTACAGTGAGGTCACAGCCAACTACAATAGTAGAGAATGGATTATTTACAGGACAAATGTCTCCAAGACGGGAACTATAGCAGTAAGAGCAAGTCAATTAGCAGACTATATAAATGCACAGAATGTAGAAGAGAATTCTATGTTGGTAGTAGGACACAGTATGGGTGGACTTGATCTACGCTATATAATCAGCGAAGGTAACAAAGATCAAACAGATACAAATAAATACTATACAGCCGCAAAAAAGATACATCAATTTTATACTATAGCAACACCCCATAAAGGAAGTGACGCAGCTGGACTTGTCCCCGTAGATGATGGTGCAGTATATGATCTTAGTTCTGAACATATGACAGAGTTTAATGAAGAAAACCCATATTCAAATTCTAATATAGATGGTAGAGCTATTGAGATGCTTGCATTCAGATTTGCTTGTAACAAACAGAATGATCATGATGGTGTTGTTGCTACAGATAGTCAAATACTTGACGGGGCACCATACACCAAAGAAATAATTGATGGAAAACATACAACGGGAGAACATAGAGTAATTTGTGAAGATGGCATCATTGGAGAATTAGATCAAGACCCAATTATAAATAGTATACTTAATAATAATACACCAGAGCAGATAGCAAATCCTCTTTAAGTTATAAGAAGAGTTATATAGCCTAACCCTGAGAAATATTCTCACATATTCAAAATCTTATAAAAATATAACTTTATAAGGTTATACCTTAATGGTATAATCATGAATATTCCTGTCACGACAAACGTTATATTCTATATTTGATATATAGTTTATGAATATATGCTAACTTGGTTAGTTTTAGTCTTTTTCATGTCATCAAGTGTATAAATGCGTTTAGGCGTAAGTAATAGACTTGTTAGTCCTTCATTCTTAAAATCATTATGAATGCTATCTTCCTCAAAACTATTTGCGTTAATACAATGTAAATAGTCTACGTTAAGATGATCACATATCCATCGTATAACATCTTCATAGATGTCATCTGAAATAGATACCTTAGCTGTGTTATTATCCAATATTATTATTGGGTGTAATGTTCCTTCACTATCAACTTCTATACCATGTATATCTTTAGGTACTATGTTCGTTTCTAAGTTCATTTCTTTTCTTTCTAAATTGTAGATCCACTATCATAAGATACTGATTCAGTATCAATTTCTAAACTGTGCTTGAGTAAAATCCTCTTCTTTTTGTTCAAATTTAGTATTGATCATGAAAAGTTTTTTTACTCAAATCTATTGATTATGACATACCTATATAGCATTTATATAGCATTCATATAATTTACATTTAGTGTTAACTATATTTCTTTTTTTGTTCTATATATGAATATCTGAGATAAGTTGTAGCTTATTAAACTAATAAAAAAAGTCTGTTACTACAGAATTTTATACTTATCCTTATCATTCGCATATTCTATATCACCCTCATAATTCCTTCGTATTTCACAGTTTGTTTCTTTCTCTTTTCCCAGTGTCCTTAACATTCGGTGTGAAATAACAACAGACTTTGCTTCTGCTTTTTTAGCGATCTCCCCGATAATAAGAGGAGTCATATGTAGTTTCGTTGCTACTCCTTTTGCATTTTTTGGTACAGCGTTGTGCATGACCAAGATGTCTGTTTTAGAGCCCAGTTTATCAAGGGTGTGATAATCTCCGTTCATATCTCCGGAGAATGTAACAGACTTTTTACCTACGTTCACTCTGTATGCTACAGCAGGTATGGGACCATGATGAACGCTTACTGCACTTATACTAATCTCACCTTGCTTGTAGATGACTTTTTCTTTTTTACTCATAGCAATGTTATGTGCTTTGAGTTGTAGACTTGCATCACCATTCAAATGGTCACCTAAGTACTGCCATACACCATTGTCGTCATCAAAGAGCCTATTTACAAAGTCTTTGGTACTTGGCATGAAGTTATTGTTATCAGGTCCAAAGATATGAAGATTTCCTGAGGCTTTCGTAAAAAAAGAGGATTTAAGTAGGGCAGGCAGATCTGCAGTATGGTCCACATGAAGGTGGGTTAGTAAAATGACATCCACATCTTTAATGTGTGCTCCTACTTCTTCAAAACGTAAGGACGTACCTCCACCAAAATCAACAAGCACTTTGCTTTTTCCATCGATCCAGACTATATATCCTGATGATGCACGTTTATCGCCACTCTCAGGACCGCCTGAACCCAGTACTTGGAGTGATACTTTAGATTGGGCATAACTCCATAATGTTGTGAAGAGTATAAGAGCCAATAATTGTTTGATCATAAAAAATCCTATTTGAATGTTTGTACATAAATGCTACACAGACAATAGTGTATAATGATTTTATGTAATAACTGTGTATCGGGAGGTAAATCATGAAAGATCTTTTAGGTGAGGTTGGGGTACTATTCTCGTACCCCAAGAACTTGATCTTATTAGCAGTTAGATGGATACTGGCATATGGTTTTGCTATGCCTGCACTGCTTAAACTCAATGATATGTCTGAGACTGCGAAATGGTTTGACACCATGTCTATCCCTTTTCCAATTTTGACTGCATATTTAGTATCTGGTATAGAGGCATTAGGTATTGTATTATTGATATTAGGATTATTTACACGTTATATTACTGTACTACTCTCTTTTATCATGCTTGGCGCCATGTTTTATGTGCATGGTTCCCATGGTTTTTCTGTGGCTGATAATGGTGTGGAGATTCCTCTTTACTATCTACTATTTCTTATGAATCTTGCAAGTTTTGGTGCAGGTAAATACAGCTTGGATAGAGCTATTTTCAAGGATGGCAGTAATGAATAAAGAAAACCTTATAGCTAATTTCCCTCTCTTAGCTTCAGATTGGTCAGTCTTACTTAAACTTCTTTTTGTTGTTATACTTATTGTGCTGATAAATGTTGCAATTTATGATAGGTTTGTACAAAGAAAAAATCAACTGCTCATTAATTACCCTCTTATAGGACGTATGCGTTACCTCTTTTATATGTTGCGTGGACCAATGCGTCAGTATTTTGGTGATGAAACCTATTATGATTCCTTTGAAAAACTTCTATGGATAAACAGAGTAGCAAAAGATGACAACCCTTATCTCTCATTTTCACCTACTAAACCGTATGCCAACCAACATACACTTTTTAAACACGCAAATTTTGTGAAAGAGGTATCGGAAGTTGATGAAGTTTTTTCTGTGACTTTTGGACCAAACAGAAAAATACCTTACATCTCTAAAAGTGTTGTCGGACGTTCCGCTATGAGTGATGGTGCCATATCACCTGAAGGTACAAGGGCATTTTCTATAGGTGCATTTAAGGGCAATTTCCCCATAAACACAGGTGAGGGTGGGCTTACTTCCAACTTTTTGGCAACGCTAAATGTAGCAGACTGTGATTCTTATGAATACCTTGAGATCAAAAAGGGCACACTATTTGCTAAAACCATTTATAGAGTAACACGTTTTCTAACCAACAAAGAGGTATCTCAACGTATATATAGAAAAATGGTTGTGCGACAAAAAGACAGAGGCTCGTTCATATTTGATAATATAAAACTACTTTATTTCCGTATTGATTGGAACAAAGGGCTGGATCTATTCCCTGATAAAGTACCTGAAGGTGTACCTGATATTACCTTTCAAATGGGTTCTGGACTATACGGGGTACGTGATACAAAAGGTGATTTTGATGAAACGCGTTACCAAAAGGTTATGCGTTTTGCCCGAATGACAGAAATAAAACTTGCACAAGGCGCTAAGCAGACCGGAGGAAAACTCTTGGCTACTAAAGTGAGTGATGATATCGCTTACTATAGAGGTATACCTGCACATCAAGATCTTATAAGCCCAAATCGTTTTCCTTATGCCAAAGATATGGATACATTTTTTGACTTTATAAGCCATTTGCAGGAACTATCAGGTAAACCTGTAGGATTTAAAATAGTTATATCTACTAAAGAGGAATTTGAAGATTTTGCAAAAGCATTACAAAAAAGAAAAGAAGCAGGTAAGAGTATTGCTGACTTTATCACTATAGATGGGGGAGACGGTGGATCTGCCACAGCACCACTTGAGATGATGTCTAAGATAGGGTTACCTATACGTACGGCTCTTGACATCGCAACCGATGTTTTGGAAAGTCATGGTCTAAGAGATGACATCAAGATCATAGCAGCTGAAAAAGTACTGACACCTGATGACCTTGTTGAGCTTTTTTGTTATGGTGCAGACTTCATCAACATTGCAAGAGGCTTCATGATCTCTGCAGGATGTATACGTGCCAGAGAGTGTTCCGGTGCAGGGGGACGCAATTGTCCGGTTGGACTTGCAACGATGGATGAAGGAAAAAGAAGTAAATATCTTGTTCTGGAAAAAGCAAAACATGTAGCCAGTTATCATAATGCTTTAGTAGAAGGGGTTCGTTCACTTTTAGCAGTGATGGGTAAAAATAATGTTTCAGAACTAAGTAAAAATGACATGATAAAACACTAAATTTTACTTAACAATATGTAGTTAATATATTTAAACCATATATTTGTAAAATTAATAAGATATAATACAAAAAAAATTATAGGAAATTTTATGTCGGCATATATTTTTGGTCATACAACACCAGACTCAGACTCTATAGTAGGTGCATTGTCACTTTCATACCTTAAAAACAAAATTGGAGAAGATACTATCCCTGTAAGACAAGGGGAAGTAAATCCTGAGACAGCATTTATATTAGATAAGTTTGGTTTTGAAGCACCTGCTTTAAAAACAGAATTTGCAGGAGAAGATGTTTATCTTATAGACTTTATGGAACGTTCACAAAGTCCTAAAGATATAGATCAAGCTACGATACTTGGTATCGTTGATCACCATAAAATGGGTGACTTGAAAACAGATACACCTTTAGAGATGTGGGTAAGACCTGTAGGATGTTCTAATACTATTGTAAAAGAGATGTTTGACCATCATAATGTTGAGATCCCAAAAGAGTTAGCGGGTATGATGATGTGTGCGATCTTGAGTGATACTGTAATCTTTAAATCTCCAACTTGTACAAAAACTGATACTAAAGCAGTAAAAGAATTGGCTGAGATTGCAGGTATTGAAGATGCAAAAGCGTTAGGTATGGAGATGTTCATCGTCAAATCTGATGTACTTAATGACACAAAAGAAGATCTTGTTCTTAGAGATTTCAAAGATTTTAACATGGGTGGAAATACCATTGGTGTAGGGCAACTTGAAGTGGTTGATCTTTCTGTATTTGACAACATGAAAGAAGAACTTTTTGCAGCAATGCAAAAAATAAAAGATGAAGCGAATAGACATACTGTACTATTACTCTTAACAGATATTATGCAAGAAGGATCTCAACTGCTTGTTCTTTCAGATGATAATAGTAAAATGGAGTCAGCTTTTGAAATAACACTCGATGATAATCAAGTTTGGCTTCCAAAAGTGATGAGTCGTAAAAAGCAGGTCATTCCTTTCTTAGAGAAACAATTTTAATAAAATTTTACACCCTTACGCTATGTCATATATGATTAAGTGTAAGGGAAAATATCTACATGAAATTACAGGAAAATATTTTTTATATGTATCTAGTGTATGAAAAAAATTAAATTTTACTTTCTAAGTATGTGTCAATATCAGCAATAACAAGATCTAGAGCTCTCTCCCCATTTATTACTTTTAAGATATGTTTATTGTTATAATGTGCCTCAATCTCAGACAATGATTCTTTGTATGATATCATTTCGTGTTCAAAGATCTCGTCACTTCTTCCTGAAGCTAACCAACGTTCTTTTGCCAATACATCATTTACTTTGATTTCAAGTACAGACAAGATATTAATTTTGTCATTGTTGAAAATGTAATCACAGAAGTACTTCAGTTGTTTCTCTTTTCCTGGAAAACCATCAAGCATCACTATTTCAGTAGGGGCATTTTTAACTGCATCTACAATTAATTCAACAACAATTTGTGTTGGTACAAGATCACCTTTTTCTACAAAACTTTTTGCAATGCTTCCAATACCTGTTCCCTTTTTGATCTCTTCTTTAATGAGATCTCCTGTTGAATAACTGCTGATTTTTCCATCATGTTTTTCTGCAATGAGTTTGGCATCTGTTGATTTTCCTGATCCAGGTGCTCCAATAAGTAAAATAAGTTTTTTTGGCATTAATATTCCTTTAGTTATGTATTCAATTATATCGCATTAACAAGTAAATTTTTGTTTTGAAATTAAAATAATTTGTATAAATCTAGGTAATACGTGAAATATACACATAAAATGATAATTACTATAAATTACGCTATACTTCCACACTATTAAAGCGTACATCGGTCAACGACTTCAATTTTCACAACTAAAAATACTCACTTCAACCTAAGACCGACCTCATATTACTGATTGTAGGTTCGGAACAAAAAGGTTAAAATTACAATGAAATTTACTAACTTGGGGTTATCAGAACCTCTTTTAAAAGCGATTAAAGCACAGGGGTATGATACTCCAACACCCATACAAGCAAAAGCTATTCCTGTCGTTATAGAAGGAAAAGATGTATTGGCTGCTGCACAAACCGGTACAGGGAAAACTGCAGGATTTACACTTCCACTACTTGAGAGACTTTCACAAAAACAACCACATATGCATAAAAAACAAATACGTGCGTTAGTACTAACACCTACACGTGAACTTGCAGCACAAGTGGCTCAGAGTATTACGGACTATGGTAAGTATACGCC
>JADGDL010000022.1 GCA_016744875.1 Sulfurovum sp.
CTATATGGGGAAGTAGATGGTATTGTATGAACATATGTTCATATTTGTTTTTAAACTATCATAACTAAGTGAACACTTGTTCTTTTTTATATTAAAGTAAAAATAACTAAAAGAACAAATGTTCATAAATATATTATTGTTACTATTGACATATGAACACTTGTTCACTATAATATCACTAAAGGAGCTACTATGCACGATGAGAGCGTCACTACTCCCCTTTCAAAAGGGAGTAAAACAAAAGCAAAGATATTAAAAACATCTCTTAAACTTTTCTCTACCAAAGGATATAAGGCTACAACAGTACGAGACATAGCAGGTTCTATGGGAGTGAAGCAATCAGCCCTCTATAATCACTTTAAGAACAAGGATGAGATACTTGAGACACTGGTTTCAGAGTTAACCTCCTCTGCCATAGTTACTTTATTTGATGGTAAAGAGTCAGAAGTGCTCATTAAACAGGGAAAGTCTCTGTTGATGAGTATTGCCACTACTTTTAAGCTTATAGGCTTTGATGGGCAGAATGAGGCACTTTTAAAGCTTCTTATGCAGGAGATCTATAGAAATGAGCGTATAAGAGAGATATATAATGAACATTTCTATCAGGAAAACGTTAAAAAGCTCTCAGGACTTCTATTTGGTATGATGCAAGCCGAGATGATCAAGTCTTCAGATCCTCTTTTATTGGCAAATGAGTTCTTTTCTCCTCTATTTTTCTATCAAATGCAGGTTTCTCTGCTAAAATTAGATAAAAAATCAACTTCTTCGGTGGTTTCTATGTTTGAAAAACATGTAGATTTCTTTTGGGATAATATAAAGATGTCAAAACAAGAGACCCTATTCTAGTAACATACTAAATAATATCAAATTATTATAGTTTCAAATTAATTAATATAAGGAAATGGGATGATTGAGAAAAAAGATCACTTTGAACATAGGTCAAAATCATGGGATATGAATTCTAAAAGGGTACAGAATGCAAAAGGCATAGCAGATTTAATAGTAAAAAATATAGACTTAAAAGAGAATATGGAACTTATGGATTTTGGTGCAGGAACAGGACTTTTAAGCTATTGTGTTGCTCCTCATGTAGCCAAAATAGTTGCTGTTGATAACTCCCCTTCTATGTTAATGGAGTTTAAAAACAAATGTGATGATTTTTCATGTGTTACTGAAGTGATAGAAAAAGATCTAAGTACTGAAACGATAAATAGAAAATTTGATGGTATCATCTCTTCTATGACCATACATCATTTAGAAGATCTAAGTACCCTATTTACTAAGTTTTATAATATGTTAGGAGATCATGGTTTTATAGCCCTGGCCGATCTTGATTTAGAAGATGGAAGCTTCCATAGTGACAATGCGGGTGTATTTCATTATGGTTTTGATAGAGAATTACTGGAGAACATAGCATTTGAAGCCGGCTTTAAAGATATAAAATTTGATCTTGCAAGTACGATCAATAAACCCCATGGTGAATTTACAGTATTTTTAATGACAGGAGTAAAAGCATGAAATACCTTTGGTTAGCAGTATTTTTTACAGTACTTGTTTGGTCTTCAATCAACCCTAAAGACCAGTTCACATGGTTTTTAGAGGTTGCTCCAGCTCTCATTGGTGTTCTGATATTGTTCTTTACACATAAAAAGTTCCCGCTCACTCCTCTACTTAATGTGCTTATTTTGATACATATGATCATTCTTATGGTTGGAGGACATTACACTTACGCGGAAGTACCACTATTTGACTATATAGCAGAGGTATTTGACCATAGTAGAAATAATTACGATAAAGTAGGACATTTGGCACAAGGTTTCATCCCAGCAATACTTGCTAGAGAACTTTTATTACGTCATGAAGTAGTAAAAGCATCAAAAATATGGTTAAATTACATTATCTTAAGTATCGTTCTTGCCTTTTCCGCCTTTTATGAGCTTATAGAATGGTGGGTAGCACTTGGAACAGGTGAAGATGCAGAAGCATTTTTGGGTACACAAGGCTATGTTTGGGATACCCAATCAGATATGATGTATGCTTTAATAGGCGGTATACTCGCACTCGTAATCCTCTCGAAGTACCACGATAAGCAACTTAAACGGGTGCTGTAGCACTAGTCACATTGAGATACTTTTGTACACATAAAATTTAGCAAATAGTCATCACGAAGGGAAAAGAATGTTTTTTGTAGATTACAAACATATTGAATTACTTGAGAATGATATTGCCATTAGTTGTAAGCGCGTAGACGGTAAAAAGATAAGTGCTGTCAAGAATTGGAAACCTACCAGCCCTTTTAGACTCAAAGTGAAAGCTACAGTTGTTAAAAATGGGCAGCGTAAAATCAAGAAGCGTACCTTTTTATATGAAAATATCTATATGGTAGATGCACTCAAAGAAGCAGAAAAAGAACTTGATACCCTACTCGATGAGATCCATTCAGAGTTTAAAGCTCCTGTTCCTCAGAATGATGATAAAAATGAGAAGATGTCATTGGGTAAAGCGTTTATGCGTTCTTTGGATTTCAGAAATTGGAAGCAATAGCAGAAAGTTTAGAGTTAAAAATCTATCAGCAGGTCAAACACTTTTATCACAACCATTTAGCTATTATACTTTTTTAATTTTTCTATATACTGATGATATAATATTCTTTCTTCTTCATTTGTATTTGATGCTATTTTCTCAATGGTACTATCGTCAGTAGATTTATCATACCTACTCTTATCTGCAAGATTCTCTTCGTCAAGTGCTTTATTTCTCACTTGTATTTCTCCTTTATTATATATGCAAAAATTATAAGATAGTCTCAGGGAAGTGATAAGAGCATATTCAGAAATATATTATTATTAAAATGACTAGCTGCTAAATGTCATATTATTGACATATCTGTATGATAAAATTTCTGTTAGATGGGTACGAAGCTCATAGTACATCCTTTAAGAACCTTGTCCAAAAGTATTTTTTTAGAATTACAAAGCTATGGTATCCATCTAAGCTATTGATATGGCACGATAGGACAATGCTCTCCTTAGAGAACTACGATGTCTATAACCCTATATGCATCTATCGTGCCTTATGAATAGCTATATTTTATATTGGAGAGACTGATGGGAGAAATTAAAAAGTGTGAGAAGTGTGGTCAAGTTCATTACTCTAAAAGTCACAAGTGTGAGAAAAGAGGCAAGATAGATAGCAAATGGCTTGTAAGAGGTGATATTAAAGAACGTTCTATTGGAGATAAGTTTAGCTCTCAATAAAAAAGGGCATCTAGGCGGTTATAAAAGATAATAATAGTAGGTTGTCCCGTACAAGATATATAATAAATGCATATTAAGCACCTAAAGGTGGAGAAGTATATCTAAACTTATTTGGGATTACACGCTTTTGATTCGAGATACTCATCGTAAAAACTTATTCTGTCTCTATAAGCTTCAATGAGTAATTTTATTTTATCTTTATCATAATGCGACATTAATGAGATATTTACAAGATATACTCCCGTTGAGTTTGGCAAACAACCTTGTCCAAAACAGGCGATAAGTCTCCCTTTAATGAATTAGTGCCAGAAAGACTGACGCCAAACTCAACTACTATCTCAATTCACACTCAATTCACATTCTTTTTTTATAATGAATAACAATACATTAAAGGATATCATATGAAAAACACATTATTGACATTAGGTACATTAGCACTTTTAGTATCCCCTTCCGTATATGCAGGAAACGGAAATGGTGGTGGAAAAAAACAGTATCAACACCAGTATAAAAAGCAGCATAAATATCAAGGTAGTAATAGCAGTACTCAAGGACAGAGAAATGGTCAAGGTCAAGGTAATATGTCTGGCAATGGACAAGGAGGTCAAGGTACCATGTCTGGGAGTGGTCAGGGTAAAGGTAATATGTCAGGAAGTGGCCAGGGTAAAGGAAATATGTCTGGTAATGCTCAAGGTAATAGTAACAAAAGTGGAAGCGGCATGAAAAGTGGCAGTGGTGGAAATAAAGGTGGAAACAGTTCAAGAAGTGGTGGCGGAGGAAATAAAGGTGGAAGCAAAGGTAGCGGAGGCGGTGGTAGTAAGAGATAAGTTATCTTATCTCACCCCAAATAAAATTGTATGATGAAAGACACTGAGTTTTATTGGGATATATTTCCATGATTAATAGTATATGTATCTTGTTGCATAGCCCCTTTTAGCCTATACTGACAAACTGCTATCCAACCATCATCACCAGCTATTATTCTTTCACATCTCAACCACTCAAATGCATCAGCATCTGTAAATGTTTTAGCCCAATATTTTTTCAGTGCTGGTATAACAGATGATTTTTGACCAAACTTACTTTCAAGTTCTACACGCTTTTTATCTTGAGCTTTGAGAAGTGCATTTCTTTCTGCTTCCTGTTTAGAAACCAATGTATCGACTTGTGAACTACTTTCACCATGATATGTAGAGTCTGGCATCCATATAGGAGCTGTGATCCATAAAGCCAAAATTATTGAGATAAAGAGTATATATTTGAGAACTTTCATTTTAAATCCTAACTTAAGTTATTTCCCTAGACATAGTATGCCGAAAATTTAATAAAAAAATATATACTTGTCTATCCAATTTTAGTAGCCGTCAAAAACACATACTGTTTTCCTGTAATAGTCACCCGGTATTTCTTCTGTTGCAAGTATTTTTTACAAAACATGACATCATTATAGAGAAGTGATTGTTCACTCATGGTATAGTTAGGTGCTTTTGCACCATAGATCATCTCACCCCCTACCCATCTTGAATTTGGGAAACCTAAGATAATGGCAGCATCTTTTTCCAGATAGTCTTGGACTAAAGACATAAAAAAAGGTTTGAAGTTGATACTGGGGCTTTGGAGTGTGCCTATGCTGATGAGTAGATCAAAGTAGCCTAGTTCTAAAGTATCTAATGCATTGATGTCATGTGCATGAAAAGTTACGTTCTCTTCTGTAAAAATATGCTTAGCATAATCAATGACACTGTTAGAGTGATCGATCCCAACAAACTCCATAGACACATATGTTTTAGGATCTAAACTATTTTTAATGACTTCAAACTCATCTCCTCTATTTATACCGAGGTTTAATACACGTCTTTTATTTACTAAACTTACATTATATAGAGCTTGTTCATAATAATAGAGAAAAGAAGGTTCTTCCATTTTATATATTTGTGAAAAATGGGAATCTATACCGTATTTTTCTTTATTAGCTTTTGTATCAAGGTGAAAAGAGTCTTTTATCTCTAGTTTTTTGTATGTGATAGTAACAAATGGATAGATACTCTCTTTTGGTGTTAACATCTTACACATAAGTAATTCAGCCAGATCTATCCATGCTTTATAACCACGATAAATGTATGTTTTATCATCTATGACCAAAGTATGCCCGGCATACCCTTCACCTAGATCAGGATTTAACACATTAAAAGAAACAGATGTATGGTTTTTTAATGTATCTTTTATAATGGGAAATATCTCTTGCATACTGATAGAAGTAAATGTCATAGAGAACCCTTAATCTGTTGAATGAGATAATTTTAACATATTACTATACTAATTAGATGATATATTTTGAGAAAATATCCTTCCTAATCTATTCTTATGATAGAAGATATCAAAATTATAAATGCGCTATTATACAAAAGGGAGACTAAAACACTTATATTAGGAAGGATTAATATGATTATATCTTTGTAATGTGAACTAAGTATTAATTATTAAAATCTAAATTTATAATTTGAGTATTATTTCTGGATTTTAATTTAAAATGTATAGTTTTACTTTATAATTCTATCTATAATTATACACCAAGGAATATACACATGAGTACGACAAATAAATATGTTAAAACTATTTCACCTAAACAACAGGTTTTTTTAAAATACTTAACATTTACACTGGTAGACTTAACAGTGTTAAACTTTTTTGCAGAATATTGGGATAAAGTGACTATTACATCTTTTGGTGTATCTCTGCTCGTTGCTATCATTCTACAGGTACTTTTAAAAATGACACTTACATTAGAACATAAAATAGGTGACTATTTTTCTTCACATGACTCTTTAAAGATGAAGATCAGTCGTATATTTTCAACATGGTTTATACTTTTTGCTTCCAAGTTTGTTATGTTGGGTGTATTGCAGTTTGTGTTTGGTGATGCCATAATTTTTTCTGGGGCATACCATGGCGTTGTTGCATTTATTGTCTTAGTTGTGGTCATACTTCTTATTGAGTATCTTATCAACCGACTATACGAGTCATTGGGATAGATTACTCTTTTAAGATTTGAATAACAATATTATGTTTCTCCACAAATTTATTTTGATTATACTTCCAGGTACAGTAAGGACATACCGTTAAAAGTATAAACATACTTGTGATCGTTATTCCATATATGTGTAGTTCATGATTTAGATAAAGGTATGTTAAACTCAATATTGTCATAACAGTATTTGCAAGTATCCAGATTGTAATCCATTTAATTTCTTCTTTCATCTTATCTCCTTTTTAAAAGCATAACTAAAATATTATCTGTCTATAAAAAATGTGTCAAATTGTCATACTTTTTATTTTATAGTACAAGTATGTGCCCTGATCAAAGTGAGTAAATGCCCTTAGGGTGCAAATTGTCGTACTTTTTGGTATGATTGCAATAATAAAAGGAAGAGTGAAATGTCTAAAACATATGATCTTATCGTAGTAGGTTCCGGTGCTGCAGGGATGATGGCTGCTATTACTGCTGCACGTGACAGTAAGTCAGTACTTCTTTTAGAAAAACTCTCTAAGATTGGGGCAAAGCTTAAAGCTACAGGTGGAGGACGTTGTAATCTGACAAATACGCTTTCAAATGAAGATTTCATGGCACGTTTTGGTCGAGATGGTCGATTTATGAGCCCTGCTCTGGAAATTTTAGACCATAAAGGACTCATGAGATTTTTTAAAGATATAGGTGTTGAGAGCCATGCACCTGATGGTTATCGTGTTTTTCCAGTTACCCACTCTTCATCAACCATAATTAATGCAATGGCTCAAGAAATGCAAAACCTTGGTGTAACAGTGTTGTGTTCTCATAAAGTAGAAGCATTAGAACATGATGGAGTGAAGGTTACAGGTGTACATACTATAACAGATACCTTTCAAGGAAATGCCGTAGTGATAGCAAGTGGTGGTATGGGTTATCCTGTACTTGGTGCAGAAGGAGACGGCTACCCTATGGCAGAGTCAGTCGGTCATAAAGTAACTGATCTTTTTCCTGCTATGATGCCTTTAAAAGTAAAGGAAAAATGGGTAGAGAACTGTCGTGCTGACACCATTGCAAAAGTAGCTATATATGTTGATATGAAAAAATATAAAAAACTTTCTGCCAAGGGTGATCTTATATTTACAAGAGGTGGTATTCGCGGTCCTGTAGTACTTGATTTTTCGCGTGAGATCACACCTCTTTTAAGTAAGTTTGATGAAGTACCAGTACTTGCCAATCTTACTAAAGGTATGAATGAAGAACAGATACGAGAGCACTTTAAAATGGAGATAACTAAAAATCCTCACCGTAATACACTAGAACTCATAAAAACAATACTCCCAGAATCAGTAAGTATAGAACTCTGTAAATTAACTGATATAGACCATACTTTAGGATGGAACAAACTCTCGGGACAAACACGTGATACGCTTATAAGACTCTTAGTATGGACACCCCTTACTATCAATGGACACGATGGTTTCAAAATGGCGATGATTACTCGTGGAGGCATTTCACTTAAGGAAATAGACCCTTACACGATGCAAAGCAAAAAGATAAATGGACTTTACTTTTGCGGAGAAGTGATGAATATAGATGGCCCTTGTGGAGGGTATAATTTACAATGGAGTTTCGCTTCTGGATATTTGGCTGGGAGATTAAAGGTATGAGTGAAACTCGTAAAGTCTGTTATACATGTTATCGTCCTCATTCATCTTGTATGTGCAAATATATTAAACCTATAGAAACTCAAACACGATTTATCATACTGATGCACCCAAAAGAGTTTAGAAAAACAAAAAATGGTACTGGCCATTTTACAAATTTATCTTTGAAAAACTCTGAGATACATGTGGGTATTGACTTTAGTGAACATATTGAGATAAATAAAATACTTGCTAATTCAGATAACGCCTGTTACGTGATCTATCCATCCGATAATAGTATAAACCTCAATACATCCAGTATTTCCAAAGAGAAGAAAAATACAGTCTTATTTTTTATAGATGCCACCTGGCCCTGCTCTAAAAGTATGTTAGTCCAAAGTCCCAATCTGGATGTCTTGAAAAAAGTAAGTTTTACGCATACTAAAACCTCTGCTTTTAACTTTAAAAAACAGCCCCAGAAATACTGCTTAAGTACCATGGAGTCTACGCTTTGTGTACTTAAACTTCTCAACAAGCAGCAAGATGAAGATTTAGATAAAGAGAGCCTAAAAAACTTTTTGCTCCCTTTTCACAAAATGGTAGAATACCAAGTTTCCTGTGTTTAGTATTTTCTAATTGATAGATTATTTAGGTATAATTTTTCATAAATAAAAAGGAAGAAGAATGACGAAAATTGAAGAAAGAGAAGAAAAAGTAAAACTTGCGATAGAGATCGCAATCAAAGTGAGTTTATTGGGATTGGTGATTCTTTTAACCTATTTAATTGCTAAACCTTTTATTGCCATCATAGTTTGGGGTATCATTATTGCCGTAGCACTCTCTCCTCTTATTAATAGCCTTGAAAAACGTTTTGGACATCGTAAAAAAGTGATCATCGGATTTACAGTTACTGTTATTGCAGCGCTTTTAATTCCAACCTACATGCTTTCGGGGTATATGATAGACTCTTCTACTACACTGGTTAGTGAGATACGAGACGGTAATGTAACTATCCCACCTCCAACTGAGAAAGTAAAAGAGTGGCCGCTTATCGGTGAAAAAGCATATGCATTTTGGGATTCAGCTTCACATAATCTCAGAACAACACTAGCACCTTTTAAGGAGAAAATTAGGGAAATGGCAGGATCTATTTTCTCAGCGCTTGGGTCTGGTCTTGGTACCATCTTTATGTTCATTGGTTCATTTATCATTGCAGCGGTATTTTTGATAAGTAGTGAAGGATCGGTGAACTTTTATCGTACTCTTATGCGTCGTATTGTGGGTGATAGTGGTGATGAATGGGCAGAGTTATCTGCACTTACTGTACGTTCCGTGGTGACGGGGGTTATCGGGGTAGCCGTAATACAAGCAACACTTGCACTCATAGGTCTAGGTTTAATGGGTGTTCCTTTCTCTGTTGTATTAGCTATTGGGATCATGTTCTTAACCATTATTCAGGTTCCTGCGTTACTTATTATCGGGCCAGTTATTGCTTATGTCTTTTCACAAGGAAACGGTACAGCTGAAATCGTGTTCGCTATCTATATGCTCATCGTCGGGGCTAGTGACGGTGTTTTAAAACCTATGCTTATGGGTAGAGGTGTAGATATTCCAATGCTTGTTATTCTTATAGGTGCGATTGGCGGTATGATTCTAATGGGAATGATAGGCCTATTCATTGGAGCTGTTATCTTTGCTTTGGCATACAAACTTTTTGGGCTTTGGATCGCTGACGTGAAAGAAGAAGCAGCGTCAGAAGAAGCCTAATTTTCTACCCATGATATTTTATTTTATAGAAAAGCTTAAAAAACTTTTCTATATATGGATTTATTAAATTTGTACTAATGGAAAACATATGAAACCTTTAAATCAACAAAATAATTTTATATATCTTTTTTTCTCTTTGATTATCTTACTGTTCTCTTCAGCAGTTGTAGTAGAGTTCCCTGGTAGTTTTGGTAATGATGTCTTTTCTTTTATAATATTATTAATGCTTGTTGTCAGTCACAAAAGTGTACATACTGATGCAACATGGAAATGGACAACATACAGCATTATTGCTATTTTTACTATATTAACAATTTTGACTAAGTTTATTACACATGAATTTTCTGTTTATCTCATTTTACTGACTTTACTGATTTTTTTTGTAAGTGCATTTATGACAGCAGTAAGACAGGTACTTTTTGTTGGTGATATTGATACGCACAAGATCATCGGTTCTTTAACCCTTTATATTTTACTTGGTTTGATATGGGCAGTGATTTACTTAATGATACTAGCACTGGATCCACAGGCTTTCTCTGGAATTGAAGTAGGAAACTGGCAACAGATGTTCTCTCGTGTTGCCTACTATAGTTTTGTTACCCTTACAACATTGGGATATGGAGATATCCTTCCTACTAATCATATCGCAGAATTCTTTGTCTATATGGAAGCAATCGTTGGTGTTTTCTATATGGCTATCATTGTTTCTAGTCTAATTAGTTTACGTATGGCAGCGATAGAAGAAGAAAAGAAGAAAAAATAGATGCAAAGTGTTGTTAAAGAGAAGAGAGATGTATTAAAAAAAATTATTAACAGTATCTTCAACTTCTCTCTTTCAGATAAACTGAAATTTGCCATTAAAGCATCTCTAAGTATGGCACTTGCATATCTCATACCACTGTCTCAAGGCTGGTCTCAACCAGGAACAGCTGCTACGACAGTAATGTTGATCGCAGCGATGGGTTCCGTGGGCGATTCTGTGATGAAAGGTGCTTTGCGTGTCATTGGGACAGTGATCGGTGCAGCAGTTGGTATGACGCTTATTGGGCTTTTCCCTCAAGACCGTGAGGTATACCTACTTGTAGCCTCAGTTGTCGCAACATTATTTCTCTATTTGGCACGTGCCTACAAAGGTGATATGACAGTATTTTTGTTAAGTGCTGTTACGTTACTCATGATGTTTCAAAATGGTGAAGTCGATAATGTCTTTATCTATGGGATAGATAAAACCTATATGACTATTGTGGGGATCATCATCTATACATTAGTGGGGGTATTCCTTTGGCCTGTTAACCTTAAAGATACCAGTGTGGAAAATGCAGCCATACTCTCTACACTTCAAAGTGAAATGTATCAGCTACGTGATGGTGAAAAAGAGGAACGAAAAGTACTGCAACAAAAAATGATATCTCAAGAGCAGCTCTTGGGAACATCTATCATTGCATCTGACAGCTCGTCTATGGAAATGAATTTTTCTAAAACACAATGGTTTGATATTGTCAATAGTTATAAAAAAATCGATGAATTACTTACTTTATTTTCTCAGCATGATAAAGCATCTTATGCAGATAATTTTCCAGATTATGTGACAAACTATAAAACCATAGATACTCAGATCATCGAACTTTTGGATGCACTTCCTTTGGCATGGAAAGAACAAAAAGAGATCGCTATACCTGAAGTATTAGTGTATCAATATGACATAGAAGAGATCAAAACACTTTCACAACTTGAACGTGCTGAGATGAGTACCACAATAAGTGATATGCTAAAACTACATACCCAACTACGTAAACTGGCAGAAAAACTTAACAGTCTTATCTCCCCAATGCCAACACTCTTTACACTTGAAGATATTCATAAGCCTTCTGATTTTCTTTGGTTTGATATGGAAGATCTCAAAGGTACATTGATATCATTCATTATTTTTTGGTTTGCTACCTTACTTTGGATATTTGCAAATCCTCCTGGAGGATTTATGATTGTCATTCTAGCAACTGCGCTTAGTGTATTGACAACATTTTCTCCGTTAAAGCCCTCGTTGTTGATCATCATTTTTTCTTTATCCTTTGTCTTCGCTACTGCGATGTATATTTTAGTACTACCTAATTTGCATTATGGATGGGAACTGGGACTTTTTGTCTTTGTCTATGCCTTTATCGGGTTTTATTTTATTAATCCAATGTTAGCTGTATTTTTTCTACTGGGAACTGCTACACTGGGTATCAACAATACAATGAGTTATAATTTTGATGTTTTTCTGATCACACTTTTTGCATTTTATGCTTTTTTATTTTTATTGTTACTTTTTTACTATATCCCATTTTCTACCAAACCTGAACATCTTTTTTTAGTAATGAAAAAAAGATTTTTTACATTGGCACAGATACTTCTACAAAGAAGTAATAATTTGAGTAACAATAATGGTTCATTTTTAGGGGCAATGAGAGCAAAATACAGTATGCTTCACCTTAAGAATACAGTAAAAAAGATGCAGCTTTGGGCAAGTAAAATTGATGAGAAGTATTTTGACAGTGTTGATAAAGATATGCTTTTAGGTTTTAGCAAAGAGTGTGAAACCTTAGTATACCTTTTGGAGATGATGTATCATAGAGAAATAGAAATGATACATAACCCTTTTATCAAAGCTTTTAAAGAGAATAGTAAGGGGGCTACACTTGTGAACCTTTTATCTGAATATGCTGGAGGTAAAGATGTAAAGGATCTTGATCCTTTTTGGAGGGATGAAGAACAGATCGTTTCCAAAATGGAAGAGAGATTGACGCATTTTATACATGAAGTAAAATATAATGAATACAATGAAAAAGATATAATTGAATTTTATGAAAGTATCTCACTGCGTAGAAATGTATGGCTTTCTCTTTTTTCTTGTCAAAAAATGATGGAAAAGATTGATTTTAAAGCATTGGAGACAAGTAGGTTTTAATGAATAACAGAAAAATAAAAAGAGTAAATATGAAACATAAGCTACCAAAGATCGGGCTTTCTGTTCTCACTATAGTGATGATGAGTGGGTGCACAAAACTTGGTCCTGATTTTATGGGTGTTGAGACTTCTTCTGTGCCTTCCAAATGGCAGCATAAAGATAAACGCAGTGATGAAACCATAGCACAATGGTGGAAGACCTTTAATGACCCTATTCTCAATACTTTAGTAGAAAAAGCCTATGCACAAAACCTTGACATTGAGAGTGCAGGATTACGCATTTTGCAAGCACGTACAGCGTTAGGTATATCTGAAGGACTTGCTTTCCCTCAACAACAAACACTTTCAGGAAATGCTGCTGCAGTACGCAGTAATAGTAACAATTTTGAGGCAGCAGGTATAAACTTTGATATGGGATGGGAGATGGATATTTGGGGTAAATATGCCAGAAATATTGAATCCTCAGAAGCAAACTTATATGCAAGTCTAGCTTCCTATAATGACATCATGGTTTCTGTTATTTCAGAAGTGGCACGTAATTATATTAATTATCGTACTGCGCAAGAACGTATAGCCTATGCTAGAAGAAATGTCCAGATCCAGGAACGAGTTACTCAAATGACCGAAGTACAGTTCAATTCAGGAAATGTATCAGAACTGGATATGCAGCAATCGCGTTCTCAACTTTATAATACACGTGCAGCTATCCCGGCTATCGCAATTACAAAAGTGAATGCATTAAATGCAATGGCTTTATTGTTGGGTACTGATGTATCAGTTGTAAGAAAAACGCTTCTATCAGGAAGTAAAAAGTATCGTGATGCTACCTCAAAATACTTAAATCAAGAAAAGAAAGGTGTTATTCAGATCAAACAAGATAATAGTGATCTTTTAAATGTTGAGATCATCCCAATGTCTCATATAAATCCTTATAACAAGATAGATGCAGGCTTACTTATGAGAAGACCAGATATTAAAGTTGCCGAATATCGTGTTCGTTCTAACAATGCGTTAATAGGTTCAAGTATAGCTGAGCTTTACCCAAGTTTCTCGCTCTTTGGAAATGTAGGGCTCAATAGTAATAATGCAAGTGGTTCTTGGATGTCAGGCTCTAATGCACTTGGTGTTACTATAGGACCTGCATTTTCATGGAATATTTTCCAATACGGTCGTATCAAAAATCAGATACGTTTACAAGATGCTGTGTTTGAAGAGAGTCTAGTTAATTACAATAAAAGTGTACTCACTGCAGTTTCCGAAGTTTCCAATGCGCTCGAAAGTTATACATGGGTACAGAAGCAGCAGAAAGAGATTAAAAATGCAGTAGATGCGACGGTTCGCGCATTTAATATTTCTGTGATTCAGTACAATGATGGATTGGTAAGTTACCAACGTTTGCTTAATACTGTTGAGAAGTTAACGAGTACACAAGATAGGTATGCTTCGATCAAAGGCAACTTGTCTCTTCAAACCGTTGCATTCTATAAAGCATTGGGTGGCGGATGGCAGATGAGTAAAGGAAAATCTTATCTTTCTGTTGAAACGGCGGAAAAAATGAAGAAGACGGTCAATTGGGATAAATACCTTGATGTCAATATGACACGACTACCGGAAGGAATGAAATAATGACAAATCCTTTTCCACATGAACTTTCTATCGATGATGTCTATTATTCACCATTGATATTGGTGGCATTTCTTGCTTTTATTGCGGCACTTATCACAGTGATGGTTCTGAATAAACTGAAGCTCACGCGTTATCTCTATGCACCCTCTTACGTATTCATTGCGATCATGGCACTCTATGTTGTTCTCATAGACACATATTGGATTAAATTTTAAAGGTTAATGATGAAAAAAATAATAAAGATATTACTTACACTTTCTATATTGGGAGCTGCTGCATTTTTTGTATACAACAAATACAGAGAGTATATAGATAACCCATGGACACGTGACGGACAGGTACGTACACAAGTGATCCAGGTCACACCACGCGTTAATGGTATGGTAATCAAGATCCATGTAGTAGATAATCAAAAAGTGAAAACAGGTGATCTACTTTTTGAAATAGATCCTTCTCAGTATGATGTAAAACTAAAACAATCAGAAGCCAGACTCCAGCGTACACTTGAAGCTGCTAAAGGAACAAAAATTGAGTATGAACGTGTTAAAAACATTTATGCGAAAGATAAAGGTGCCGTATCACAGAAAGATCTCGTCCGTAATGAAACAAACTATTTTAAATCATTGGCAGATATTGACTCATCTACAGAAGCAGTCAATACTGCAAAACTAAACCTCTCATACACTAAAGTATTTGCAGAAGTAGATGGGTATGTTTCAAATATTAATTTTCAGACTGGGTCACAGGCTTCAGCTAATAAACCTATTTTGGCATTGGTTGATGAGAATTCATACTGGGTATTTGGTTTCTTTAGAGAAGATGCCATTCCTGAAGTAAGTGTTGGTGATACTGCTATGGTAACATTGTTAGCTTATCCTGATACTCCACTAAGTGGAAAGGTTGAGTCTATCGCATGGGGAATTGCACACTCTGATGGTAACCCTGGAAATAACCTGCTTCCAAGTGTTAAACCAGTATTTCAGTGGATTCGTCTTGCACAAAGAATTCCGGTACGAATAAAACTTGATACTCTACCCGAAAATGTTAAACTGCGCTTTGGTTTGACAGCTTCTGTAATGGTACTTAAAAACGAAAAATAAAAAGCAGATCAATCAAAGTTAAATTGATTATAATGCTAAAAAACAAGGAAACAAATGAAACTTAAATTACTCACACTTATTGCCATACTTCCACTACTGGGTTTTGCTCAAGGACCACAATCTGATAAACAGACTGTTGTATTTGACTGTTCAAGTGCAGATAAAAAGTATGTTGCTTCAAGATTATGGCTTATTGATACAAGTATTAAAGAGTACTTAGCAAATAATACACCCTATGATGTAGTACTCACAATACACTCAGGATGTACAGATATCGTTTCAAAAAATGTAGCTGATGATAACAAGATGATGAAAAATATACATAAAAAACTTGCAAAACTCTCAGCACATGAAAATGTATCTATAGAAGCGTGTCAGATCGCTGTAGATAGATTTGATATAAAACATACTGACCTACATCCTTTTATGAAGCTAGTACCGAACTCTATCACAAGAGTTATCAAGCTTCAAAATGATGGATATGCATTTATTCCATTTAGTAAATAAACCTAAAATTTACAGAGTATGACATTAAGTCATACTCACCTATCTAGAACTTCTTTACATTAGACATTCCAAACTATTATGGTAATATTCGACAATTATTTATAAAGGAACCTTTTTGTTCAATCTTCAAAATTATTCTACGCAAAATATTAAAAATGATATTTTGTCAGGTGCCCTAGTTTCCGTAGCACTCGTTCCAGAAGCAATAGCCTTTTCATTTATCGCTGGTGTATCACCTGTAGTGGGACTTTATGGTGCATTTATCATTGGACTGATAACTGCATTGCTTGGTGGTAAACCAGGGATGATCTCTGGTGCGACAGGCTCAGTGGCAGTAGTATTTATAGGACTTGGACTTTCTGTAAAAACAATGTATCCTGACTTAGATGCAGAAGCACTCTCAATGATGGTACTTCACTACATTCTTCTTGCTTCTATCATAGCAGGATTATTTCAGATAGCTATTGGTGCAATGAAGATGGGTAAATTTATACGTCTTGTTCCTCAACCTGCCCTCTTTGGCTTTGTGAATGGTTTGGCCATAGTCATTGCTTTAGCTCAGTTACCTTTTTTAGCACCTGTAGATGTAGCACAGTATAGTGGTAATTGGTCAGATATCATTAAAGCTTCATTTAGTGAAAATTATATTATGTATATTATTGTTTTTGTTACTATGGCTACCATGCAATTTTTACCAAAAATCTCTAAGGCTGTACCTGCAGGTCTTGTGGCGATCATTGTTGTGACAATGGTTGTCTATTTTGGTGATATAGCAACAAAAACAGTAGGAGATCTGGCAGATCTTTCAAATGTTTCTATGCCTAGTTTCACACCACCTCTTAGTGAACTTTTCACATGGTCATCTATGGCTGTCATCTTACCTGTGGCATTTATTGTAGCACTAGTGGGATTGATAGAATCCTTACTTACTTTATCTGTACTTGATGAAATGGGAGGAAAGCGTGGTTCTGGAAATAAAGAGTGTATTGCTCTTGGTGTAGGAAACACTACCTCAGGACTTTTTGGTGGTATGGCAGGATGTGCGATGATCGGACAATCAGTCATCAACTTTACTTCTGGTGGTCTTGGAAGACTTTCTTCTTTTACAGCAGCTGTTTTACTGATCATTCTAGTTGTTAGTTTTTCAGATGTGATTGCAGCAATTCCTGTAGCTGTACTTGTGGGTATCATGTTTATGGTGAGTATCGGTACTTTTGAGTTTTCTTCACTTAGTCGTATTAAGTATATGCCCCGTTCAGATGCATTTGTACTTATCACTGTAACTATTATTACTATATTTGAAGATTTAGCAGTAGCAGTAATAGCGGGTATTATCATCTCTGCACTTGTCTTTGCATGGGAACATGCAAAGATCCATGCACGTACATCAAAAGACAAAGATGGCAGAAAGGTCTATGAACTTGACGGTCCTCTTTTCTTTGCATCAGTAACATCATTTAATGAGCAGTTTGATGTCGAAAATGACCCTGCTGAAGTTATCATTGATTTTAAAGATGCCAGAGTAATGGATTCTTCAGGTTCTGAAGCCATCGATGTATTAACAGATAAATATAAGCAAGCCGGTAAAAAACTAACTCTCAGACACCTTTCAGAAGACTGTAAAAAGACACTGCATTCTGCGGGACCATTTTGTACCTACGAAGAGGATGATCCGACCTATAAAGTTGCTACAAACGTATAATCTATATTACTTCATACGCTAGAGATTATCTAGCGTATATTTTCTTTTCCCTATCTTTTTACTTTACTTTATGTTATGATAAATAATCTATATCTAAAAAGGATTGTTTATGCCAGTTAAATTTTATATGAGTTTTCTACTCATGATTTCTTTTGCATTTGCGCAGAGTAATGGTTTTGAATATGCTGGTGTACCCATTAAAATACTTGATTCAAAGGGTAAGATAAAAGAGATAATGTTAAAACGCCATATACCGGATATCTGTAAAAAAGTGCCTATCAATAATGAGATGGTTTGGACTGGAGATTATGCTCATGAAAAAGTTCCAAAAGAATGTAAGTCAACCTATGTCCATACAACGGGTAAACTCTTGCCTATGAAGATAGATGAAGATATAGATACCTATGGAGAGTTAGAAGTATTGGCCTTTATAAAGCATATGCAAACAGATGATTCCATGTTACTCATTGATGGTAGAAAGCAGAGGTGGTTTGATTATAGAACTATTCCTGGGTCTATCAATATCCCTTTTCATCATTTAAAAGAACGTGATGCCTTTGAGTTTGAATTTGAACATGCATTAACAATATTGGGTGTAAAAATTATCGAAGATGATGATGAAAATGAAAGCTTTGACTTTTCTCAGGCTAAAACGATAGCAATATTTTGTAATGGACCATGGTGTTCTCAATCTGTAGCAATGATAACAGCACTGATGAAGATAGGTTACCCAGAAGATAAAATGAAGTGGTACCGTGGCGGTATGCAGACTTGGCTTAGTGCAGGTATGACTTCTACGAGGAAGTAAAAAGAGAACATCTACCTATTATATTTACCTCTATACTTCCTATATGAAAAATACAAGGAGTACAGTATGTATAAATTGATATTAACAATAATTCTTTTATTCTCTTTCTTACAAGCAGAAATTATTAGATCTGATCTAAAAACCAATAATAAAAGAGTTATTTTAAAACGAGAGATTGATCCTAAATGTAAACAAATACCCATTACTAACAATATGTTCTGGGAATCAAGCTATGCAAGTAATGAAGTGCCTGATGCCTGTAAGTCAACTTTTATTACAAGTGCAGGTCAAAATATCTCTCCCATGAACTTACATAAAAATATTGAGACGTATGGCGAGATGGAAGTACTTACATATATAGAAAAAATGCAAGATGATGAGAGTATGCTTTTCATTGATACACGGGATGAAGAGTGGTATGAATACAACTCCATACCCGGAGCGATAAACATTCATTATGCCTATATCATGATGCAAGAATCGTTTCCTGATGAATATAAAGTATCTTTGAAAAAACTTGGTGTTAGGGGAACAGAAAAGTCTTATGACTTTTCTCAAGCTAAAACGATCTTGCTCTTTTGTAACGGTTCATGGTGTAGTCAGTCTCCAAAGATGATCAAGTCCCTGCTCGCGTTAGGTTACCCTGCAGAAAAGATGAAGTGGTATAGAGGGGGAATGGATGATTGGTTAGGATTGAGTATGACAACAACAAGAACAAAGAATTGATTTAGATAAAAAACATTCCTATTAAAAGAAGTATAAAAGGCATCATTGCAAAGATATACACTTTTTTTTGTGTTTTCACAGCTTTAGCTATAGCCCAAAAAAAGAGACCGATGATCACTAGGAGAAGTAGTAAAGCTAGAACGGGAGGAATTTCTATCATTTTTCCAGATCTTCTCTTCCCAGTTTATCTACCATCTTAATGCTATCAAGTGCATTGTTAAGTATTTTCTTTGTAGATGTGAGAGGCTTCATATGAAGATTTGTCTGCTTTCTGTCAAGATTTTCATTCATCAGTACAGACATAACCTCTTCTTCCAATTCTTTAATGATCTCATTCATTTTAGATTCTATAAATTCAATATTCATATTAATTAGTATGTCCCTATTTTACTTACTTTGACTTAGGTCTAAATATCTTAATGACATCTTCATCTGCTTCCATAAATGCACCGCCTATAAGGTCGATACAGTATGGAACTGCAGGAAAAACAGCATCTAAACATTCACGGATTGACTTTGGTTTACCTGGAAGGTTAATAATGAGTGCACCATTACAAATACCTGCTGTTTGTCGTGAGAGTATGGCTGTGGGTACATATTGAAGACTAACTGCCCTCATCTGCTCACCAAAACCTGGAAGAAGCTTTTGACATACATTTTCAGTAGCTTCAGTTGTAACATCTCTTGGTGCTGGCCCTGTTCCTCCTGTAGTGACAATGAGATCACAGTTTTCATCTCGTGAAAGTTCTACAAGTGTTGTTTCTATGAGATTTTGTTCATCAGGTATACATCTATATTCATATTCACATTCATTTTGTAAATACTCTTTCATCGTATCCATTATTGCTACACCTGAGATATCTTCATAGATTCCCTGTGAAGCTCTGTCGCTAGTGGTAACAACACCAATTTTAATTTTATCCATTTAATTTTATCCTACGTGTTTTTATATTTTGGAGATTATAGCAAATCTTATCCAAGTTTACTCAAAAGTTTATCAAGAATAGATGTACTCAAAATTCTTTTTATATATCCAAGTAAATATGTCGCTTTTGTAATGTAATAGCGAGGTTTAGGTTTCTTCGCAGCAATAATCCTATAGACCACAGATGCTACTGCATCTGCTTCCTCATTAAAAGGTACTTTTTTTTGTGTACCACTAATGCTCGTCTGGTATTTGTCTCTAAATACAGAGTGATCAATATCGACATTTTCCTGAAGTTTTTTTACGGCTGTTTTACGAAAATGACTGCTAATAGGTCCTGTATTAAGTAATACAGGGTAAATATCTGTATCCTTAAGTTCCAATCTCAGTGTATCTGTTAAACCTTCTACGGCGTATTTACTGGCATTATATGAGCCTCTTCCAAAAAGAGAAATAATACCAAGTACAGAAGAGTGTTGGATTATTTTCCCATAGCCCTGCTCTCTCATCACCGGAATGATCTGCCGTGTACATTCATGCAGTCCGAAGACATTGGTCTCGAACTGTTTACGAAGTGTAGGAAGTGTAATATCTTCAATCGCACCAGGTTGACCATATCCTGCATTGTTGAACAAAACATCTATTTTTCCATCAAGTTCAAGAACTTTTTCTATGACAGAAGAAATTGTATCTGGTTTAGTGACATCCAACTGCATAGCATGCTCAAAGCCTAAACCTTTAAGCATCTCTACATCTTTTTTATAACGCGCTGTCGGGTAGACAGTGATAAACTTATCTTGCAAATACCTTGCAGTCTCGAGCCCTATACCGGTAGAACATCCTGTGATAATGATGTTTGTCATACTAATTCTCCAATAATAAATGTCCAGATTCTTTTATACTATAGAGTGTACACCTCTTTTTGAAGAAATCTATAGCTTCTTGTGTATCAAGTATTTTATCTTTTTCTCCAAAAAAAACTTCTATGGTTATACCTCTGGCAATCAGCTCTTGTAGTTTATCTTCATCCCAAGTATATGTAAGCAGTGCTTCCAGTTCCTCTTTCGTTCCTATATTTAAGTACTCAGATAGGTTTATGTTTGAGGGATAGGCAACGTTAGAGAGAAACTGCTTGACGTAAGCTTCCTGACCTGCTTCAAAGTAACGTAACTGTGTACGTATAAAAGAGGGTTTTTGCGTTTGAAAAAAGGCTGGAGAAAGTAAGATGAGTTTCTCTATACGTTCTGTGGAAGCATAGGCATATTCAAATGCCAGTTGTGCACCATAAGAAAAACCGGCAACAGTGTACACACTTTTGGTGAGGTAATTATCAAATATCTTCTCTTCATTTTGAAGAGAGAAACCATTAAAGTATTTCATAGTTTAAAAGATCTTACGTAAAATATCTCTACATACTTCAGCACTAATGTTCTCATGTTCTAAAAGATAAGTAGATACTTCAGTCAAGGCACCATCTAATGTTTGTAACAAAGTTCTAACCTCAGAGACAGATTCACTTAAAAGTTCTGCTTCCTGTTTTGGTGTTACTATGAAGTTATCACTCATAGCATACTCGTAAACTACTTTTGCGACTATCTCTTTGGCTTGTGCTATATCAGATGTAGCATTGGTGAACTGTTCATTGTAGCGCATTTTAGTAGCAATGCTTCCAGCAAGGTAAACCTTTATGCGTGAAAGAAGTTGGCTTTTTGATAGTATTTCATGTTCTGTATTCAGCAGTCTGGTATTGACTATACCTATTTTGTCATACTCTACATCTAACCAAGTCGCTATTACGGCTTTTGCTCCCTGGTAGACAGCCTGAATTTCTCGCTCATCCTCTGTAAAAGAAAGTATCTTTCGTTTTCCAAGCAATACTTTCTCTTTCACAGCTTCAAAGTCAGAAGTTACGACTGTTGTTCTGTCGTTCCTCATGGCATAAATTGCTGCCTCATTGGTCAATGTATCTAGAGCAGCTGAGTTGAAACCAACAGTCATTCGTGCAACTTCTTCTATATTAACTTCATGTGGTTTATTGGCCAGGTAGAGTTCAAGTGTTTTATTTCTATCTTCTATGTCTGGCAGTGAGATATGTATACGTCTATCAAAACGTCCTGATCTAAGTAAAGCTTCATCAAGCATTTCTACTTTGTTTGTAGCACCTATGATGATAACCCCAGAACTGTCTTCAAAACCATCCATCTCTGTGAGTAATTGGTTCAGTGTTGCTTCTCTTTCGTCATTTCTGAACTCCCCACGGCTTTTACCTACAGCATCTATTTCATCGATGAAGATGATACTTGGTGCCATCTGCTTAGCTTTTCTAAAAAGTTCAGAGACTCTCTTTGCTCCCATACCTACATAGATATGTACAAAAGAAGCACCACTTTGGTAAAAGAAAGGTACGCCTGCTTCTCCAGCAACTGCTTTTGAGATAAGTGTTTTTCCTACGCCTGGAGGTCCTACAAGTAAAACTCCTTTCGGTAAACGTATATCAAGATCACGATACTTCTGAGGTACTTTAAGGAAATCAATGATCTCTTCAAGTTCTTCCTTCACATCTTTGATTCCAGCAACATCTGAAAAGGTTACGTTTGAAGTCAGTGCCTGCACAGGTGCAGCATCATTCATCTCTTCTGATCTTCCTGCTGCTCTAATATGTTTAAGTTGCTGGAGTCTGCTTTGTTGTAAAAGTCTGTAAAGAAACATAAATGCAGCGACGATGATCAATAAAGAGAAAATATTATAAAGATCACTATTGTCTTCACGTACCTCTATCGGATATTTGGTAAAAAAAGCTGTTTTATTGATGGCACCTTGGTATATCTTATACTGTGCTGTATCTGTTTCTATTCGTACATATTCACCATCAACAATAAGCCTGTTGATCTTATCTTCGTTATAAAGTGAATTTGCCTCTTTATGAGTGATCAATATGTCAGTATCTCTAAGTGATGCAAAGGAGAGAAGTAATAGCAGGACTACGAGCAGTCCTATCATGATCTTTGTGTTATTAGGATGCAACATTGGTATTTTAAATTTTCGCTTTGTTTTTTTCACTGTTTACCTCCACATTATTTAAAAAGACCCAGTTTGAAGTGAGATCTTCATCTGCTTTGACAAACACTTTGTTAAAGTATTGGTCAAAGCCATGATACACACCATCTTTACCACCTTCAAGCAAGACCTCAAGTTCTTGTGTATGCCCACGTCTGAATGCAAAGTTCTTTGCATTGATAATAGCTGTAAGCTCTTTGTGTCTCTCTTTTGCAATATTTCCTCTCACTTCAGGTTTCATCGTAGCAGAAGCAGTGTTATCTCGTTTTGAGTATGAAAATGCATGTACATGTGTGAGAGGCATTTCTTTGACCCTTTCTATAGCTTGGGTCCACTCTTTTTCATCTTCACCGGGATGTCCAACAATATAATCTGTTCCCAGTGCATAACCTCTTGAGGCAATTTTATGAAAAAGTTCTAGATCAGTTTTATATTCATTACGTCTATTCATGAGCTTCAACATTTTATCACTGGTATGCTGCAGAGCAATGTGCATATGTCTGGCCATCCAGGGTTCATCAAGTAATTCCATAAACTCATCATCTATCTGTATGGGTTCAAGACTTCCAATACGTATACGTCGTACACCACGTATCATAGACATTTTTTTAAGCAGTTTAGCCATAGAGGTGTCATGGTCCTGACCGTAAGATCCAACATTGGTTCCGGTAAGAATAAACTCGCCAAAACCGTTTGAAGCAAGTTTTGTGATCTGCTCAAGGATGGTCTCTTCTTTATGTGAACGTGCATTACCTCTTACTGCAGGGATAATACAATACGAGCATCTAAAATCACATCCCTCCTGTATCTTGATAAATGCCCTGCTCTTACCTACAAATTCTTCCACAATAGTTGAGTCTATATGTTCAAGGTCCCCTATCTGGTAAAAAGGTTCTTCATTCTTGAGTACAGCATTGATGTTCTCTTTTTCTGAATGTCCGATGACCCCAAAGACTTTTTTGTCTTCAAAAAGGCTTTCTCCCTTTGAATGTGAGCCACAACCTGCCAATACAACACGTGCATCAGGATTCTTACGCTTCATAGATGATATATAGTTTCTTACAGAAGAGTCTGCACCATTAGTCACTGTACAGGAATTTACTACAATGATATCTGATCTCAATTCATCTAGAGTGAGCTCATAATCTTTTATTTTGGACATCATGACCTGGGTATCGAATTGGTTTGTCCGACATCCAAAGGTTTTAAAGTAGACTTTTTGCATACTTAGAGTTCCTCATTTTGTGGCATGTCATCCGGATGTAATTCGGGACTAGGTACATTTTTATCCACGTATATAGATTGTGTAGGAAAAGCAAGTTGTATCTTCTCCTCCGCTTGAATACGTGAGATTATTTCTATAGATATTGTACTTCTAAGTGTCATCGTTGCATATGAGTTCGTAAGGTACCATGCTGATATTTTTAAACCATAAGGTTCGATATGTGTAAAGATACGAGGCTCAACATTTGTGTTTCTCATACCGTACTTACTTCTAAGTTGGTTGAGCTGTTTTCTTGTGATCTCCGTATACCCTTTTGAGTATTTTTTTGTGATTTCTTTTGCTATCTGTGAGGCTTTATTCGCATCAGAATCAAAAGTAATAACAAAGTCTATCCCATCCCATACTGTTTTTAATCCAGAATGAGAGTAGTTGGCGATCATATCAGTAAATATGTAATTGTTTGGGATGAAGATCATACGTCCAGCTCTTCGGTTGGTCATGTAAGACGTTAGGTTGATGTCTTCATGCATAGTCATACGAAGCATTGAAATGTCCACAATATCACCTACATACTCTACACCCTGACGAACAAAACGAACCCTGTCACCTACATGGATAGAACCTCCAAGTACAATTGTCGCCCAGCCCATTAGAGACATAAACCAGTCTTTCATAGCAATCGCGATACCTGCTGAAGCAAAACCTAAAATAGTTACAAGATAAGATACATTTTCAATATATGCAAGCAGAAGTGTGAAAACAAGTATGGTAATAAATGATATATTGAGTGCTTTGTTTATGATATAAAAACGCTCATTGTCTGACATATATTTACGTACTAGATATTTGATGAAGAATAGAAAAAAGAGAAAGAAGAGTATGATCGCACCAATAGTAACAGTTTTTCCTATCTCTCTTTCAATGTCATGCTGTAAGTTGAGTTTGATCTCATCTATTTTTTTAGTATAGACATTGTTAGTGGTTTCAAATATCTCTAATACAGGTATAAATGCCTTTATTTGCTCTTCTGTATCTTCGGCATCTTTATTATTTTTTGTATTATTATCATCAAGTGCTTGAAGTTTAAGAATGATTACATGTCTCTCTTCAAGTTTATCTACAATGTGTCTTAATGATTCATAATAACTATCATATTCATCATGATCAGAGTTAAGTTTTTCAAAGTATGAAAGTGCACTGATAATATCAAAAGGGTTTGTTACATTGGGAACAAGATCAATATCAGGAGGTGTTAAAAACTTTTTAAAAGGGTCTTTTTCATACTCTTGAAGCAATTCTAATTTACCTAGAAGTGTATTTCTTTCAGCTCTACTTACTTCTAGTATCTCCTCTTCATCGCTTGTAAGTAGTTTTTGTTCTTCAAAAACTGATATCTGTGCATCCAGAGAAAGTTTTTGTCGCTTGAGAACTTTATAGGTGTGATAATTACTGTAGATCTTTGACCAAATGTTATCTTCTATCAACTCTTTTTCTATATTTTCTTTTTGAAAGAGAAGATTTTTTATTTCTGCTTTATCGTAAGATGAATCTTGAACCACAGGAGCATCTAAAACATCAATAGTACTGTTTTGTTCTATTGTGACCGACTCTGCAAAGAGAAATGATGAAGAGATGATAGTTAGTAAGAAAAAAGTCTTTTTAAAGCTCATTATTTTCTCCAAATTGGCGAAGTACTTTTTTAACGATCTCTTCATCGATATTTGAGACCATTTTATATCCGCCCATACCTTGTGGCAATATAAACTTTATACTCCCACGTGCAGACTTTTTATCTAAAAAGAAATGTTCATAAAAATTATCTACATTTTTGATAGAATATTTTGTTGGCAGATCTGATTTTTCTAAAAGCACTTTTACAAGATCAGCTTCATCCTGTGTGAAAAGTCCAAGTTCTACTGCGAGCGCATTTGCCATAACCATACCTATGGCTACTGCTTCTCCATGAAGGTATGTGGTGTAGTTTGTTTCATTTTCAACTACATGTCCAAAGGTGTGTCCATAATTTAAAACCGCACGTATCCCGGCTTCTTTTTCATCTTGGTTAACGACCCATGCTTTAAGCTCAACAGATCTGCGTATCATTTCTTTAATAGTTTCAACTTTTTTCAGGTTCGCATTTTGAAGATATTCAAAAAAGTCTTTATTAAACATGACAGCCATCTTCACTACTTCAGCTATACCTGCAGCAAACTCTCTAGGAGGCAGGGTGTTTAAAAATTCCGGATCTATGTAAACAGCTTTAGGCTGATAAAATGCGCCTATGAGATTTTTTCCATACTGATTATTTACACCTGTTTTACCACCTACAGAAGCATCTACCTGAGAAAGCAAAGTTGTAGGTATCTGGATAAAATCAATACCTCTTTGGTACAAAGAAGCAGTAAACCCAGTCATATCTCCAATAACACCACCGCCAAAAGCGATGAGAAGAGATTTTCTATCAAGTTTATACTCAAAGCATTCATTCAGAATGTTTTCTACAGTCTTAAGTGTCTTATATCCTTCTCCATCAGGGATGGTCACTACATTGAGTTGTGTAGCAGAGATACGTGATAGAAGTGTGTCTAGATGATGTCCTGCTACTGTGGGATTGGTTACTATAACAACATTGGTATCAAAAGTGAGTTCAGGCAGTGTATCGATAGTGATGTCATAAGTGATGCTGGGAGTATCTGCTAATTTAATAGGAACGATCATATAAATAAAACCTTGCAATATAATATAGTTTATAATTTGCTTTATTTTATCTTATATGCCCTTAAAAAGCCCTATCTACCCTTCACTAATGGCAAATGGAACAAGTAGTTTAGGATGTTTATCTGTAGTAAGAATAAAGTCTTCCACTTTGGCTGAGATCAGCTTTTTAAAACCGTCAGTATTGAGACGTTTTTCAAAAGGTGCAACCTGAAGGATATAACTCATTTTTGAAAGTTCACGTATAGGGTTGGCTACTTTCTCTTCAAGATTCATATCTATATTGAAAATATGTGCAAGTGTTTCATAATGTTCAATGATCATCTTCTTGCTCTCAAAGTCTCCATCTGGATCAGAATTTGCCAAAGTAAAGCCCAATCCAAGAGTCTCAGATATCTCAAAAGCAGTAGAAGAGATAGACTCCATTTCTTCATCTTCACTCATGAGTACAATAGATCTATGAATATCATATAGATGTTTTGAACCAAAGATATAGACCAGTTTTTTCAGGTTATAAAGGATCTCTTTTAGATCATCAGCCTCAAAGGTCGGGATCGAATTCATGATAAGACCAATATCGTATTGATGTATATCATACTCTACAAGGATTTTTATATCTTCATTTTTATAGTAAACCAAGATCATTACATTAGGTGCTTCAAATGCTTTGATCTCTTCCAGTAGATCAAAGTCATTTGGAAAAAGTACACGAACGACTAATGACTTATTGTCAAGTTTTTCTAGCAGGTATAGACTCTCTTTTATGTAACGTAATGCATTTTGTTTATCATGTCTGAAATCTAAGAGTAAATAGAGGTCTTTACCAAATGGTTCAGGGAAGAGTCCCATTCTCTTGTTGATCGTTCTATAGACCCCATCAAGTACGATAGGTTTACCTAGGATCAGTAGTGTATCATTGGGACGTATCATCGTAGCATTTGTTGGGAGTATCTGTTTATCCTCACGGTAAAGTGCTGCTATTTTCCATTTACGTTGAAGTATGGAACCTATGTGTCTGTAGGCAAATGATGAGCCAAAAGGAACATGTACTTCCATGATCTCACCTTGACCCAAACCGACATTTTGTGCGACCAAAGGTACATTTGGAAGTTGATCATAAAGGTGTGCTGCAGTGAGCCTGTCACTATGGACAATAGTAATATTTTCTTGATCTTTTCCTATGTCTTCATCATCCCACTGATTTACAAGAACAATACGTACTTTCGTGTCAATGAGTGCAAGGTTTTTAAGCACATATCTCGCATCCTCTATATCTTCCATGACGATAAAGATATTTGAAAATTTTGTTGTTCCCATGATACGGTTAAGTTTTGAAAAACTACTAGGATCTGCATCTATCAATGTGATGTTCTTAGACATTTTTTTAGGTGTAGTACCTAATTTGTAGCATGTGACGTAGTAATGGTTTTCTGCAACCCGGTTCGTACTCACCCAGTCAATAAACTGTTTTGCTATGCTACCACTTGCTAAGATAAGTATGTTTTTCATTCATGTCCTATGATCATTTAGATACAATTATGTAAATATTTAGGGAGCAATTATAGCACAATGGAATTTCAGATAGATAAAACCGATGGCAAAGCTAGAGCTTGCACAATAAAAACAGCACATTCAACCATACAAACTCCGGTTTTCATGCCTGTAGGTACTGTGGGGGCAGTTAAAACACTGGATGCTACAGACCTTAAAACATTTTTAGATCCTCAAATTATCCTTGGAAATACATATCATCTTTATTTGCGCCCTGGAGATAACATTATCGCCAAGATGGGGAAACTGCATGGTTTTACACAGTATCCAAAGAGCTTTTTGACAGATTCTGGTGGATTCCAGGCCTTTTCTCTCTCTGATAATGTAAAGATAGATGAAGGTGGTATTACTTTTGCCAGCCATATCGATGGGAGTAAACACTATTTTACTCCTAAAAAAGTAATTGATATCCAAAATAATCTAGGTTCAGATATTATGATGATACTTGATGACCTGGTTGCTCTTCCTGCAACACAGGAGCGTATAAAAGCGAGTATTGAACGTACAACAAGCTGGGCAGAAGAATCCATAGACTACCATAGAGAAAATCAGAAAAAGGGTATAGGGGTTGATCAAAATATCTTTGCCATCATTCAGGGTGGTACAGACAAAGCTTTTCGTGAAAAGTCAGCTAAAGAGCTTTGTGCCTTAGATTATGATGGTTTTGCTATTGGTGGACTATCTGTGGGAGAAGCGAACCAGGACATGTATGACACAGTAGAATGGACTACACAGTTTATGCCAGAAGACAAACCCCGCTATCTTATGGGTGTAGGAACACCTGAAGATCTGGTAGAAAATGTCTCACGAGGTGTAGACATGTTTGATTGTGTGATGCCCACAAGAAACGCACGTAATGGAACACTCTTTACCTCTTACGGGAAAGTAAACATAAGAGCCGCACGTTTTAAGGAAGATGAAAAAGCTTTAGATCCTGAATGTGGATGTATGGTCTGTCAAACCTACTCCCGTGCTTATCTTTGTCATCTTTACAGAGCAAAAGAGATGACCTACTTTCGACTTGGAACTATTCATAATTTATATTATTATCTCAATTTGATGAAAGAGATGAGAGAAGCGATACAAGAAGATAGCTTTGATGCCTTCAAGGCAGAGTTTTATGAAAAGAGAAAGCAGTAGATCTTTATACTGTCTCTTGGTTAGCCAATTTGTTGGTAGCTGTAATAACTTTGGCGATCATGATGATCTCAAACACTACAAAAGCAAGTAAACCACTTCCAATCTCTAATCCAAACATAGTCTTACCTTTATTTTTAAAGTATTCTATATAAAGATTGTTAACCGTTTTTAAAGATTATGCTAGTTTATTTTTCCAGTATGTGATCCAAGTTACTCTTAGTTTTGATTTCTTCACTTTTCTCAGGTTTGAGGGCAGGTTTGTTCTTAGGTTTTTTTCCAGTCTTTTAGTGAGCTTTTTATTTTTCATAATAGCATTAAACCCGCCTGCTCCCTGTTGATGCGTAGCATAAAGAGAAAATGCAGAGACTTGATGGCCATTTCGTTTTAAACTCTTTATATTGTCTTTCATGATGGCCCTGAAGATCTTATCTTGATTGTAGGGTTTTTTCCATTTATTTCTTGGAATCTTTAACTTTTTAGCATAAAAGTTCGCTGTACTTGGCATGATCTGATAACGCCCGTAAGCCCCAGATCGGTGGTTTTTTACATTGTATTTACCAGTAGTTGTTTCTATTTTGACGAGTTGATCAACAATATGTTGTAGATTGTTTTGACTCATGCCTGCTACTTTTGCAAGTTTTGAACATGACGACTGTGCAGTTGTACTTACAAATAATAATATCCAGGGTATTGAAGCTTTTCGAAGCTTTTCTTCTTGAGTTTTAACTAAATTAATTATTCTTTTCATACATTTATACCTCGATATTAATTTCTATATTTAAACTTAACTTGAGACTTATTGGTAATTATAACTAATAAGAATAAAATATACGAGTTTTTATAAATATTAAGTTATTAGTTTTTATTGATATTAATTACTATTTATCGAATATAAGGGACTTTTGCAGAAGGTGTGTCTTTTGATGCATGTTCCAAATGGGCATCCTGATCATCAAAAAATATGTCTGCACCAAAGGCTTTTATAACCTCGTATTTTTGAACACCACCTTGAAAAAAGGCTTCATCTACACGAACACCCCAGCCTTCCAATGTACCCAAAACACGTTCATGTGTTGAGAAGTTCCTCGCTGTAACAAGTGCTGTACGTATAGGTGAAGACTCCATAGGAAATTTGTCCTGTATTTCAGAAATTGTTTTTAAAAATTTAAAGAATGGTCCTTGACTTAAAGGGTTTTTAGCATTTTCACGTTCATGCGCTATAAAAGCTTCAAGACCACCTTTCTGGTAAACCTTTTCACTTTCATCACCGAAGATAACAGCATCACCATCAAAAGCTATCTTGACCATGTCAGATTCTTCTGAAGTGATTGGTGTATGGGGAAGTATGGTTGCCGCTGCTACACCTGAATTTACAGCTTCTTCTACATCTGGTGCATGTACTGAAAGAAAGAGGTCTACTTTAAAGGCTTCTAGGTAACGTGCTACAGGTGTTCCTGCCGTCCACCCTGTTCTCTCTATGTCAAGATTAAAGTGTTCTATGGAACGCCCTATGCGTAAACCTGTGGCGGCATTGTTTCGTGAAAGGATAATGACTTCTATAAGTTTATTGTCAAACTTTTTATTGATTGCAAGAAGATTTTGTACAAATCTAAAGCCTGAACCTTTAGACAAAGGGTTATTTAGGTTTTCAAGCTGATGTTTATAATAACTTTCCAGACCCTCTTTATCAAAGATAGCATTCTCTTCTTCAAGATTGAACAGTGCGCGAGAAGAGATAGCGATTACAAGTTTGTCTTGGAGATCATAAGCCATAAGTTTTCCTTTTCTTTATGTTATTTTAGTCAGTTTTACTTTATGGCATACTATAATGTTGTAATTATTTTATAGAGGTTAGGTTAAACGATGGATACACTTTTTGTCTACGGCACACTCATGCCAAACTGTCCCAACGGACATGTACTTGAAAATATTACAGGTAAATTTATCCCTGCAACGGTATCTGGTGAACTCATCGCGGCAGGCTGGTCAGCATCTATGGGTTACCCTGGCATAAAATTAGATTCAGATAAAGACACAGTACACGGCTTTTTATTCTATTCCCATAATCTTGATGATAACTGGGAGTACCTAGATGAGTTTGAAGGTGATGAGTTTATCCGAACAGAAGTGACTGTTGAACGGTATGATGAAATGGATGTAGATACATTTATCTATGCCCTAAAACACAATAAAGAAGAACTTGAGGATGACTAAAAATTTCTGTTATAATATTTACATCATATTTAAAGGAATAAAATGAGTTTTGGAAATATAGTATTGATCATCATTGTTGCAGTCATCGGTTATTTAATTGCGATATATAATAAGTTTGTATCATTGAGGGCAGGTATTGATGCTTCATGGTCAGACATCGATGTACAACTTAAACGTCGTTATGACCTCATACCTGCACTTGTAGACACGGTTAGAGGTTATAAAGAGTACGAGGCAGAAACACTTGAAAAAGTTATACAGGCACGCCAACAGGGACTGAGTGCTGGATCAGTGGATGAAAAAGCTGCTGCAGCCAATATGCTAAGCGGTGCATTAGGTAAACTCTTTGCTTTGGCTGAAGCCTATCCTGACCTCAAAGCCAACACGAACTTTCTTGATCTTCAAAACCAACTTTCCAACCTTGAAGATGCTATACAGAATGCAAGACGCTACTACAATGCCATTGTAAGAGACTATAATGCTAAAACAGAATCTTTCCCAGACCTATTTATCGCACAAAAATACAATTTTACTGCACGTGAGTATTTCCAACTTGATGAAAATGAAGCTGCTGCAGTTAAAAAGATGCCTAAAATAGATCTCTAAGATGTTAAAAAAAATTCTACTTTCTCTCCTGCTCTTAGTCGGAGCAGGCACTATACTTTATGCTGAGAAAATATCAAACTATACTATAGATATCACTGTAGAACAAAGTGGAGAACTTTCTATAATTGAGTTCATCGAATATAACTTTGAAAATAAGCAAAAACATGGAATGTTCCGAGATATTCCCTTTACCATAAAAAGAGACTCTCGTATCATCGATTTAGAGCTTTATGAATTCTCTGTACAGATGGATGGCGGTATGGTTGAGTGGGAAGAATCTGCTATGAACTCTGAACATGCAGGAAAAATAACTAGGTTAAAGATAGGTTCTGCACACAGTTACGTAACAGGAAAACATCTCTATACCGTAGCTTACCGTGTTAAGAAAGGTGTTCTTCCTGCCTCTCAAAATGAGCAGAATGATGCTATACGTTGGAACATTATCGGTACAGGATGGGAAATACCTATAGCAAATATAAAAGCAAACTTCTATTTTCCCCCTGCTCTTGGGCAACAGGATATTGCAGTGTCAACATATACAGGACGATATGGGCAGAAAGGTTCAAGTGCTCAAACACAATGGATAAACAATAAACAACTACAAGTCAATGTACAACAACTGAAAGCCTATGAAGGTGCAACGGTTGAACTTGCTTATGTTGCAGGTATCTTAGATCAAAGTGGACTTGAAAATGTCAAAGCCTCTTTGATAGATTGGGTCTTAGCCAATTGGCATTGGGGTGCATTGATCGGGTATTTACTCTACTTTCGTAAGATGTATGAAAAGCATACAGGTTTTGTGGATAAACGTTCTGTTGCTGTACAGTATTATCCTCCCAAAGATATAAGTATCTTGGAAGCGGGACTGGTCTTAGACAAATTTGCAGATAACAAAGACTTCTCTGCGGCAGTGATCGAACTTGCTGAACTTGGATATATAGAGATACATCAAGCCAGTAAATCATCGGAACCTGTTTTGAATGTAACTTCAAAAAGTACAGAAGGACTTGGTCTGGATCAAAAGTACCTTCTTAATAATATACTATTTAAAGGAATGAATAGTACGTTTACTTTTACAAAAGGATCTGAATCTAAAGCCAAAGCATTACAGTCAGGATTTAAACAGATTAATGAGAACCTCTATAAATGGGTGGTCTCTGATGGATATATGCTGGAAAACCCTCAAAGAGTACGTAAAAACTTTTTGATGCAGAGTTTATTATATTTACTTCCTGCAGTGGCATTGATGCTCTATGGCTTCTATATGACATTTGGAGTAGAAGTAATCATGATGTTGATCTTCCCCATTATATTTGGTACTGTCGGTATGACGGTAGCGCTGACAAACAGGGGGTTGTTCAATAAGATATTTGGCGGGATCTTCGTATTGAGTGGATTCACCCCACTTATAGGTTTAATGCAAAACGGTATGACATTTGAAACACTTCTTTTTGGTCCTTTTGGAATCATACTCATCCTTAGTATGGCTTTGTTCTATACGTATAAAAAGATAGGTAGATTTACGCAAAAAGGTGCTTATACACGTAAACATCTTCTTGGGCTCCAAGAGTTTATCTCACGTGTAAAGCAAGATGAGATCAAAAGACGTTTGGATGCAGATCCTCTTTATCTTGAAAAACTACTTCCTTATGCTGTTCTGTTTGACGAAACAAAACACTGGATCTCTTTCTTTTCTCTGCTTAGTGTTCAACAGCCTCTTTGGTACCATGGAAATTTAAAGAATTTAGGTGGTTTTAGCTCTTCCGTTAATAGTGCTGCAACTCCACCGTCCAAATCAAGTGGCGGTAGCGGCTTTTCCGGTGGAGGTGGTTTCTCCGGCGGCGGTGGCGGTGGAGGCGGTGGAGGAAGTTGGTAACTCTAAAACAACGTTGTTTGGGTACAAATTGTAGTAGTACCTTCTTCTTCTGTTCTTAGGATAATGGGAGAACCGTTCAATATAATGAGCCCACAATCTAGAAGAGGAAAATAGCGAAACTTTAAATTGTGTTGCTCCGCATATATTATATATTGATCAATTGAAGTTAAAGTACAAAAAGAAGTGCCACTCAATACCTTATGT
>JADGDL010000023.1 GCA_016744875.1 Sulfurovum sp.
TTTTGCTTCTCCTTCTTATGCCGATAGATGTACCATCGTCTTACCCAAAAACTTGCCACATAGAAAAGATTTTGAGAGTAAAGAAGGCCTGGCAACGCTTATCCATTCTATCGCACATATCGAATACTCAGCTATAGACCTGGCACTTGATGCTGTCTATCGTTATCCTCATATGCCAAAGACGTATAAAATAGACTGGCTGGAAGTTGCAAGTGATGAGATACGACACTTTAAGATGCTGGAGGAACTTTTAACTGCATTGGGGTTTTCACATGGGGACTTTCCTGTACATTGCGGACTCTTTGATGCTGCCAATAATACAGCACATAATATACTGGACCGCATGGCTATTGTCCCACGTTATTTTGAAGCCTCAGGTCTTGATGTAAGTCCTCAGATCATTAAAAAACTGCACAATAAACGTAAAAACCCTATGGTTCAAAAACTTATAAATACATTGGATATCATTTATGAAGAAGAGATAGAGCATGTGCAAAAGGGTGATAGATGGTTCAAGTATCTATGTGAAAAAGAGGGTAAGAGTGAAGATGTCTATTTTGAGATATTGGAACAGTATGACCTGCTTAACAAACATAGACCGCATGTCAATGTTGAAGGACGAAAAGAAGCAGGGTTTACCTGTGCAGAGATCAAAAGACTTGGTGCAAAGGAGTGTCCATGAAACAATTTTTTGAAACCATGTTCTTTAGGCCTAAGTGGTATCACTTTCCACTTATAGTACTTTTGTCTCCTCTCTCTTTGATCTATGGTATTTTCATGTTGCTTCGTAGAATGTTCACTGCCAAAAATACTTTTAGTATCCCTATACTCTCAGTAGGTAATCTCATAGTGGGTGGATCTGGGAAAACACCTTTTGTAATAGCACTTGCTTCACGTTATAAAGATGTTACCATCATCTCTAGAGGATATGGAAGAGAGAGTCAAGGGCTCATACAGGTGAGTGCAAAGGGTAAGATACTTACCACGGTATGGCAGAGTGGAGATGAGCCGATGCTTATGGCAAAATCATTACCAAATGCATCAGTGATAGTAAGTGAAGATAGAGAAATAGCGATAGAACTTGCTATGAGAGAGGGTGCAAAACTTATTATTTTAGATGATGGATTCAATAGGGTAAATATAAATAAGTTCGAGATACTTTTGGAACCTCAAGAGATCAAAAATTATCTCCCTTTTCCTGCAGGTGCATTTAGAGAGTTTTATTGGACAAGAAATTATGCAGATATTTTGGCTAAAGAAGAGCAGGATTTTAAAAGAAAAGTCATATTTGAAAATTTGAGTGACAAGATGTTATTGGTGACTGCTATCTCAAATCCTCAGAGGCTTGACAAATATCTTCCCGAAGGTGTTGTATCTACACTATATTTGGATGATCATGCCTATTTTGATGAAAATGAACTTGCCATAGAGATGCAAAAACATGATGCAAAAACACTTTTAGTCACACAAAAAGATGCTGTAAAAATGGAAGACTTTAAGTTACCTCTCTCACTGATGAAGTTAGAATTAGAGATAGAGGATGAGATATTATCCTTAACAGACACATATATCAATACATATTTTAGGAGATAATCATGTTTAAAAGAAATATCGTCAATATTGTTTTAGGGGTATTACTACTCACTATGTATTCAGAGGCTATAAAAATACCGGGCTATAAAAGTGAGAAGCAAAAAGCCAAGGAAAAAATTAAAAAAGAAGAAGCCTACAAGAGTGAGTGGGAAAAGTTTTATGGTGAAAGTGATGATGATATCGCAAATGGGATCGTGGCACTTGAAGAGGGGCACAGTGCTCTGGTTGGTACCTGTCAATCATTTGGTGCAAAACGTACAGATATTTGTGTTACACGAATGAATGAAAAAGGTGAAATGGTCTGGCGACTCATGCTGGGTGGTGAGAAAGAAGATACAGGTCGAGCCATTACTCGTGCAGCAGACGGATCACTTTTTATATTGGGAACGACAAAATCCTTATCAAAAAATTATGACAAAGACATATATGCAGCAAAGGTCACTCTTGATGGAAAGTTAGTATGGGAAAAAGCTATTGGTGGCAATAGAGATGAACATGCCGGAGGTATAGCAGGTACAGATGATGGCGGTGTTTTGATCGTAGGAGATACGGAGTCTATTGAAAAGCGCTATAAAGATATCTATATTGTTAAATTGGACAAAGACGGTCAGTCACTTGTATCACATACCATTGGTGGAGAAAAATCAGAAGAGGCACATTCTCTTGCCCGTATGAAAGATGGTCACTTTGCATTGGTAGGAATGCGTGAAATGAGTAATGGAAATTATGCAGATTTTTTCGTGATGAAACTTGATCAGAATGGTAAATATGTGTGGACAAAAACATTTGGTGGTACCTACAATGACAGTTTACATGGTGTGACTGGTACAGTAGACGGAGGTTTTGTTGCTGTAGGGAAAACACGTTCTTATAAGAGTGAACAGACTGACTTGACAGTGATGAAGTTCAGTGCTGAGGGTAAACTCCTCTGGCATAAGATCTATGGGTTTAAATACTATGAGTATGGTAATGCAGTAACAGGTACAAAAGACGGCGGATTTATGATCGTCGGAGGTACTAATACATTGGGGCAGGGAGGACACAGCGTCTATCTTTTGGCTTTAGATAAAACCGGTAAATTGATCTGGTCACATGTATACGGCGGTAGAAATCATGATGCTGGCCATGGTATCGCACGTATGAGTGACGGAAGTCTTATTGTGGCTGGTGAAAGTGACAGTTTTGACAGGTCACGTAATTTTTATATGTTAAAAATACAGCAGCAAAAACTTAAGAATAAATAAGACAATAACAGCTTACAATGCTATAATGCTGACATAATAATAAGTGAAAGAATAAGCTGTTTGAAGGCCTCTGTTTAAGAGTGATCTTTGACCTTGTTCAAAAAGGAATCCATTTATGCACGATAAAATACAAGTGGTCAAAACACTTCTGGAAGCGTTACCTTATATTAAACGTTTTACCAATGAAAAGATCGTGATCAAATATGGTGGTTCAGCTCAAACAAGTGCTGAACTCAAAGAACAATTTGCTCAGGATATTGTAATGCTTCACCTTGTTGGTATGAAGCCGATCATAGTGCATGGTGGTGGTAAAAGTATTACAGACCTCCTTGCAGACCTGGGTGTGGAGACAACATTTGTCGATGGACAGCGTGTGACCACAAAAGAGGTTATGCGTATTGCAGAGATGGTACTCTCAGGAGAGATCAACAAAGAGATAGTCTCTTTACTCGATAATCATGGATCTAAAGCTATTGGTATCTCAGGTAAAGATGGCGGTTTTTTAAAAGGTATTCCTAAAGATTTTGAGAATTTCGGTTATACAGGAAAAATAGAACATGTCAACCCTGAAATAGTCAATAATATCATTGAAGATGGTGCCATTCCTGTCATAGCTCCTATCGCAGGAAGCTCAACTATGGGACATCCTGGGTTTAACATCAACGCTGACTTGGCAGCTTCAAAGATAGCTGTAGCTATGGAAGCAAGAAAAGTACTTTTTCTTACAGATACACCAGGTGTACTTGATAAAGAGATGAATCTCATTACTAACCTAAGTATAGAGAAGACTGAAGCACTGAAGGAAGATGGTACGATACAAGGCGGCATGGTACCTAAAGTGGATGCATGTATTGAAGCATTGCGCGGGGGTGTAAAAAAAGCACACATTATCGATGGACGTGTAGAACATTCACTTTTACTTGAGATATTAACAAGTTCAGGTGTGGGTACCTGTATCGAACTCTGATCCAAAAAAGGAGACAATCATGATGAGAAAAAATGACGTGATCTCTTTCATGATATTATTTTTATCAACAACAGTGTTTATTTTTGCTGAGTTGATCCCTTTGCCACTTACAGTTGAAGCGGATGATAAAAAAGTACAATTGGGTAAAAAGCTTTTTTTAGACCCTATACTCTCTAAAGATAAATCTATCTCTTGTTTAAGTTGTCATAAACTATTAGAGAATGGTGCGGATAATATACCTTATACTGAAGGTATAAGGGGACAAAAGGGGGGCTTCAATTCACCCACTGTTTACAACGCCGTGTATAATTTTAGACAGTTTTGGGATGGGCGTGCTAAAAACCTGACAGAACAGGCATTAATGCCTGTTATAAATCCTGTGGAAATGGGTAATACCATAGAGCAAGTCCTTCAAGACTTAAAAGCTGAAAAAGTCTATCGTGATATGTTCAATGAGATATTTAAAGATGGTATCACTGAAAATAATCTTGCAGAGGTCTTGGTAGAATTTGAAAAAAAACTGATCACGCCTAATGCACCTTTTGATAAATATCTAAGAGGAGATAAAAAAGCTTTAAACGCTCAGGCTCAACTGGGATATGAGCTTTTTAAAACAAAAGGGTGCATCTCTTGCCATAACGGTATAAATCTAGGCGGAAATCTCTATAATAAATTTGGTATCTACAAAGATGCAAAGAGCATAGAACTTGGACGGTATAACCAAACACAAAAAGACGAAGATAAATATGTGTTTAAAGTGCCATCTCTTCGAAATGTAGACATCACGGCACCTTACATGCATGATGGTCGAGTTGAAACACTTGAAGATGCAGTCAATATCATGACAAAATATCAGTTGGGCCGTCCTATGGATAGTGATGACCTAAAAAACCTTGTTGCTTTTTTGAAGACACTTACGGGGGAATTGCCGGATATTGTCAAGGATATCAATGCAACGCATAAGTAGATTTATCAGAGAACATGTAGATGGTGTTAGAATACTTCTGACTATTTTTCTTTTATCACTTTCATTTCTTTTCTTCTATATGCAAAAGATAGATAGTAATATTGTTAATTATTACAGTTATAAAAAATCTATTGAAAAATTACATGTGTATGATCAAAAATTTGAAAATATCTTTATGCGTTCCTATCGTTATCTGGACAATGATAATATTACCAAGATATCTATGCAGTTTGATAGAGAACTCATAGATCTTAAAAAAAATAAATTAATCAGTATACTGAGTAAAGATATCTCTTTTATACTTGATGAGATCATTGTAGGATATCAGAAAAAAACAGAATTGATTGAAAGTTTTAAAACTTTAAATGCAAGAATTACCAGTTCAGTGTTCTTTTTATATGAATTAAAAAAAGAGAATGAGAATAAAGATAGTGTTAATATTCAGATTGAAGAATTACTTGGTGGAATAATCTATAAAATAGGTCAGGTTTTTTTAGATACTGATCTGGAAACACTTGACTTTGATAGAGATTTGCTTAGTTTAAGTCTTCATCGCGGGGTAGATAAAAGAGTTGATTATTTTTATAGACATTCTATACAGTTCTTGTCAGATGTAAAGTTATTAAAAAAGGTAATAAATGAAAATAAAGAATTAGATTTAGAGGCTATTATCAATAAAATGGATGTAGTTTTAGAAAAAGAGTTTCAAAATAATAAAAACAAAGAAGATATCATCACATACATCTTTTTTGTTTTGTCAGTCTTTATATTATTATTATTGCTTAATACATATTTAAAAGTTGTAAAAAACAGAAAAGAGGTATTTTATTTAGCGTATCATGATACGCTAACAGGGTTGCCAAACAGAACAGAATTTGAACGATCAATTTCTGAACATATCAACAGTAAATATAATCTTACGAAAGCATTCTCTGTGATCTTTATAGATCTGGATAGATTTAAAATCATCAATGATACATTAGGACATAATGTTGGTGATGAGATGCTGATCATACTGGCAAAACGTATTTCCAATATGCTTGGTGAGGGAACTCTACTTGCGCGTATAGGTGGTGATGAATTTGTCGCTATTTTAGAAACAGATGACAGAGATGAAGTAGATATTATGGTTGCTCAAATTGCTTCAGTGATACGTGATACTATCTATATAGGTGAATATAGCCTAAATACAACAGCAAGTATAGGTATCGCAAGATATCCTGAAGACGGTCTAGATAAGAGTACTTTACTTAAACATGCTGATTCTGCTATGTATCATGCCAAAGATATAGGTAGAGATACTTATGCTTTCTATACGAAACAGCTTTCCGTTGATATAGAAAGACGTCTTGAGTTGGAACAGGAATTAGTATCTGCACTTAAAAAGAGAGAATTTACACTCTTCTTCCAGCCTCAATACCGTTTGATAACAGGTAAGATCTCTGGAGCAGAAGCATTGATCCGCTGGAACAATTCAGCACTGGGAGAGGTCTCTCCTGAAGAGTTTATTTCAGTTGCTGAAGATACAGGCTTGATCGTGGAGTTGGGTTATTATATATTTAGAGAAGCCTGTAGTGCCTATATGAAATGGAAAGAATCCGGTCTCTATCTTGATCTGATAGCGATTAATATTTCATCAGTACAATTACGTCAACCGGATGCATTTATGCAATTCAAAAAGATCATAGAAGATACAGGTATGGATGCCAATAATATTGAGATAGAATTAACTGAGCGTTATATTATGGAGTATACGACTGAGAAACTCACGATACTTGATGATCTGCGCAGTCTAGGATGTAGGATCTCTATTGATGATTTTGGTACGGGATACTCTTCTATGAGTTATCTGAAAAGCCTGGAGATCGATACGATCAAGATCGATAAATCATTTATTTTAGATCTTCCTGGTAATCAGCATGATGCTGAAGTATCTAAAGCGATCATTGTATTATCACAGAGTTTAGGTTATGAGGTTATTGCAGAGGGGATTGAAAACATAGAGCAGGAAACCCTTTTGAAAGAGTTCAACTGTGATATGGGTCAGGGATTCTTTTTTGCGAAACCAATGGATAGTGAAACATTAGTAAAATTTTATCACGAAAAAAATAAAAGATTAAACTAAATTAAGTTCTATAGTGCTATAATATTTTCATACGGTTTAACTGTATTGAAAAAGCCAAATTCATCGCGAGGTGGGTACGGAAAGTCGTGGATCTCTCGTAGACAGCCTGACTACCAATAGAGATTTAAACTATCTAAAATATTTAGAAAGTTTCTTTTCTTCTATAACCAAGTATTTAGTGTTCTGTTTGTTTTACTATTTGAATTAGTTGACATTCTTTTCCCTAAAAAACATTCTTCTACTCCTTATTGTAGTAGAATAAATAGACACTAGATACTTCAAAATTCTTCTTAAAACCCCTTCAAATAGTATCTGATTTCTTTGAGCTTATTTAGCTATAATTACGCTATATTACACATAGATAGGATAATTATGCAATTTATTGAGACACGTGGAAATGACGGACAAAAACCTTCCTCTGTACCATTTTCAGAAGCGATACTCAGCCCAAGTGCCAGTTTCGGCGGATTATATGTACCTTCACAACTTCCCACTTTAGATCAGACTTTTTTAGAGGGACACCTCTCAAGCCATTACAAAACTCTTTCATTGGATTTCTTACAAAGTTTTGGGATCGATATTGAGACAGAAGTACTGGAAGAAGCACTTAAAAGATATGATCTTTTTGATGACCCTTCAAACCCTGTACCTCTTTCAAAAATTGAAGATGACTGTTTTGTCTCTGAACTTTACCATGGCCCTACACGGGCATTTAAAGATATGGCACTCCAGCCTTTTGGATACATCCTGTCTAAATTGGCACAAAAAAGAGGTGAACATTATCTCATTATGGCGGCAACTTCTGGTGACACCGGTCCGGCAACATTGGAAACATTTAAAGATCAAGAAGGCGTGCAGGTTGCATGTCTTTATCCTGATGGAGGAACATCAGATGTACAGAGACTTCAAATGGTCACAGAAGATGCTTCAAACCTTAAGGTGATAGGCGTCAAAGGTAACTTTGATGATACACAAAATACATTGAAAGACCTACTGGCTTCTGAAGACTTTAAAGCAGAACTTGCAGATAGAAACATTAAACTTTCTGCGGCAAATTCTGTGAATTTTGGACGTATTATTTTTCAGATCATTTACCATATACACTCATATTTGGAACTTGTACGTACTAATGAAATCACAATGGGAGAGAAGATCTATTTGGTTGTGCCTTCTGGAAACTTTGGTAATGCATTGGGAGCATACTACGCTAAAAAAGCAGGTTTACCTATAGAGAAGATCTTGATCGCATCAAATATCAATAATATCTTGACAGACTGGATCAACAATGGTGTCTATGATATGACTACAAGAGAGCTCATACAGACTGAATCACCTGCCATGGATATTTTGAAGTCTTCCAATATTGAACGTATTATGTTTGATAAGTTTGGTGCAGCACGTACAAAAGAACTTATGGAAGCGCTAGCTAAAGATGGAAAATATCAGCTTACCCAAGATGAATTATCTTTGTTGCGTGAAGATTTTGATGCTACTTTTTCTGATGATGATGCATGTGAATCAGTTGTAGGTGAATATGCCAACAAAGGGTACATTATGGATCCTCATACAGCAACATGTATGAAAGCATATGAGTTATTAAGAGAAAAAAGTCTTAAAACAGTGATCTATTCAACAGCTGAATGGACTAAGTTCTCACCAGCAGTTGCCAAAGCTCTGGGTGAAAATGTTGAACATGATACCGATGCTTTGAATTGGGTAAGTGATAACACAAATGAGACTGTACCAGATATGATACACGGTCTGTTTGAAAAACCGATCATGCACTCTGTAGTAGTGGAGAAAGATGAGGTCAAAGGAGAGATGTTAAACTTTTTATAGTTTAGTATAAACGGTATGTTTAAAAAATATTTACTCGCTTTTTTATTGCTATCTTTTGTGACAGTGACAGCCCAGTCTATGGTAGATTGTCGGGTTGTTACAGGAGATATAGTTGAGTGTAATCCTTACGGAAAGAAATTCCATATTGCACAAGAGATCAGCTATGATAATGATACTAAAGCCCTAATTATTGTTAAAACTTTACCCGCTCCCCAAAAACATGTTGTAAAAGTCATTTCTGTAGAAGAGATGATAGAAAAATACATCCACTACGAAGACTCTATACGCTTTAAAGGAACAGAAAGTATACCTTTAGAAGTTACAGTCATTGAAGATCCTGTTGAAGCAGTTTTGATAGAAAAAAAGATCGATGAGGTATCGGTTAAGAAAAAGTCACCTATTGTATATGGAACCTATACCGTTGTCTCTGGAGATGTTTTAAGCCGTATAGCAAAAAAGTTTGGGCTTACGACAAAAGAGATCGCTAAATTCAATGGATTAAATAATAATGCTACGTTACGCATTGGACAAAAGCTAAAATTACCTTTTGATCAAACTATGGTTGATGCATTTAATGTTGCACAATATACAGTAGAAGAGGGGGATACACTTCTTTCTATTGCTAAAAAATTTAATGTTTCTGCTAGGGAGGTCGTTAAATTTAATGAGATTAGAGATGCAACGATCATTCGTCAAGGAAAAGTGTTAAAATTACCACTCTCTTATGTGTTAGACCGCATATATAAAAGCAAAAGTGCAGCAGAGAAAATGAAATCAAGAAAAAAACTTGATATGATAGGTAGTTTAGGGACACATAAACTTCGTGTTACTGCTACGGCGTATACTTCTCACGCTGGTCAAACAGATGACACTCCTTTTCTTGCTGCATGGAATAACCGTTTAGTACCAGGGGAAAAGTCCATTGCAGTCTCTAGAGACCTTTTAAGCAGGTTTGGTATGCGTAACGGAACAAAAGTGCGTATCAGTGGACTTAGAGGGTACTATGAAGTGCGTGATAAAATGAATAAGCGTTATAAAAAACGTATAGATATCTATATGGGGCTTAATTTGAAAAAAGCATTAAAGTGGGGGAAACGCTCTATTGTAATTTACTGGTAAAACCTTGATTTTACCATAGAAACGCCCAGTAATTTATGTTAGAGATTCAAAGATCTCCAATACTTCTAAATAAGTATCCGTTTTTTCTTCATGTTCTTTTTCAAGTATGGAGAGTTCTTCACTCAATGTAGTGATTCCTTTTTCTTCATAACATTCAGGGTTATAAAGACAGTCATTTAGCTGGGCTATTTTAATTTCAAGTGCTTCAATTTCATCTGGTAAGTTGTCATAGGCCTGTTGTTCTTTATAACTTAGTTTTGTCTGTTTTTTTTCTTTGACAACTTCTTCTTGTTTTACAGCAGTTTTAATCTCATTCTCCAAAGAATCAAGTTCCTTCATCTCTTTTTCTATCTCTAGGTACTCTGTATAGGTTTGATAAGACTCTTCCACGACACCATTACCTTTAAAGATGAAAAGTTTAGAAGCTATTTTGTCTATAAAGTAACGGTCATGTGATACAAAGAGCAACGCACCAGGAAAAGCGATCAGTTTATCTTCCAAAATAGTAATGGTTTGTATATCTAGGTCATTGGTTGGCTCATCGAGTATGAGACACTCAACATTTTTTGTAAACAGAAGTGCCAAGGCCACACGGTTCTTCTCCCCACCGGAAAGTTGTCCTACTTTTTTAGTCATGTACTCTTCAGGGAAAAGAAATGTTTTTAGGTACGCATAAACATGCATATGTGATCCTTGTACATCGACATGGTCACCACCGTCTGGACAAAAGGTATCTATGAGCGTTTGGTTATCATTTAGCATCTCTCTGTGTTGGTCAAAGTAACCTATAGAAAAGTCTCCTTTATCTATAAGCCCGGCATCAGCTTTAAGACGTCCCAATAGAAGTTTAAGCAGGGTAGATTTTCCTGCACCGTTTACTCCTACGATGGCAAGTTTATCACGTTGGAGTATACGTGTAGAAAAATCCTCAATGAGGAGTTTGTCTGCTATAGAGTACTTTAAGTGCTGAACATCAAAAAGCATTTTACGTTTGCTTAATCCTTTTTCACCTTTCCAACTTTTTCTTTCACGTTCTAGTTCGACTTGCATTTTTCGAATGAGAGTAGGATTTTTTTTAGCTTGTTCACGCAGTTCAAAAACTCTGGCTTTTCTTCCTTGGTTACGTTTCTCTCTGGCACGTACACTTTTACCTAACCATTCCTCTTCACGCTTAAGCATTTTTACAAGTGTGTTATGACTCTTTGCCAACGATTTCATACGCTCTTCTTTTTGTACAAGATAATCTCGGTACCCACCTTTGTAAGAGACAAGTCCTTGGTTTTCTACTTCTATAACACGTGTGGCAATGGTATCAATAAAGTGTCTGTCATGAGAAATGAAGAGTAGTGTAAACTTCTCTTTGAGAAGTATCTCTTCTAAAAATTCTACCATATAGACATCAAGATGGTTGGTTGGTTCATCCAGTAGAAGTACATCAGGTTTTTTAAGTACGAGAGAAGCAAGTGCTACACGACGCTGTTCTCCTCCCGAGAGAGAAATGACTAAACGATCTTCATATTCTTTGAGTTTAAATTCTTGTAAGATACGTTCTATCTTATCATCAAGGTTCCACGCATTATGGTGGTCCAGGTATGCTGAAATATGTTCAAGCTTTGTGAGGAGTTCTTTGTTTTCAAAATCTTCGGCTACTTTCAGGCTAAGGCTGGCATGCTCTTCCTGTGCAGTTTTAAGTTCTTGAAGTTCACCCAGTATGGCATCACGTACAGTGAGTGCTGGGTCGAATATAGGTTGCTGTGCAAGCATTTCAACCTGCAGACTGGAATTAACAACACGCTTACCTTCTGTAGGTGTTTCTGTACCAAGCGCTATTTTTAAAAGCGTGGATTTCCCACAGCCATTTTGTCCAACAACTGCAATGCGTTCACCAACATTGAGATGAAAGTTCACATCATTGAGAAGTAGTTTAATATCATATTGCTTTTTGATGTCAAAGAGGTCTATAAGTGCCAATGTCTTTCCTTACGCTGTATTGCCGAAATTATAGCAGATTTAAGGCTTGATTAGGTATATTTCTTCCATTATTAGATAAGGACCACTATGTTAGAAACTATTATTATTTTATACTCTATTTATACTTTTATGAAACTCTATATTTCTGTGATGCAGATAGGGTATATCAATGAAGAGAAAAGAAAAGACCCAGTACTGATGACACGCGATAAATACCTTGTAGCAGGCAACTATGCGGTTGCAAACGGAAAGCTTGGTATTGTGACTACTTTTGTAGATTACTTGGTGTTCCTTTGGTGGGTATTTACCGGTTTCGCATGGCTTGCCTCCGTTGTACAGCTTGACAATTCTTTGATGCAGGCTGTTGCATTTTTGTTTGGATTTATTATCGTAAATTACATTGTAGGACTTCCATTTGAACTGTATCAAAAATTTAAGATAGATCAAGCGTTTGGCTTTAACAAAATGACGGCTAAAATGTATGTGATCGATACACTTAAATCAACACTTCTTTTCCTCATTTTAGGAGGTGCGATATTTGCACTTCTGTCATGGATCATTGAAAGTTTCGAAATGTGGTGGCTCTGGGGATTTGTGGCGATGTTTACTGTAGCTGTCTTGGCAAATGTACTTGCACCAACATTTATGGCACTCTTTAACAAGTTCTCGCCACTTGAAGAGGGTGAGCTCAAAAGAGAGATCAACAAACTCATGGAACAGGCAGGTCTTAAGAACGATGGTATTTTTGTGATGGATGCTTCTAAACGTGATAGCCGTCTGAATGCATTTTTCGGTGGTTTAGGTAAGAGTAAAAGGGTTGTCCTTTTTGACACACTCATTGAGAAGTTGAATATAGACGAGTTAAAAGCAGTACTTGGTCATGAACTGGGGCACTTTACTCATGGGGATATCTGGAAAAATATAGCAATGATGGGTTTACTACTTTTTATAGCTTTTTATCTTTTTGGACATTTGCCTGATGCACTTTTCACACAAATGGGTGTCATCCCGGATGCTGGAGTGCAGATAGCAATGCTTATGCTTTTATTACCCTTGGTCTCTTTTGTCTTCACGCCATTTATGTCATATGTCAGCCGTCATAATGAATATGCAGCTGATGAATTTGGATCTGAGATGGGTGGTAAAGAGAATTTGGTATCCGCTCTGATGAAACTGGTCACTGAGAACAAATCATTTCCAAAGTCACACCCTTTGGTCATCTTTTTTTACTACACGCATCCTCCTGTGCTGGAACGACTAAAAGAACTTGGATTTGATGCTACAAATACCATCGTAGGAGAAGAAGCTACTTTGCCGAAAGAGGGGATATTCTCACGTATGGACAGCAATGACCATTAAAGAATCTTTATCTTGGGGAAGTGCGCAGCTTTCACATGTATGTGAACGACCTCAGTATGAGGCTGAACTGCTTTTGGCGTATCAGCTGAAGCAAGACAGAATGTTTCTCATTACGCATGATAGAGATGATTTAGAAGATTTTGAGGGATATAAAGCACTTATAGAAAGACGAACAAAGAATGAACCCTATGAGTACATTGTAGGAGAAGCAAGTTTTTACGATATTCATTTGGCGGTAGAAGAGGGGGTACTCATTCCACGTCCTGAGACAGAGATACTTATAGATCTTGTATCAGAGATCATAGAAAAAGAGAACATTACACATATTGCAGAGATAGGTGTAGGTACAGGCGCTATATCTGTAGTGTTGGCACGTAAGTTTCCAGAGTTGAAAGTGATCGCGACTGATATATGTGATGCGCCGCTTCGTGTGGCAGGGAAGAACATTGATACTTTTGCTTTGAATACACAGATAGAACTTAGAAAATCCAACCTTATAGATGAAGTGCCTGAAAAATTGGAGTTGGTCGTCTCTAATCCTCCTTATATCGCTGAAGCCTTTATTCTGGAATCTAACGTAGTGGACTATGAACCTAAAGAGGCACTTTTTGGCGGTAGAGTGGGTGATGAATTACTTAAACAGATCATTTTGGATGTAAAAGCTAAAGGCATTAAATACCTGGCATGCGAAATGGGATATGATCAAAAAGAACCACTTCAAGATTTTGTAAATGAAGTTGGTGTAAAATCTATAAAATTTTATAAAGACCTGGCAGGTTTTGACCGAGGTTTTGTGATAGTATTTAATGAAGGAAACAAATAATGAATAAAACATTTAGAATATTTACAATGGCGTACCTGATATTTATGAGTGCTGTACTTGGTGCAGGACTTTTTGCCGGTATCGTTGTAGCCCCCGTAACATTTCATACTGATACATGGCTGGGTGCTGACATTTTGACACGTTTTCAGGAAGGGCAGATCATGACAGAGAACTTTTTAAGACTCTCCTATCTTGTTAATGCAGCTATCATTGCAGTGGTACTTTATGAAGGGTATAAGTTTAAAAAATTTGAGCGTGACACGGTAACAAAAGTAGCAACATTTTTTGTCTTGGCAACTGGATTACTGTTTTCTCAGTATTATATACCTGATATCATCGAAATGCAAAATCAGGGTGAAGCAATGACGAAGTCTGCAGCATTCATCAACACACATAAAGGTTCGGAGATCAACTTTAAGATCTTTTCCTTGGCACTGTTGGTACTCATCGTTCAGAATATGCGTAAAGCATGTAAATAAAAAGGGTTAGTTGTGTCGAATGAGCAATTGGAACATCCATTTAAACCTATAGTATTTAAGGATACAGAGGTTTTAATACTGGGCTCTTTCCCAAGTATCAAATCATTTGAAAACAACTTCTATTATGCACATCCAAGAAATCAGTTTTGGAAGATATTGCACAGCGTGACACAATACCCTATCAATAACGTCGATCAGAAGATATGGATGCTTAAAGAGTGTAAGTTTGGACTTTGGGATATGATAGCCTCTTGTCAGCGCGAGAACTCTCTTGACAGTTCACTTGAAGATGAAACGGTAAATGACCTTGTGTCTTTGTTGGAGAAATATCCAAGCATTAAAAAGTTGGCATTTACGGGGAAAAAGGCAGAAGCACTTTTTCATACACACTTAGGTCATATTGATATTGAGACTGTGTATCTTCCTTCTCCTTCGGCCGCGTATGCAAAGATGACGCTTGAGCAAAAGAGTAAAATCTATAAAGAAAAGTTGGTAAATTAATGGCAGTTTGGGCTATAGGTGATATACAGGGATGCTACGGATCTTTTAAAGAGTTACTCGAAAAGATACATTTTGATCCCAAAAAAGATAAGTTATGGATAGCAGGTGATCTTGTGAACCGTGGTGAAGGGTCATTGGAAACACTTGAATACCTGTATAGTATACGAGACAGTGTAGAAATAATTCTAGGAAACCATGATATTACCCTCATAGCAGCCTATTATGGTATCAAAAAGTCCAATCCTACTATAGCCCCAATAATTACCTCACCAAATGGAAGTAAGCTTATAAATTGGCTTAGAAAGCAAAAATTCTTACATGTAGACTATCAACTTGGGTTTTGTATGGCACATGCAGGTATCTCCCCTGAATTTGATCTTGGTATGGCATTGAAGTATTCTAAGCGTATTGAAGAAAAACTGCAAGGTGAAGGTGTTGGAACTTGGCTTAAAGCGATGTTCAAACATGGTAATGACAGATTTGACCGTGACTCATCTTCTATAGATATTGATCGTTATATTGTGAGTGCATTTACACGTATGCGTTACTGCCATGTTGACCACAAACTGGATTTTGATCAAAAGGGTAAACCTACAGATGATTTAAGAGAAAAAGGTTTGAAACCATGGTTTGAATGTTCAAAGCGAAAAGATGTAGATTTGAAGATCATCTTTGGACACTGGTCTACACTTGGCTTTTACCATGATGAAAATGTTTTGTCTTTAGATACGGGATGTTTGTGGGGTGGTGAACTTACCGCTGCTAGAATTGATGGAAATGAGGTAGAGATCATTTCTGTAGAGTGTAAAGCAGCGCAATAGACTACTTCAGCAAATGCCCCATAAACATAGACATTTTATCTTAGAAAAATCCCTATATAACATAGCTGATAAGGTTTTCACTTCCAGCTAATATTTTTGAATAATGCTATAATGAGAAAATGTAGTTTAAGGAAAATGGAAAAATGAACAAATTAATCAGGATTATGTTGATCAGTCAGCTGGCTATTTTTTTAACTATGAACTTTTGCCAAGCAGCTAGCCTTTGGGATAAAACTGTAAATGCCGTCTCGGATACTACATCGAAAGTAACAGATACAGTAAGTAATGCAGTGAGTAGTGATACTACTTCACGTGCACAAGATAGAAAAACTATTAACAGCAATGCACAAAAAGCATTATCTAGATTATTTGAAGACTCAAAAGAGGCTAAAGAATTGTACGATAAGGCAGCAGGTTATGCAGTATTTGATTCAAGAGAATTTGCTTTTTTGATTAAAACAGGATTTGGCTCTGGTGTTGCGGTAAATAAAACAAATAATGCACGAACTTACATGAAAATGGCAAGTGGAGGTTTAAATATTGGTGGAGGTATAAAGTATCTGCAAATAATCTTCATTTTTCCTACCCAAAATACATTAAAGAAATTTATACATGATGGATGGACAGCAGAGGGTGATGCAAGTGCAGTCGGCGGTGATGATAGTGGTGACGTTGGACTTACTTTGGCAGATGGTACTAAGATTTTTCAATTAGTTGATACAGGAATAATGTTAAAAGCGAGTCTTAGTGGAACAAAATACTGGAAAGATGATAATCTTAATTAGCCCCGGATAATTAAAAAAATAAAGAGTATGATTTTCTTTTTCTAGATAAGCACTTTTTCCAATCTAATTTAGTAACTGTGAAACCTCATAAAATATATAACTATATAAGGTTTCTAGAGAGATTGTTGAAAAGTTAATTTTGAACAATATGCCCCACAAACTTAGACATATTATCAAGGATCTTCCCGCCTTTTCTAAAACCTAACCCACATGCTTCATAGGCATAAAATACACCAGCTTGATAGCTGCTACCTGTTGTGTCAGTCGCTAACTCTGTGTAGGCTTGGTAGAGCATTTTATGATTTTCATAGTCACCTCCAATGCTTTCCAATTCTGAATGGTTTTCATCAAGGATACTCACATTGCCTCCTTCTCTTCCAAATACTGGTTTAGAGACTTGTTTTTGACCTTCTAGTGGCTCAAATGAAGACTTCAATAGTAGAGGATGGTTAGGATACAGATCCCAAAGGATCTTGAGTAGTCCTTTACTTTGGAAGAGCAGGGTATAGGCAGGATTGAAGATAATGGCTTTTTGGTTCTTGATGATGTTTGTCAATAGCATCGCCAAATCTGATTCTTCTAATGCTATGTCTTCCCAGGGAATGAGTTTGAACCAGAGTTCATAGTTTTCATCATTATAAAAGATACCGTCTTCTGAGGAGAAATCAATGTCATCGATGTAGGCAAACTCTGTATTAAACCCGGCTTCTGTAGCGATATGCTGAAGAAGTCTTACGGTATTTTCTTCTTCAGAGTTGCCTTTGACCGATGTAAAGAGAAAATTCCATCCGTCATAACGTTCTTCAAAAGTAGAAACATCTTCATCCAAAGTCACCAAACGTTTGAAGTTATCGATAAGTGATTCATAGAGTGCATTAAATTGACTCTCTTCTTCCAGACCATTTTGCTTAAGCATTGCCCACTGGACTATGGCAGTTTCAAAAAGTGCTGTAGGAGTATCCGCATTGAACTCTAAAAGTTTGATGGGTTTTCCATCAATACCACCTGCTAGATCAAAACGTCCGTAAAGGTGCCAATGTACATCACTTTCCCATGATTCTTTGATAGCGTCTACCAGGTTAAAAGGTATGCCTATCTCATGAAAAAGATTGTTCTCAACCACATGCTCTGCTGCTTCTACATACATATCGTAAAGGGTATTGGTTGCTTCATAGTACGCTTCAGCTTCTTGCTCTGTGATGACTACAAGAGCATCTGAGATATATGAACTCTCGTCTGAGTCTGTGTGCCATACAAAACCTAGTGATTCTAAATACTCTGTATCGAGTGGAGATGTTTTTTGTAAATTAACCACCAAAGAACCCACCAGATCTTGAAGATGATTTTTTGTTACCAAAGAAACCGGATTTTTTAGAGCTTGAAGACTTTTTTGCCTGAGAAAAACTTTTCTGACTTTTTGAATAGGTAGAAGGAGATTTGTATCCGGCTTTACGGTTGTTTTGAAAATTTTGGTTTCCAAAAAGTTTAGAACCTATCCATGAACCTATCATCGCTCCGGCGATACTTGCAAGAAGTACTTCTCCTAAGCCCATACCACCTTGTTGTGAGACTTGCGCATTGTCTTTTGTAAGATTTGAAGTACCATTGTCAATTTTGGCTGCTTCTTCCTGCACAAGTATGTCCATCTCTTCTTTGGTCAGTACACGTTCTGTACCGTCAAGTTGCTTCAATACTATGCGTGTTTCATCAGCGGGAAATTCATCTTTGATCTGATATTTACCTGCTGCTGTCTCTTCGATAATAACAAATGCACCTTTGGCTTGTGCCTGCTCTTGTGTCTGTTGTGTACATCCTGTTACACCTGTAACAAGTACAGCTCCTAAACCAGTTGCCGCAAGTGTTGAAAGTTGTCTGATATATTTCATAGTTGGATCCTAGATAAAGTTTGGAGTATGATAGCAAAAAAGGGCAAAAATATTATTTAAGAGAGAACATTAGATTATAAAAAGCCAAGAAGAGATAAAAAGTTCCACCAAGTGTAAAGACTTAGTGGAAATGAGGTTTAAAACTTATAAGTTACACCCACTGTTACAACATCAATTGCATCTTCAACTTTCCAACCTACTGCATTAGTATCATCATCATATAATTCTGTATAGTCAACATACACAGCAACGTTATTACTGAATTCATAGGATGCTCCAAGTCCCCATGAGAAACCATCAAAATCTCCAGATGCTCCATTTGTGATTGAATAATCAATTGTTGCATATCCAAGAAGTGCATAAATATCAAATGCTGGTGTTACTGGGTAGATAGGTTTTACATAAAGACCAAATGCATCGATCTCACCTACTGACTGTATTGTATTATCACTGATAGTCGCCCATGCATGATCAGTTAAACCAAGCCAGTATCTACCTTCAAGTGCAATATTTGAGTTAAATTTATAACCTGCTTGAAGCATGATCTGATCATAATCTGCTGTACCTTGACTAAAGTTATTGTTGTTACCCGGTACGATCGTATCTCTATCAGCACTTAAAAAACCATATCCAAGTCCAAGGTAAAGACCTTTATCCTCAATTACCATTGGTGTTTCAACTACCACCTCTGGTTCTACTGGTGCTATGTCTCCACCTGCTATTGCGAATGTACTCATTGCTAAAGCTGCTATTAATGAAAGATTAAACTTTTTCATTTCCTGTCCTTTGTATTGGTTTTATACTTATAGTATAACATTTTTAGGGACCTAGGTTTATCCGTAAATGGCAAACTTCTTCTTTTATACTAGATCGTTAGAGTTTATAGAAACGTTGAAAAATTAATAGAAATATCTCATTGAAATTATGATTTATATATAAATGTTAAAAAAGGAAGAATAGATGAGAGTATACAAAAGAGAGGGAAGATCTCTCTTTTGTGTCATAAAGGGAAGGGACGTAAAATTCTTTTAGTCCATCTGCTTTCTTAGGAAAGTTGGAACATCCAAGATATCTTCATTGTCTCCGTTGTAACCGCCTACTACCATTTTGTTTGCAGAACGGATAGTATTGAGATTGTTTGAGTTAGAGCTTAACAGTGTCTCTTGTGTTTTTACAGTGGGTGCAGCTATAGCATTTTTATCTTCAAAGCCAGTTGCAACGATAGTGATCTTGACTTCATCAATTTCCATATTCTCATTGGTAGTTGTTCCAAAGATCACTGATGCTTCTTCATCTGCACTCTCTTCAACGATCATCATCGCTTCACCGATCTCCATGATAGGATAATCAGGGTGAATATCAAAGTGTACAAGTACACCCATAGCACCATCTATAGAGACATTGTCAAGGAGTGGTGACTCGATAGCTGCTTTTGCTGCATCATATGCGGCATTTGTACCCACAGAATACCCAGCACCCATAAGTGCAAGACCTCTGTGTGACATTACTGTTTTAACATCAGCAAAGTCAAGGTTGATATCGTTCTCTCCATGAGAAAGGATCACTTTTGAGATACCGCCAACAGCTTGTGCAAGAATGTCATCTACCATTCGAAAACTCTCTTTGATACCAAGGTTCTTCTCTACGATAGAAAGAAGTTTCTCATTAGGTACAACGATGATAGAATCACTTTCTCTTTTGAGTTCTTCTAAACCTTCTTTTGCAAGTTTTGTTCTTTTTCGACCTTCAAACTTGAAAGGAGACGTGACGATAGATACAGTAAGTGCACCTACTTCTTTAGCAGCTTGAGCGATGATAGGTGCAGCACCTGTACCTGTTCCACCACCAAGACCAGCAGAGATAAATACAATGTCTGAACCCTCAAGCATATTTTTGATATCTTCAAAACTTTCCAGGGCAGCTTCTCTACCTTTGTCTGGTATCATTCCTGCACCAAGACCTCTGGTCGCATTGATACCCAGTTGCATCTTATATGGTGCAAGCGATGAGTCTAATGCCTGCTGATCCGTATTTGCCACAATAAGATCAATACTATGAATACCCTCTGCGATCATATGGTTGATCATGTTACCACCACCACCACCAACACCTATTGCTTTTATCTTTGCCCCGTTTGTGTGGCACTTTGTCTCGACTATATCTATTTCAAACTCTTCCATGTTTTCCTCCCTTTAATTGTGTTTTAAAATACCGTTAAAAAAGCTGTTTTGCCCAGTTAGCCAACTTTTTTATTGGATTTTTATTCTCTTTTCCTATATCCGGTAAATCCTCAAATGAAAATGACATTGACTCTTCCGCATCATTGTCAACTTTCTTAGATGATTCTTTTGGTGCTTTTACAACCTTTGTTTCTTTTTTAGTCTGTGTTAGTTTAATATCTTGAACATCATTTACAGTATTACCTATTTTGATGTTGCTTAGATCTTCTTCATGCACAACTTTTGAGTGGAGAACTTCTTGTTGAAAGTCTATTTCATACTGTGTGTGTTCACCTGCTTTGTAGAGGAGTAGACCCATGACTGTTGAGAATGAAGGGTCTTTCAGTTCATCAAACAGACCATTGATCCTGTCTCCAGGGTATCCTACTCGTACAGGCATACCTGTAAAGATAGCCTGTGCCAATTCTCTAATACCTTTTAACTTGGTCATACCTCCGGTCAATATGATACCCGCACCGATCTGCTCTCTTAATGCAGATTTCTCGAGCGATTTAGATAAGATCATCAGTGCTTCTTCCACACGTGCAAAGATCACAGAATGAACGATCTCTAGTGAGACGCCATTACGGTTTTCTTCATCTCCTATGATCGGAAGTTCAATCACTTCATTTGAACTTTCAACAAGGTTTGCATGGCGTATTTTTACATTTTCTGCTATTTGAAGTGGGGTATGCAGTGCCATAGAAAGGTCATTGGTAATATGGTTTGAACCTACACCAAGGAAGTCATTATATCTGATGGAGTTTCCTGTATGGACCACAAGGTTAGATGTCTGACCACCCATGTCGATAACCGCAACTCCAAGTTCTTTTTCATCTTCATCCATCACTGCGATGGATGAAGCATAACCTGAAAGTACAATACCATCTATCTCTACACCTGCAGATCGCACCGCTTTTTGCAGATTAGATAGGTTCGATTTCTGTGTCATGATGATGTTGACATCTACTTCCATACGTGAAGCATTCATACCAAAAGGATCTTCAATGAAATCCTGGTCATCAACTCTAAAGTTGTAAGGGAGTACATGAATGATGTCATACTCTGTAGGTACATTGGCATTGTAAAGTGCTGTTTGCATTACACGGTTGATCTCTTTGATAGAGATATCTTTGTGTGGTATGTTGACAATACCTGTAGAGTTCAAAGATTTTGCATAAGCATTAGAGATGGAAACAGTGGCAGAAGTAATGTTACTTCCTGCGATACGTTTCGCATCATTGATCGCTTTTTTAATGGCTTTAGAGGAAAGTTCTATATTGGTAATGGCACCTTTTTTGATCCCTTGGGATTTTGAGATGCCGTGGCCCTGTATAGTGACTTGGTTTGAGTCATTGATTTCAGCAATGATAGCACATATTTTGGTAGAACCGATATCAATCGCTAAAATTGTGTCACTCAATTTGTAAGCCCTCCCATATAGACTTCAGTTGGATATTTTTTATCCAGCATTTTGATAAGATTTGATTCAAATGTGTTCTGTTTTAACTTGTTGACAGTTTCTGTTACGAAATTTGTCTCGTTAGCATCCACTGGATCAAGTTTTTGTTCCAATATATTGTAAACTATAACTTTATCCAATACACTAATGATACCCTTTTCTTTGGTCGATGTAAAGAGTTTTTGTAAGAATTGTAAACTTTCTTGATTATTTAATAATTCTAGGTTGACATTCTCTTCTAATTTTAGAAAACCTGAGACGATCGCATCATTTTGATCAAAGTTTTTAAGTGTTGACTCTGCCAGTGCTAAAAGTGCTTCTTTTTTCGCTTGTGCAGTGTATAGAAGTATAACTTCTTCTTTTGCTTCTGCATAGGTTTTTATTTTTGGTAGTGTAACATTTTCTATTTTGACAGTTGCGTAACTATTTGAAACAATTTTAGGTTTTAGTATGTCACCTACATCTTTTTCTTTTATAGTTGACCATATCTCATCTGTAAACTTAAGATCATTGATAGGAAGTGTCAGTTTTTCACTTTCTGTGTTCTCACCTTTCTTAAATGCGATGTATGCTTTTTGTGCAGATTTTTTTGTTTTCTTTATTTTAAGATCACTTGTAAGTAAAACCTTCGCTTCTTCATAAGTGAGTTGTTTACCCTCAGCATTGCTATAGTTAAAACTGTTTGCATCAAAATGTGCTTTAAGTTCATCTTCTGTCACTGCTGTCTCTTGACTTGAGGTCCAAACAACTGAAAGGTCATACATTTGTACAGTCATAAAATTCTCTTTTTTCATTTCCCAGAATGCTTTAACTTTTGCATCATCTAGTACAAAATCCACATCAGAAGCTGTCAATACTTTATAGGCAATCTTGTCACTGACATTCATTGCAGCGGAGATAGCTTCTTCTTCAAGTGGTAAACCTTCAACATTGAGAAGGTCAATGGTCTTTTGAATAATACGCTCTTCTCTAAGAGTCTCTTCAAATGATTTTGCTTTAAGTCTTTGCATTCTTAAATAACCATCATAGATCTCTCTGTTGAAAACACCATCTTTTTGAAAAGATGGAATGCCCTCTAATCTTTTTGCCACTTCAGCATCAGAAACGACGATACCGACATCTTTGGCAAAGTTAAGGATCTTCGCTTGTGTTTCAAGTCGTGCGAATGCCTGTTGCACAAGGCCCATCTCTTTGGCTTTTTCCTCATCAAGTGTACCTTGCATGGCATCGTTGTACTGGTTGTATATAGAACTGTAAACCATATTGAGTTTTACCTGTTTGATCTCTACATCACCTACTTTGGCTATATTACCGGCCTTAGAACCAAAACTGTAACTTCCCCAGCCTACAAAACCAGCTCCTATAAATGCGATAGTCGCTATCCATATCGTCCATACTAGATATTTGTTGTGTTTTTGCATCCAACTAATCATACTTCATCTACCTTCAATCGAAAAATTTGTACAATATTTTATCTAAATAAATTGAAATGGAGAGTGTATTTGTCTATGCAACGTAAAAATAATGAAATGATGCAAAGGGACCTGGAGGTCATATGGCATCCATGTACTCAAATGAAGGATCACGAGACACTCCCTCTTGTACCTGTCAAGTCAGGAAAAGGTGTATATCTGTATGACTTTGAAGGAAATGCCTATATCGATGCAGTGAGTTCTTGGTGGGTAAACCTTTTTGGTCATGCCAATGAAAGTATCAATGCCAAGGTAAAAGAGCAACTTGACACACTGGAGCATGTACTCTTGGCTGGATTTACCCATGAACCTGCCATTGAACTTGCACATAAACTTGTCAATATCACCCCAAAGGAACTGGCTAAGGTCTTTTATGTAGACAATGGATCTTCTGCAGTTGAAGCAGCATTGAAAATGAGTTACCACTATCATTTGAATCGTGGTGAGCGTAAAGCGCTTTTTCTTTCATTGACTAATTCTTATCATGGTGAGACCATTGGTGCTTTGAGTGTGGGAGATGTTTCTTTGTATAAAGAGACCTATGAACCATTGCTTATTGCCAATGAACAAGTGCCTGTACCAAAAGATCAGAGTGTTGAGGCTGCCACTATAGCCTTGGAAACACTGGAAAATGTCTTAAAAGAAAAATCTGATGAGATCGCTGCATTGATTGTTGAACCACTTATACAGGGAGCAGGGGGGATGCATATGTATCATCCTGAATATCTTGTGGGAGCCAGACGATTAACTAAAGCATATAATGTGCATCTAATAGCAGACGAGATCATGACAGGCTTTGGACGTACAGGAAAGATGTTTGCCTGTGAGCATGCAGATATCTCTCCAGACTTCATGACACTTTCTAAAGGTCTGACAGGTGGATACCTGCCTCTATCAGTTGTCATGACCACAGATGACGTTTACAATGCTTTTTATTGTGATTACAATGAACACAAGGCATTTTTGCATTCTCATTCATATACGGGTAACCCTCTGGCATGTGCTGCAGCATTGGCAACAATGGATATATTTGAAAATAACGATGTCTTGGGTGAAAATGAAAAGAAGCGTATTTACATTATAGAGAAATTAGAAAGATTTCTAAGTTTACAAAATGTGAAAGAGATCAGACAACAAGGTATGGTCACTGCCATAGAGTTAAAAGGCTATGAATCCAGTGAGCGTGTAGGTGTTAAAATTTATGAGTATGCTTTGACGAAAGGGGTTTTGCTTAGACCTTTAGGGCATGTGATCTACTTTATGCCACCATATATTATATCCTATGAAGAGATTGATAAGATGATAGAAGTAGCCTATGAAGGTATACAAAGCGTAATGAAGTAGTCTTCTTTTAAGGCTTACTTCCTAAAAAAACCTTTGTTCTGTTTTTTCAAACGGGCATAGTGTTTTGCTGCTCTTGTGATACCAAGGTCCATAGCTTGTTTATAGAGCTCTTCAGCTCTTTTTCTGTCTCTACCTGTGCTGATGGCATTTTCATAAAATTGACCTAGGTCGCAGAGTGCTTCAGGGTACTTGTCATCAGCCATGTGCGTAAGAATAGTAAAGGCTTCAGAGACTTTTTTTCTTAACAGCACACCTCTATAGAGTTCTCTTGCTAACATCAGTTGAGCAAATTGCGATTCAGTACTGGCACAGACAAGTAATAACTGTGCAGCTTCAGAAAACTTTTGTTCTGTAATAAGTTTTTCAATATACTGAAATGTCTCTTCGATCTCTTTTTCTTTATACCCATCTTGACTGATCGTTGTCAAAAATGTTTCAACCGTAGGAAATCTGTCATGGCCTTTTTGTATAGGTTCATACTGTTTTCTCATACTGACGAATTTTTGTCGTATATAAGAAATAGCAGGATAATTTTCAGGTACGACTTTGACTTTTGATTTTTTAGAAAGTTGTTCTTCTACAGGGGTTTCATGTGTTACGTTTGAAGGTTTCTGTTTCGTTTCTTTTTCGACCAAGGGAGTTTTGAGTGAAGCCTTCTCTCTAAAAGTTTTTTCTATTGCAGCTTTTTTAGTTAAACCATCATTATTAAAAGATGCCTTTGTGTTTGTGCCCACTGTCAATAATGTTTCAAAAGGGTCTTTGCCAGGGGACTCTTTAGCAGATGTCTCTTTGGCTTCATCTATTTCAAAAAAAGTGTCTTTAGATACATTTTCTGTAGAGAGTGTTGAACTCTCTTCTTTCGCAGGAATATCAAAGTTAGTAAGTTGTTCTTCTAAAAGGCTATCGTTCATTTTGTTTGCAGGTTTTTGTTTTGTGTTTTCTTTGCTAAGAATTTCCTCGACAGGTGTCTCTTCCTCTTCATTGATGTCAAAGAAAGTGTCTCTAGGTACATTTTTTGTCGTAAGTGTTGATCTCTCTAGTTTTTCACCTAGATTAAAGAAAGAGTCATTGGGATCCTGACTGATGTCTAACTCAATGTTGTCAGGCATCACGTCAGCAGCTTCCAGGTTAAGAAGATCATCAAAATCTGCTACTGGTGTATCTGCTTTAGTGTCAGGAGTATTGGGTACATCAGTGAGGTAATCATTGATGTTGATCTCTTTTTTCTTTGCTTGTCTTGGATTGTTGTCATCATTTGTGGTAAAGAGTTGAAACTCATCGATGATCTTTTGATCTTCCTTAGAGATGATAGTCTCTTTTTTATTTGTAGTTGTGAGTTCTTCTATATCAAGGCTTTTATGTTGAGAAGACCTTTGTAAGATCTCTTCCATAGGAGTGTCTATATAGACCTTGATCAGTCTTTGTGCTTTTGCATAATTTTCTGCCTGAAGCACTGTAATGATCTCTTGTATCTTGGTATCGGTCTTAAGTAAAGCAAGTTTGAGGACCTGAAGTTGTATGGTTTCAATATCTGTAATGGAGATAGAAAGGTTAATGATACTTAATCGTTTTTTAGTCTGATTCATATACATATCCTCTAAAGTGTCTTGTATTTGAAGGAGTATAACAAAAATATGCTTTACTACACTGTTGTCATTGTCTTGACAATTATAGTCTTATATAAGTGTATGTGTATATAATAGTAGATATGTTTTTAAGGAAAGGAAATCATGAAAACTTTATTGATAATAATTTTATGTTTAGTCCCGCTTCATGCAGTAGATCTCAAAACACTTTATGGCAAATGGTACTCCATCGAACAGACCACCAACAAGGGCACTATTACGATAGAAAAAGAGTATTTAACGCTCAATTCAAATAGAACATTTTCTATTCTTGGACTTGTCAGTATTCAAAAAGGGGATGCTTTCATTAAAGATCTGCGTATAGAAGGCTCAGGTATCTGGAAAGTCTGGAAAGATCAATTAGTGCTAGTAGTCAAAGATGTACAGGTACCTAAAGCAGGGGAGGTTTATCGTATCTCTCAAGCATCACTACGTAATTTAGCGGCTAATTTTAAAAGTAAGTTTGTTAAAGAACCTATACGTATTTCTATCATTAAAAGCATGAGTAACAGACATATGACTACAACGAATGAGCAAGGTAAAACTACACATTATAAACGCTAACTATAGAGTTGCACTGAGTGCAAGTAATCTACAGGAATTTTCTAAAATGGAGATCTTCTTTGCCATCTCTGTGATGTCCCTGTCATAAGATATCAGTCCAAATCCTTTTATAAGAAGCAAGTGTGTGTCATGTTTTTGGAAAAACTGTGGTATCTCAAATGGTGCACGCTCTAACCAGTCATCTATGTTTTTAGGATCATAGACAATGACCTCTCCCAAGATCTTTTTACCAAAATAGTCTTGAGGTGATACCTTTCCGTGCTTAAGTGAATAAGCCGTTGCATAGGGAGGCATGGTGTAAGATATATATTTTGCATTGGGGATGCTCTCATAGATATTTTCGTGGATATGTACGTCCTCATTTGCCATAGACCAGCGGTAATCTCTCCTTTGACAATCGAGTTTCACTAATGATTCTTCTGTCACTTCATCGAGGATCGTGTCTTTTGAATTAATGATAAACCCAGAGCTACTGACCCTTGCAGAAATAGAGCCGTGATAGACAGAAAAAAAGTTTTTGTTAAAGAGAGACAGAGAGATATGTTGGATATCTTCTATAAGATGTTTATCGAGGTGTATATCCATGAATACGAAACCTTTATTAGGATTATTTCGCTATTATAACATTGATAATTAAAATGTACAACGTTAGAAGGATTCCGATGGAGACACCACATATACCCGTATTGTTAGATGAAGTATTAGAGAGCTTTAAAGATGTGGGTGAGGGGTATTTTGTAGATTGTACTTTAGGATATGCAGGGCATAGTTCTGAAATGTTGGCGAAGTATGCAGACTTGAAACATATAGGAATAGACAGAGATGATGAAGCTTTGGCATTTTCTAAAAAACGTTTGGAACCTTATGTGGGGCGAAGCAGACTTTACAAAGGCACTTTTGCAAATATATTTCCTACGTTAACAGAAACACCGATCATGGCAGTGCTTGCAGATTTTGGTGTATCCTCTTTACAGCTTGACAAAAAAGAACGGGGATTCTCTTTTACATCCGAGACATTGGATATGCGTATGGATGCTTCTTCAGATCTTTCAGCCTATGAAGTAGTGAATGTATACTCCAAAGATAAACTTGAATATATCTTTGATGCATATGGAGAAGTACGTCCCTACAAACGACTTGCTTCTGCAGTTGTGGAAGCAAGAACAAAAGCGCCTATTACTTCTGCAAAAGAGTTAAGTCAAATTGCTATTGATACACTGGGAATACATGGGAAGATACATCCTGCAACTCTTATGTTCCAAGCCATTCGTATAGAAGTGAACAATGAACTTGGCGAGATAGAAGGACTTTTGGATGCTTTAGAAAAAAAGCATACTAAAGGTGAAGTGGTCTCTCTGATCTCTTTTCACTCTTTGGAAGACCGTTTGGTAAAGAACCGTTTTAAGAAGTGGACTCAGGCTTGTATCTGTGATCCTCAGGCAATGCGTTGTACCTGTGGTAAAAATCATGCCATAGGAAAAGCTTTCTCTTCTAAACCGGTGACCGCAACGAAAGCAGAATTGAAAGTAAACCCGCGAAGCAGATCGGCAAAATTAAGATCTTTCAGGTTTAAAAAAGATGTCTAAGGCCAAGAAGGCACAACCTAACGGCATTACTTTTGGTATGAGTATGGTGACACTGATGGCAGTGAGTATTGTACTGATTTTAACCATAGTGAAGATCTATATGAGTAATCAGATCTATCACGAGAGTAAAGTAGTGAACAGTATGAAAAGAGAAGTCTCTGCACTTAAAGCAGAGCAAGTGATGTTAGAACAAAGTGTAGAGGCATTACGTTTTAAAAACAGGGTAACAGACACGATCTTTGTGATCAACAGTGAAGAAGGAAGATAGTGCGTAGTTTTATTACTTTTGCAGTGGATAAACCCATCATCAACCATATTTTGATGGTCTTTATGATCGTACTCTCTATTTTTGCTTATCAGAATATTCCTAAAGAAATTTTCCCTCCTTCTGCTCTTGATAAGATCACTGTGCAGGGAGGTTATGCCGGAAGTAGTGCGGATGTACTCGATAAAATGGTTGTAAAGACCATTGAAGATGATCTGAAAAATATATCTGAGATAGAATCATTAGAAACAGTAATACAAAATGGTTCTTTCATTATCAAGGCTAACATAAAAGAGGGAAGTGATAAGAGTAGAACGCTTGATGATGTAAAAGATGTCATCTCAAACGTTAGACGAGATCTTCCTACCGATATGAATGAACCTACTGCAAAGCTTGTTCAAAAAGATTTTCCTTTGCTTATTATTGCTATCTCGGGAGATGTAACAACGAGAACGCTGCTTGATATAGGTAACGAACTTAAAAGTGATCTGAGTCGCTATCAGGAACTTAGTGGCCTGACTGTTTATGGTGATGTCGATGATGAGGTCTTGGTACAGATCAATGATGAGAAGATCAATGCGTATGGACTTGCAAAAGACAATGTGTATCAGGCAATTTCAAACTTAAGTTCTATTTTTCCCATTGGTACATTGAAACAACAGGGAAGTCATCTTTATATCTCAACGATCAATGGAGAGAAAAGTGCAAAAAAGGTAGAAAGTACACTTATCACAGTAGGAGGTCAACGTATACGTATAGGCGATATAGCCACTGTAAAGTTTGGACTGGGTGATAGAGGTGAGATCTCTCACTTTAACAGTGTACGAAATGTTTCACTCAATATTAACAAGACAGAAGATGGTAATGCCATTGCATTAAGTAAACAAATTAGAGAAGATCTAAAAGTATTTGCAAAAGAATATCCAAATATTACATTTGAAGCTTATACTGACACCTCTGTTTGGATCAAGAACAGGTTGAATTTAGTCTCTTCAAACATTTTATTTGGACTTATACTTGTGTTTTTAGCACTTCTTTTGAGTGTGAATTATCGTATCGCTTTTGTTGTTGCTATTGGTATTCCTGCCAGTTTCATGATCACAATTATCGGTGCTGACCTTATGGGATACAGTCTAAATATGTTAACGCTTTTAGGTGCATTGATCGCTCTTGGTATGATAGTGGATGAGGCAATTGTTGTAGGAGAAAATATTTATAGACACATAGAGATGGGAAAATCTCCTAGAGATGCTGCCATTGAAGGTGCCGTTGAAATGTTTCCTGCCGTACTTACGGCAACATTAACCACTGTATTTGCTTTTTTACCACTACTGATCATGAGTGGAGAAATGGGTGTCTTTATGAAAGTACTGCCTGTGATGATCAGTATATTATTGGTAAGTTCATTTTTTGAAGCATTTTATTTTTTACCATTACATGCTAAAGAATTTTTTAGTATAGGTAAAGTAGAAAAAGAACATAGTGAAAATAATTTTTGGACAATCATAAATAGATTGTATAAACGTATTTTAGGCACACTGTTCAAGTATAAAAAACGAAGTCTTTTTCTCTTGGTCACATTCATTATTTTGGCTACTGCTGGAATGTTTAAACTTACAAAATTCAAGCTTTTTCCTGAATTCGATACCACACAGATCTACATAAATGGGAAAATTGATGTCAATAATGAACTAGAAGATACAGAAGTGTATGTTACGGCTATAGAAAAAGATATATTAGCGAAAATTGATGATATTGACCTCTCTTCGGTAACTTCAGTGATAGGTGTAAATCTTGATGCAAAACAAGAGTTTGAAACAGGAGATAATCTTTTCCAGATCTTTGTCAACCTGCATGAAAAAGCACCTGAAAACTTTTTTGATAAATATATCTCTCCAGTCTTTTCATTGGAGTATGATGGTAGTGATATGATACGCCAGCAAAAAGCACAAGATATAGTAGAAACTATTCAAAAAGAGATATTTACGCATTATAAAACCTTGAAAAACAGTGTAGGGGATAGTCTATTTACAGAGCTGAATGTCTATGCCCCTCAAGCAGGTATAGTGGGTAACGATATAGAGATCGGATTTGCAACGACATCCAATGATAAGATGTTGAGTGTACTGAAGCGCTTTAAAGAAAAACTTGAAAGTATTGATGGTGTAAAAGATATTGCAGATAATGCAAAAGAAGGTGTTAAAGAACTTAAGCTCCGTGTCAACGAGTATGGACAACAACTAGGATTTAGTGAAGCATATCTTACCTCTGTACTTAAAGGCTCACTTCTTAAAGCAGAGTATGGAAAAATGTTTAATGAGACAGGACTTATAAGGGTACGTATCGAAAACCCAGATAAAGATTCAAATCTAAAGTTACATAATATTACCTTACCAACACCGGATAAAACACAAATAGTAAGCCTGAGAGATATTTGTGATTTTAACTATCAGCGCAGTTATGTAAAGATATTTAAAGAAGATTCACTAAGAGTACGTACCGTCACTGCTAGGGTTGACAGTAAAAAAGTACTGGCAACGGATGTCATGAAAGAGATAAAACCACTGCTTGAAGAGATAGAGAAAGAGGGTGTCACGGTTATTATTAAAGGAGAAGAGAAAGAGAATAAAAAGATGCAAAAAGAGATGTCTCAAGCTGCTATGATAGCGATCTTTTTAATTTTCATCACTTTGGTATGGATGTTTAACTCTTTGGTATTGCCTTTGATCATTGTCTCTACAATCCCACTTTCTATTGTGGGTGCACTGTTTGGACAATATGTAGTAGGGTTGAATCTAACTATGCCAGGTGTGATGGGTATTATTGGTTTGGCAGGTGTTGTAGTAAATGATGGTTTGATCATGTTGAGTGTGATCAGAAAAGGTGAGAATCAAGCGGGGGTATTAGCAGGAGCGATACAGAGACTTCGTCCTATTTTGCTCACATCTATTACAACGATATTAGGGTTATTTACATTGATGTTCTTTGCTTCAGGTCAGGCACTTATCTTACAACCTATGGCAATCTCATTAGGATTTGGTATCGCTTGGGCAACAGTGTTGAACCTCTATTATGTACCGTTAATGTATACGGTGATCTATAGAGTGAAAAATTAAGATTCTATACTAAAATTATTCATTTCTTTTAATAAATTTTTCATAGTGATATCCTCTCCATATTCTTTGAAAACTTGACAAATTTTAGCAAGATGTATATCAGAACGTTCAAGATAAGGATTGTTGTCTATGAATTGCCAAAAGGGCTCTGGATTTTTACAAAGTTCTAAGAGGTGATACTTTGTGAGTGCTCCCATACTTTTTTCAGTCTTCTCCATACCACGTGATATGTCTTCATTAGTTATGACATATGGAAATCTTACTCCATAATAATCCACCGCATCACCTATGAGTTCAAAAGCAACACTTTGTCTTTTTAGAATGAGATGCAGGGAACGTTCCATCATTGCAAAAATTTTAGAGTAATGATAGAGAAAAAAGTTTATTCTTGTTGCACTCATAAGAGCTAATGATAAATATCCCCTTAACTGTGACATTGAAAAATCATTGTGTTTTGGAAGGTTTTTTGTAAGAGCTAAACGAGAAATTTCACAGATAGGTTTATATTTGGTTAAATGCTCTATACCACTAACGAGACCATCTCTTTCGATAGGTATCGTTTGGGTTTGTGTATGTTCATTGACGAAAATAAGCCTTACGGATCCGACATATTTTTTTGTTGCGTTATGTTGTAAAAGATAGATAAATGACTGTTTGTCATCTTGATTGATAAGAAAATTGCGGGATTCTAATTCTGCTGAAGATAGTTTGAGTCTTGAGATAAAGACTTCTGCTCGTATATCTTTTACAGCTTGTAAATGCTCTTGTGATGTAGCGAGAATAAGAGAATATTCTACAGTTAGTAGATGTAAAACGTTGTCATGCATTTAAATCCCTTATATATTAAACATTAAGAAGTATAGATTTTTTTTTGTTACCCGGTATGTACTTCGTAAGAAGAACGGTATGCATGCGTATCAAGCAAGGGTTGAGTGACAACAAGAAGGGAGAGGGTCACAATCGTCTTGGCAACCTCTTCTTCACCCATCGATCGACCCATGCATGGT
>JADGDL010000024.1 GCA_016744875.1 Sulfurovum sp.
GGGTGTTTGATCGCGATATTTTCCTTAATGCTTCCCTGAATAAGTAAGACCTCCTGTGGTACATAAGCGATCTTATTCCGATATTGTGCCAAAGAGTACTGGTTGATCTCAACATCGTCTATCAATATCTTACCTTGTTTGGGTTCATAAAATCCCATAAGAAGATTAAGCAGTGATGATTTTCCTGACCCCATTTTTCCCATAATCGCAACATGTTCTCCAGGTGCGATCTTTAATGATATATCACGCAGGATATTTTGGTTCGCTTCGGGGTAGGCAAAATCAACACCGATGAATTCAATCTTACCTTCGATATGTTTAGGACTGATAAATGATTTATCTTTAGGATGTTCAACTGGCATTTTCATCAGTTTATCAACCTCTTTAAAACCAGTTATAGCTTTGTTGTATTGTAAGATAAGTGACACCAATTTTCCAACAGGACTTACCGCACGGGAAGAAAGAATGTACGCTACTAGTAATCCTCCTGCTGACAATTCACCAGTACTTATCATGTAAACACTTCCAACAATAATTGCCACAGTCTGAATCCGGATCATGAAACTGGTAACGGTCATAATGGAACCATTAAGCATCCTAGATTTAAGACTCTTCTTCGCTATATCACCAATGGCATCTTCCATTTTCCACTGCATGACACTACTATAATTGAAAGCTTTCATTGTTTCAATGGCATTGAGACTTTCATACAAGATCATTTCCTTCAAACCTGACGCTCGATTTGAATCAATAATACTCTTTCGGATTGCATCTTTCATAACGAGTGCGTACAATACGACAAGTAGAATAGTAACTATAGGGATATAAACCAAATCACCAGCTATCCAATAGATCACTACAAGGAAAATAATGGCAAATGGAATATCGATGATCGTCGTCACGACCGATGATGCCAAAAAGTTCCGTATGTTTCCATATTGCTGAAGTTTACTACTAAATTTACCAAGTGAAGACATTTGATCACCCAGTTTCATATCAAGTACTCGCTCAAATATAAGCGATGACATAATGACATCACTCTTCTTTGCAGCGATCTCTGTAAAATAATTACGCAGAAATTGTAATAATGATTCTAGAATAAAGACCGTTATGATCGCAAACGTCAAAACCCACATCGTATCAAGTGCGGTATTGGGAATCACTCTGTCGTAAATAATTCGTAAATATAGTGGAAGTGCAAGAATAAAGATGTTGATAAGAAACGATCCTATCAAGATATCAAAATAGATTTTTTTAGTTCTGGCGATCGTACTCCAAAACCAGTGATTAGATCCCGTTTCCTCACGCATCTGCTCCAGTTTTTCTTCCACATCAAAACTTGATACCCTTTTAAGCATAAACAGAGAGCCGATATACTCCCGCTCAAGATCTTCAATACTTACCCATCCTTCATGCTGAATCTTTCCAGGAATAAGGACTTGGACATATTTCATATCATTATCGTAATCCAACAAGACACAGCAACGATCATCTTCAAGTAGTAGAATACAAGGAAGAACTTCTGATGGGATCTTTCGCAAAGACTTTTTTTCCAAACTACTTTTGAAGCCCGCTTTTTCTGCTGCACGTGTAAACAATGAGCGAGCTTTCTTAGGATCTTTATCAAATAATCTAGGTTTTTGAGGGTCTACAGGAAGACCTGACAAGATAAACTCACGGGTGACATCAAGATGATACATCTCTACTATTGACATCAATGCATTGATTAGAGTTGTCTCTTCAAAAATATCTTCTTTCATTTTTTTCTTTCTTCTTTTGGTTCAGCTATCCAAAATCCCTGCATTTGAGTAATACCATTTTCTTTTAAACGAATAACAGTCTCTTCAGAATCTACTGCGATAGCGATAAGGTCGATTTCAAGCAACTCAGTTAGAGTGAAAAGCGAAGACTTAGAAAGCTCTTCTTCTTTTCCTTCAACAAGTGCAAGAAGATATGCAGCATTGACTTTCAGATAGCTTGGTTTGAGCTCCTCGAGCAGTTTTAGATCATAAGCGCCTACCGTAAAGTGGTCTATACCAAGTTGCCACCCTTTCCGATGAATATGGGAGGCGAAGGCTTTAGACGCCTCATGATCTGATGCCACAGTTGAATTAGGTAATTCAAAAACAATATCCATTCCCTTTGATTTCCAAGCTTCTGTTAACGTTGATATCATTTGTAAATTCGCACTTTTAGTGATAAAATCATGCGTAATATTAACAGCAATTTGTGTAGTTTGTGTAGAGAGCTTAAGCGTATCTAAAAGTTTTAAAACATGAATATCTAGTACTGACATCATCTTAAGTGCAGAAATGATAGGCATAAATAATCCAGCACTAACGATTTTACCTTCATATTTTAAGCGTAAAAGGAGCTCGTTTTGTACAATACTTTTATCCTCTCTAATAACAGGTTGTAACATAGGAATAAAAGCATTATTTTCCATTGACTCATGTATTTTTACTATCCATTCTTCATGACTGAGGATAGGTATGTCATCTTTACCATCAGCATGTAACCTAATCGAACCATCCTCTGTAGCAGATGCCAACATTAGACCACTACCTATTCTTTCCATAATTGTTGCAAGTGATTCTCTTTCCTTGTAAGATACATAAGCACAGTCAATCTGATACTCCTCTGTGGCCTCTTCACAAACTGCACGGGCGAACTCTTCAACCTGTTCTTCTCTACTTGCAGGGAGGAGGATCATGATGTCATTTTCGCGCGTACGGCAGCGAACTGCTTCGACAAATGAAGTACAGCAGTGAGAGTTTATGATGTCACGTAAATTTATGATCGCTTTATGTACGCCATTGGCACCTTTTTCTTCCAATAATTTTGCGTAATTGTGAATTTCAAATGCAAGCACATAACCATGTGATAAATAGTCGCTTGAATTTAAATATTCTTGTAGTTTTATACGGAAATAAGACCGGTTATAGTAGTCAGTTTCTCCATCTTCATAAAGAAGACGATTATAATCTGCTACGGCTTTCGCTTCTTTTTCGTAAACAGTTTTCACTTTTTTGACCAATGAATTCATAGCCGTAACAACATCACGCATCTCTACAGTTTTTGGTATCTGCTCCTGAAAAATGAAACGTCTTTGCATGACAGCTTCCGCCTGTTCACGTACACGTTTAAGAGGCATAAGGACCATTTTCAAAAACAAGTAGATACCAAGTAAGGCAACCAATCCAAGCACTACGAAACCTGAGACCATCTCCTTGAATGCTTGCCAGATTTGCCCATAGGCATGTCCTCGATGTCCCTTGATCTTTAAATGTCCGGTAAGTAGCCAACCACTACTTAAAGGAACAACTGCTTCTGATGATTCCAAACGAACATGCTCTATGAACCATGAGGGTATACCTTGTACTTTTACGGACTCACGGCTTTGATAGGTAACATTTCCATCGATATCTAACAGTACGATCGATTCATAATACCCACTGTCAAAAACAGCATTGATCAATGTTTCTTCCATCGCCTTGTCACCTTTGACATGCCCGATCGCTACGCCCAGAGAAGAAGCTGTATTTGCTGCATTACTAAAGAGCTGATCACGTATAAAGCCCTCTGCATTTTTATAATTGATATACATAGCGGTTGCAAGGAGTACAAGCACAAGCATCGACATTGCCAGCATTATTTGTCTATTTAACGTCATCTGAATTCCTTTTCGACCTTATCTAGAAATGAAGCCCATTTCTTATTTTTATCTCGCCCACCCGGGACAATCTTTCCTAATCCTTGCTGACGATTAAGATAAAGTTCCTTAGCATTGAAACTATATACAAATGCCAAGTCACTTCTCTTACTTGCGGGAAGAACTTTGAAGTTTAGGTTGTCTAAAATCAGGGGAATGGACTTTGGTGTTTCGTAATAACTTAGCACCATATGTGCTTCATTAAGTCTAAGTGCTTTTACATAGGTAAAGAAGAGCTTTTCTTCCGGTACACCTGATTTTCGGAGCATAAAATATTTAGTTATAACAAAATCTTCACAATCACCCTTGTCACGTCCAAGAAATTCAACAGGTCTGGCCCAATAGTCTTTCTTACCCCATGCTATTTGGTCAGAAGTAAAGCGAACCTGATTGACAAAGCCATTCACTTTATCTAACTTTTCTTTATCACTCAAGGGATCAATTTTATTTATTAACCTTAATCCTGCCTCTATACGCGCAACGGCAAGAGGACCATACTTTTTTTCTATCTCTTTAGTACGCTCATCCGAGAGAAGAGGACTCTGCGCTCCTCTCGTACAATTAGTGACAGTACTTAGCATTAGGAATATTCCTAATAATAGTCGCCACCCTTTCACATCAGACCATCGCATAATATCCTATCAGCATTTTTTAATTCTCTAAAGTTCGTTCTTTAACACTATCTTTATTTGTTTAATTCCTGACCACTATAACGTTTGAATTTAAGTACATCATCTGAAGTTACAGAAACTAAATTCGGAAGATTTCCAACATTTTCAATTACGCGATATTGCGCCAATATCTCATCATAGTATGTAGATATATAAGCTTTTCTCGAACTAAAATATTCATTTTTAACATCTAGCAGATCAAGAAGTGTACGTCTTCCTAAATTAAACTCTTCATTATAGGCATCGAGTGTCTTTTTACTAAAATCACGGTGCTTTTTAAGGTATACCCGTATCTCTGCTAGTCGTTCCTTTGCTGCCCATGAAAGTTGTAGACGCTCAGAAGAAAGCCTCTTAACATTGAGCATTCTATCCGATTCTTCAAACATTCTTGCAGCAGCTTTTTGCTTTAATGCATCATCAGCTCCACCGTTATAAAGATTCCAAGTTGCGATTACCATAATGGTAGTTTGATCTACTTCATCTCTAAGATCACTTCCTGTAAATGAATCTGCATCGTTATCGTAATAACTCTGTTTGAGTTCTAAGTCTACCCAAGGATAGTAATTTTCTTTCGTCTGCTGATAACCTGCTTCCAATGCTTTTACATTATTTTGTGATGCAAGAATAGAAGGATACTTCTCTACTACCATTTCTTCAGCTCTCTCTAGTGTTGCAGGTATCAAAGTTTTATCAACCTTTGGTTCTCTTAGATCGGATGCTGAGACGGACGTGTCATATCCGTAGATACGTAGAAAATTTATTTTAGCATCTAGTAAATTATTCTCAGCAATTATCACATTTGATTGAGACAATGCCAAACGTCCTGAAATTTGTTCCATATCACCTTGAGTACCTGCTCCAGATGCTGTTCTCTGTTTTATTTTGGAATAGTAATCTTTATGTACTTCATGGTTTTCATGCGCTAGATCGACTATCTTTCTCGATTTAAGTATTTCTAGATATCTATCGATCATCTCAAGTCCAAGTTGACTTACTTTTTCCATAAGATAATACTCAGCTGAAATTATTCGTTTGTCCTGCTGTTCAACATCGTTCTGTGTACCAAAACCATGAAAAAGATTTTGACGTGCACGGATGAAAGCTTCCGAATATGTGTACTTGTCTGTATTATATGCAGGAACAACATCATCATAACGCTTTTCGCCGATACTGCCACCTACATCTAGTACTGGAAGATATCCAGAAAAGGCTATACCTCTGTCTTGCTCGACCGCACGATAGTTTTCAATTCGCTCACGTACCTCAGGGTTCGTATTGATCACATGAACCAATGCTTCATTGATAGTCAAAGCTGGCACCGCTGATGGAAGTAAAAAAGGTAAAATCCCTAAAATCCACATCTTTTTCATCATATCTCCTTTTAATATTTATCAACAGATCTATTCTGCACTGAAATCAGTATACACTATTATTAAAAGAAAATGCAAGTTTTGTTCTAAAATTATAATAATATATTAAAACCTATACTTATAGTAATGTTTTGCTATCGTAACCAAATTACAAGATCTCTACTTAGCTTGACTATAGCTGCATTTGTAGCACTTGCATACCCTTTTGCATCTGTGGTAGTTGTTGCTTCTATATAAGTAAATCTTCTTGTTTTTACTAACTTCCCTGTCTCCGCATCTATTAATGTGAACTGTATAGAGACAACTGAATAAGATTCTTTTCCTCTCACTTGATGTTCAAAGGCAAAAATATTACTTTCAAGTCTATAGTTGACTTTAAGTGTAGTAGTATCAGGCAATACTGCTTTAAAAAGTTGTGAACTGTCTAAAACATCTATAACCGTACCTTGTATAAGTTTAGACATATGGTTGGACCACTCTGAGTTCATGTAGGTTCCGTAATCATTATGACTGTAGGAAAAGTTCATCTTTTGTGACATCTGTTCTCTTAGGCTCTGAGGGAAAGCGACTTTAATGACTTTTTGTTTGTATGATGAGTGGGTTATTTTCTGTACCTTTGGAACGTCTAAACTATAGACTTTTAAAACTGGTGCCTGTGTACATCCAAGTAAGCCTGCACAAAGTACAATAGATGTTAGAATTCTTTTACGATTTGTCATTCTCCCGGTCCCCTTCTTGATTCTCTTGATTTAAAGAGTATGCCACTTGGATTCTGTTCAAGTTCTCTTGACACTGTACTTAATTCTTTTAGCAATATCTGTGTATCTATGATCGCTGGTTCTAAGATCTTTTTTAAATTATAGTCACCCCTATCCAGACTTTTTTCAACTTTAAGAGTCACACGGTTAAAGTTTTTACTGGTTTCCATAAGTTTCTCCACAGTAGGTACTGTCACCTCTTTGATCTGTGCAAAATCATCACTGGCTTCAGTCAACTTCATGTTGATATTTTTCATTGTAACCCTAAACTCTTGTAGTGTCTTGTCTATCTCTTCAAGTGATTTCAATGCCTTATCTTCTACTTCACTCCCTTTAGCTGTGAGTTTTTCAGTGTTATCTAAAATGCTTCCCATTGTTTCAACATTCTGATCTGAAAGAAGTTTTTCACTTTGTGCCAGTAGGTTTTCCAATTTCTCACTCAGTCCTCCAACATTTTTTGAAAGTTTTGTAAGAAGAGAAGGTTTTGAAGATATGAGAGGAATGTACTCATCTGTAGGCACCAATGTTTTTGCTTCATTACTTCCTCCCTCTATTTCTATAAATAATAGACCTGTTATACCGAACATCTGTGTATGTGCAACCATGTCTTCTTTTATAAGTACAGCTTCGTTGATCTCTAAGATCAATTCAACTTTTTGAACATCTTGGGGATGTATACGTATTTGGCTCACACGTCCTATCTCTACACCGTGTAATTTCACAGAAGAGTCTTTTGATAATCCGGATACTGACTCTTTTAATTCAACTCTGTAAGTAACAAACTCTTCTTTCAGTCCATATTTTGCAAGCCAAAAAGCAAACCACACCATACCAATACCAAATAAAATGACAAATAGTCCAACGATTGTATAATTGACTTTACTATACATTACCTAACCTCACCTAGTTTTACCTTGTCTGCATACTTTTGCTTTGTATATTCATTTTTGAAAAAATCTTCTACAAAAGGATGTGTAGATTGTAACACATTTTTTATGCTTCCTTCTGCCACTACGTGTTTATCAGCCAAAACAGCCATCCTATCCACGATAGAAAAGATGCTGTCCAGATCATGTGTGATCATCACCACAGTGATACCAAGCAGATCACGTAATTCTACGATTAATGAATCAAAATTTCGCGCACCTATAGGATCAAGTCCTGAAGTAGGCTCATCTAGAAATAGTAATTTAGGTTCCATAGCCAAAGCCCGCGCAAGTGCAGCACGTTTTATCATACCTCCAGATAGTTCAGAAGGGTATAGTGCGCCAACATATGGTTCCAATCCTACCAAAGCCAGTTTCGAAGAGACCAGTTTTTTTCGCATACTCTCTGAGATATTTGTATACTCTTTGAGTTGCACTTCAATATTCTCAGCAATGGTCAAAGAGGAATAAAGTGCCCCAAATTGAAAAAGAACACCCCAGTCCTCACGTAATGACTGTGCATCTCTAAACGTAATACCGTTTAGTATTTTACCTAATACACTCACCTTTCCTTCTGTGGGCTCCAGTAACATTATCATCTCTTTCATAAGCACAGATTTACCTGATCCACTTTCACCCAGAATGCCATAAATCTCATTTTCTTCTATATGCAAATTGACATTGTCATGGATCGTACGCTCACCAAACTTGGTTACTATACCCTCTACTTCTATCACTGTACTCATAGCCCTAACTCCGTGAATATGACTGAGAAGAGTGCATCAAATGCAATAACTAAAAAGATAGAATTAACTACTGAGGCTGTGGTATGAAGTCCTATACTTTCCGTATTTTTAGAAACTTGAAAACCTCTAAAACATCCAACTGCTGCAATAATGAATGCAAATACCGGTCCTTTCATCATTCCTAACAGATAATGTTTAACCTCTAGTACTTCATACAGTCTATCTATAAATTGTGTCATAGAAATACCCAATTGCATACTCGCCGCAGTCATACCACCCAAAATACCAATGATGTCTGCGAAAAAGATGAGTAGAGGAAGTGCTATCATCAATGCTATCACACGAGGAAGGACCAAAAAGATATAGGGATCAAAACCCATTGTCCGCATCGCTGATATCTCTTCTGTGATCTTCATGGCACCAATCTCAGCGGTATAAGCAGAACCACTACGACCGGCAATAACAATAGCCGTGATCATTGGTCCCAACTCTCTGGTAATCGAGATAGCCACTGTATCGACGATAAACATATCTGCCCCAAATTTCGCAAGCTGGACAGAACCCTGATAAGAGATAACCATACCGACCAAAAATGAAGTAAGTGCTATGATGATGATTGCATTAAAGCCTGACTGGTGTATGTGATATACTGTCTCTTTGACACGTATATCTTTTGGTCTAATTAATGTATGGAAAAAAGCATAAAAGAGGTGTCCTGTAAATGTGATAAAGTCTTTAATATCAGAGAATACTTCAAGTACATTTTCACCCATTCTTTCAAGAAAGTTTTTTACTTTAGGTATTTCATAGGTATGCGTATTCTTAGATAAAAGGTCATACATATCTTTTTGATTTTTTGTATATTCTATTACTTCGACCGTAGTTTCATTTTTAAATCGATTGAAATAATCTATAAAAAGAAGTACCCCCGCCGAGTCAAAATCTTCAACAGAAGAGAAGTCACAAATTATCTTTCTATCAAAGGGTACTTTTTCCAGTTCTTTTTCTATCTGTCGCACATTGGCTAAGGTCCATTTCCCTAAGCATAGCAACTTAAGGTGATGCTGGTCTGCTTCATACTTCAAGAACTGTTTTTTCATATGACCATTATAGGTAAGATTAGATTAAGTTTTGCTATAATTATCTTTATAAATAAGAGGTACAAGATGAATGATTTTGGTTTAAACATATGGTCTGATGATAATTTTATCATGCGGGGTGATACTGTCAACATTAACCACGCCTCAAGACCATCACTATTAAGTATTACACAAGAGATACGTGAAAAAGGATATAAAGGTCCCCTGCTTCTTCGCTTTCCTCACCTCATAGAAAAACAGATATCTACTCTTTTTTCTACCTTTGAAAAAGCCAAACAGGAGTTTATCTATAAAGGAGATTTTCAAGCTGTTTTTCCTCTCAAAGTCAACCAATTTCCAAACTTTGTAGAATCACTAATGGAGGTTTCTAAAAACTATAATTACGGACTTGAAGCGGGGTCAAAAGCTGAGCTTATCATTGCGATGAGCAAAACACCCTTGGGTGCACCTATCACTGTAAATGGTTTTAAAGACAAAGAGATGATCTCTCTATGTTTTATCGCAGCTAAAATGGGACATAACATTACTATAACCATCGAAGGGCTTGGTGAACTTGAAACCATTATACAGGTAAACAGTGAATTTAATGCTTCAGTGAAAATACCCGTTACACCCAAAATTGGTGTTCGTATACGGCTTCATAGTTCAGGCATAGGTATCTGGGCAAAAAGTGGTGGATACTCTTCCAAGTTTGGCTTGACCTCTACAGAACTCCTTGAAGCCTATGAAATGCTTAAAAAGCATGATCTCTTAAAATATTTCTGGATGATCCACTTTCATATAGGTTCACAAATGGGAGACATAGCACCACTGAAAAAAGCGCTGCGTGAGGCAGGTAATATTTATGCAGAACTCAAAAAACGTGGTGCTGATTCTCTTGGTGCCATAAATATTGGTGGTGGTTTGGCAGTGGAATACAGCCAACACGATGGGAAACAAGAGCGAAACTACTCACTCCAGGAATTTGCCAATGATGTGGTCTACCTTATGCAAGAGATCTCCAAAAGTAAAGAGGTTGATGAGCCTGACATTTTTACTGAGTCCGGTCGATATATAGCAGCCTCCCACTCCGTACTTGTCGCACCTGTACTTGAACTTTTTTCTCAAGAGTATACGGCAAAAGGACTACGATTAAAAGAAGTTAACCCCCCTCTCATAGAGGAACTCTATGCACTCTTCGATACTATATCGAGAGAACATGCAAGGGAGTATCTACATGATGCACTTGATCATATGGAGAGTCTTCTTACCCTTTTTGACTTGGGATACATTGACCTTGAAGATCGTTCAAATACAGAAATCCTGGTCAATCTCATCATCAAAAAAGCCATAGCACTTTTAAAGGATGAAGGCACAGATGAATTGAAAAAACTGCAAGACCGTATACAGGAACGATATCTTGTAAACTTCTCAGCGTTTCAATCCTTGCCGGACTTTTGGGGCTTGGCACAAAGCTTCCCTGTCATGCCTTTAGACAGATTAAACACAAAACCGACAAATCCTGCAAGCATTTGGGATATAACCTGTGACAGTGATGGAGAGATAGGCTTTAATCGAGACTTACCTCTCTACCTTCATGATATAGATGTAAGTAAAGAAGAGTATTTTCTTGGCTTTTTTCTCACAGGTGCATATCAGGAAGTTTTAGGGATGAAACATAATCTCTTTACCCATCCAACGGAGTGTATCATTAACTTTGATAAAGAAGGTAATTACAGTATTGACAATCTTATAGAGGCTCAGAATCTTATGGATGTACTTGATGACCTGGACTATGACACTAACATTATAGACAAAATACTCAAGTACCGCATAGAGGAATCAAGCCATCTGAACTCAGAAGAGAAAAGAGAACTTTTAGGTAAACTATATCTCTATTTAAGTGAAAACAGCTATCTTAAAACGATACAGGCAAATAATGAAACAAATATTTAGGACAATAAAGTGAACCCATTCAAACTTATCAAAGAAGATTTTAGCAATGTAAAGAAAAATGACCCTGCCTTGCACTCTACCTTTGAACTCTTTTTTAATTACCCAGGACTATGGGCACTTTTCTTTCACCGTTTTGCTCACTGGCTCTATAAAAAAGGTTTACGTTTTCTGCCCCGTTTTATCTCTGCTTTTGGTATGTTCTTTACTATGATAGACATACATCCTGCAGCAAGCATTGGACGCAGGGTTTTTATAGACCATGGTGTTGGTGTTGTCATAGGAGAAACTACTATCATCGGTGATGATGTTGTTATCTATCAGCAAGTCACACTTGGTGGTGTCAGTAGTTCTAAAGGCAAACGTCACCCTACCATAGGGAATAATGTGGTTATCGGTGCTGGTGCTAAAATACTTGGAAATATCTATATAGGAGATGATGCCAAGATAGGTGCCAACTCTGTTGTGGTTAAAAATGTTCCCTTTTCTGCTACAGCAGTAGGTATACCTGCCCGTGTACTTCAGTGTGAGCAAAAGGCAACACGCCTAAGCCATGACATCATGCCTGATGTGAACAAAGAGATCTTTGAGTACTTACTCAAACGTATTGAAGTACTTGAAGATGCCCTTCCAAAAACCAAACAAGAAGCTATTAAGAAAAAAGACCATGATCTTGATGAAGAGTATGATAACTTTATCCACTCTATGGATTAGTCATTCATCTATATTTTATAGAAAGCCTAATCTCTTTCTTTATTAATTTTCAATGATTCCACTCCTATTAACAACAGCATAATTTTATTATATTTATTTTCATTAACTAAAATTATATATAATAAAAAATATCAATTTAGAAAAGTATTTTTACTTCAAAAGAGTAAAAGCCATAATTGTAAGGATTTACTATGCATGACACAAAAGTAACTGAATTACTGTTAGCAACATTGGCAGCGGATACATATTGTCTTGGATCGCACTGGGTCTATGATGAAGATGAGCTTAAAAGCCTAGCAATAAATTGGGAAGAACTCAATGTACCTCATGTTTCCTGGCATGAGGGAAAAGGCAAAGGAGATCTTACGCATTATGGTGACCAGATTGTCATATTATATGACTTTTTGAAAGATAAAACGTCTTTTTCTATAGAAGAATATATGCAACATTGGCGTAAAGAAATGCATACCTTTAAAGGCTATATTGACGGTTCTACAAAAACAACAATTGAAAATATAGATAAAAATTTACTTATCCCTTGTGGTTCTAATTCTGGAGACATGTCCATTATTGGGAAAATCACTCCTTTATTAAAAGTTTCAAATTCAAAAGAAGAGTTTTTAACCAACACTAAATTATTAGCACAAGCAACACACAACAATGAAGAAGTATTGGAAGCCATGGACTTTTTTGCAAATCTTTTACTTGATATATTAGAAGGTAAAGAAATTAGGCAAAGTATTTTGCAATTAAAGGAAGGATACTCTCAAAAGATACAAAATTACATCGAATCGGGTCTAAATACAAAAGATGATGATACATATTTGGCTATATCAAAATTCGGATCTGCCTGTCCCACAGAATTTTGTTTTCCCAGTACCATTCATTTGTTGTTCAAATATGATAACTATAAAGAAGCCTTGATCGAAAATGCCAAAGCTGGTGGAGATAGTTCAGCAAGGGCAATGATCATCGCTTATTTATTGACAGCACAGAATTCTATTGATATAGTTCCGCAACAATGGCTCGTATTTAATACATAAAAAAAGATATAAACTATAGAATACTCATATTTATATGTTTAGGTCACCAAATATTTTCTAAACTACCTATCAAATAATAAAAATAATTTGCTAATCACAGGTACAAAAAAATACACTACAAAGATATAAAAAGCCTCAAGTTAAAACATACCCTATTACTTAATTAGTTATCAAACATTTTTAGATATAATTTATGAATTTAATTATAAGGGTTACAATGATTTCAGATCGTATACAAACACTATCTCCATCACTCACTATCGCTATCTCTTCACTTGCCAGAGACCTTAAAGAACAAGGGAAAGACATTCTTTCATTTTCTGCTGGTGAACCAGACTTTGGAACACCTAAGCGCATTAAAGAAGAGGCTATTAAAGCCATCAATGATGGGTTTACACAATACACCGCAGTACCGGGTATAGCAGAGCTTCTTGAAGCTGTGGCAACAAAACTTAAAAGAGACAATGGATTAGAGTATGCTCCTTCGAACATCATTGTAAGTAACGGAGCAAAACAATCACTCTTTAACCTCTTTCAAGCTGTACTGAACCCAGGAGACGAAGTCATCATCCCTGCACCTTACTGGGTAACCTACCCTGAGCTTGTAAAGTATGCAGGTTCCATTCCGGTGACTGTAGAAACCAATGAAATAGGTGGATTTAAGATCACTGCTGAACAACTTAAAGCTGCCATTACACCTAAAACTAAAATGCTCATATTAACAACGCCATCCAATCCAACAGGCTCTGTTTATTCTAAATCTGAGTTAGAAGCTTTGGCAGAAGTACTTAAAGGTACCAACATCATCGTAGCATCTGATGAAATGTATGAAAAACTTGTTTACGGCATAGAGTTTGTTGCAGCCGCAAGCATCAGTGAAGACATGTACCAAAGAACTGTCACTATAAACGGTCTAAGTAAATCTGTTGCAATGACAGGTTGGCGTTTTGGATATTTGGCTACACCAAACAAAGAACTTATAGCGGCTATGAATAAACTTCAGTCTCAAAGCACATCAAATATTAACTCTATCACACAAAAAGCTGCTATTCCAGCTCTGCTTGGTGAAGTAGAGGAAGAGATCGACACAATGAGAAGAGCTTTTGAAGCAAGGGCTGATGAAGGTGTAGAGTTATTTAATAACATTGATGGTCTTTCTGTACTCAAACCGCAAGGGGCATTTTACCTTTTTGTGAATATCAAAGATATTTCAAACGACTCTATAGGATTCTGTAAAGAATTACTTCAAGAAACAGGTGTAGCAGTTGTACCTGGTATAGGGTTTGGTTCAGAAGGCTACTTTAGATTCTCCTTTGCTACAGATATCACTACCATACGTGAAGGTATCAGACGTATAGAAAAATTCGTAAAACAAAAAAAAGCGTAACCTTATAGATGGAAGTCTCATAACTTCCATCCTTTTCTTTCCTATAACAATGAAGGACAATCTATGTATAAACTCCTAAAACTCTCACTTATTTTCTCTCTTTTTACATTAACATTACACGCACAACCTCAAGAACAGGAGCGTGAAAAATTAAACTTATCTATGGTCCTTTCAGGTGGTGTAAGCCTTGGAGCTTATCAATCCGGATACAACTGGGCTATGATAAAGATGCTAAGTAAGATGAGAGATGAAGGAAAACTGCTAGAGCCTGACCTTCGTTCTATTGCTGGAGCATCGGCAGGTTCCATCAATTCATTGCTCTCTGCTATGTACTGGTGTCAAAAAGACTCAGTACCACTACACAACAGTGTAGATGACAACTTATTTTATGAAACATGGGTCAACCTTGGCATTGAAGACCTTGTGATCAAAGGAAAAGACCCTACCAATAAAAACAGTTTATTTACAAGGAGAGGGTTACAGGAAAAAGGTGATACGATCATTGAGCACCTCAAAAAACCTATATTTAGAAAAGGTTGTGAAGTACCACTAGGTGTCTCGGTTACTAAAGTAAGACCTATCGTTGAAAATATATCTGGTATCAAAGTAAAAAACCAAAACTTCTCTGTACCTCTTGTGTTTAAAGAAAAAAATGGTCAAGGTATCGTTGAAAATACAGAACTTCCAAAAAGTACAGCTTTTTACATATCTATCCCAGGTATAGAAAAAGATAGACAGAAACTTGTGAATCTTCTATTTGCTTCAGGAGCTTTCCCTGGGGCTTTTCAACAAGTTAAACTTGACTATAAATACAAAGGGGGGAAATATTCTCACTACTTCATAGATGGTGGGTTATATGACAATGTACCTTTAGATCTCGCTATTGCCCTTGATCAAAATGCTTCACACTTTTTATTTATGGACCCAAGTAATATAAGAAAAGAAATCGTTGTTGATGAAACTGATGCTCCAGAAGAGCTTCCAGTGGGGTTCATCACAACAAATCTCATTCCTGTATTTAGCAGTTTTGGTATTATGCAATCTATGAAACTCTATGATGCCATCAATAAAAACTTTAGAGAAGACTCGACCAAAAAACTTATATTATCTTCCAGATACCACCCTATTACAGGGAAATTTTTAGGACATTTTGGAGCATTTTTAGATCAGAACTTCCGTACATATGATTATTACGTAGGTGTATACGATGCTATATATCATCTTGCTACAGCTTTGAAAAAAAATTATGAGATATATGCAGTTTATTCAAAAGTTCAACTTATGAACAGGCTTAAAACAAGACTTGGACTAGACAATAACCCTGAAGCATTAGCAGCATACAAACTCTTCTTAAATACTGAGTTCAATCATATAAAGCCAAAAACAACAGATCGTTTTTCTGCTATCTATAATTCATTTGACATCGAAAAACCAAATGAAAAACGTTATAGTAATGACGAGTTCAAATCATTCCTTACTAAACTTGATATGCATTATCTCAAGACATCTGAAAATTCTTTCCTTGCATATGCAAAAGAAGATATAGATAACTGGTATAAAAGACCTTTACGATTTATAGTTAACCGTATCACCACACTTGAAAATGACAGAGCTGAAATTTATCCTGACCATGCTGGTATTGCTACTATTACAAGTATAGGAGCATGGACTGCAAGCAGTTCTTTAAAAGATAAAAATGGTTTTCATTTTTTACCGTTAGATGTACCTCAGGATGAGGGGTTGGAAAACTTCAGAACAGCACTACGACTTCTACCCAATGAAATTACAACTGATCTTAATAACGGAGGTATGAGTTTAGGGTATTCAGCATTTTACTATAATGATAAAATGCCTTTTATCGATGGTGCTGAGACTAAAGCATCTTATATCATAGCTGATAAGACAGCAAACTTCATGCGTATAGATCTTTCTGCATTTAAAGAATATGATGACTTCATCAAGTTTGGGGGAGGAGCAAGTTTCTTTGGAGATATGGAAGGTTCATTCTATAAACGAGAAAGTGCCTTTGGTGCCAATGCTTATGTAGATATTGTGGATATTTTTAGACTTACCTATGTCTATAGAGATGGTGATAAAGACAAAATAGATCATAATTATCTCTACTTTGGGATTGAAAATGTCCCTAGTCTTATCTATTGGTTAAACAGATAAGAAGAAAAGCTATTTTTTCTTCTTAGTCATGTTTTCCATAACTAACCATACCATACCGATGATACTAAAGAGGATCAGCGGTGCGATCCATGGATTTACCTTAATGTATGAAAATACAGAGATAATAAACTCTGAAGAGTAGTAAGCACTCAAACCTATCGTTAAAATAAAGACGATCGATGCAAAGATATTGTAAAATCCAAACTTTTTAAAATCATACTTTGAGAGTGCCATAGAAAGTGGTACAAGTGTTTTAATACCATAGAGAAACTTCTGTATAAAAATAGCCCATATCCCATACTTACGCATGATAAGTGTAGCCAGGGCGATCTTTCGTTTATGTTTTGCAAAATAAGGCTGTATCTCTTTTTTTTGATATTTACCAAGATAAAAAAGAAACATATCTCCAAGATAGTTAGAGATCGTCGCTATGGTCAATGCAATAGTCAGATCCATATGTCCCATAAAAGAGAAAACCCCAGCAGCTGCCACGATAAACAGAGAACCGCCAAATGCAAAAAAGGCAACAGCTAAATAACCCCAGCTTTCCAATGTACTAAAATCCATGTATATTCCTAAATGATCTAATTACAAAATCATACCCAAAATAAGTTATAATCCTATCTATGATAAGCACACTCCTCTCCATCATCTTTGTTTATGTCTTCATATTACTTGGATATATGGCAAAACGTATCTTCAAGGATGATATGAATCCTAAGACTCTCACACTTATGTCTGTCTATTTTTTACAGCCTTTTGTAACTATTTGGGGATTTTCAACTGCAAAGCTACATTCTGAGCATCTCTATGTTCCATTACTCTATTTGGCTATTATTTTGGTCCTGCTCATTCCTACAATTATGTTAGGAAAGCTAATATTTTCTGATCCCAAAGAACGTGCTATATTTTCAATCGCAGGATTTGTTGGTAACACTGGGAATATAGGTATACCTCTAGGCATCGTACTCTTTGGTGAACAGAGCGTTATTTATACTACACTCATAAACATAGCCAATGTTTTTGTTGTCTATATCATTGGTGTATATATCTACTCCCGTGGCTCTTTCAGTATCAAAGATTCTCTTTATAATATCGTCAAGATTCCTATTATACCTGCTTCTATAGTAGCCATATTCATTAATATTTATGATGTACCCCTTAGTTCACAGATACAAGAATTTTTAAAGATGGGAGCCTATGCAGGTATCGTATTGCAACTCTTTTTACTGGGTACCTTCTTACAAGGTATACGTATCAAAGAGCTACATCCAAAACTCTTCATAGGAACAATTAGTCAAAAATTTATCATCATTCCATTGGCAACTGCTTTTATCTTAAGTTTTACAGGTCTTCCACTCTTTGTACAAGGTGTAATATTTATGGAAATGATGGTTCCGTTAGCCATAGCAAATATCAATCTAGCTTCACTCTATCATTGTAAACCTAAAGATGTAACGTCACTTATCTTACTCAGTACCTTACTCTTTATTCCTCTTCTTCTTGTATTAAGTTATATTGTCAATCACTACTATTTGTGATAAAATATCTTCATTATTTAACTAGGAGTATGTATGTCTAAAAAAACACTTATCATCGGTGCAGGTGGCGTTGGAAATGTTGTTGCTTTTAAATGTGCTATGAATGCGGATACATTTGGGGAGATCACCCTAGCAAGTAGAACAGTAAGTAAATGTGATGCTATAGCAAAAAATGTGCACAACAGAACCGGTATACAGCTACAAACAACCTCTGTAGATGCAGATTCTGTGCCTCAACTTGTAGAACTTATCACAAACTTAGAAGCGGACATTGTTATCAATGTGGCATTACCTTACCAAGACTTGACCATCATGGATGCCTGTACGCAAACAGGTGTTGACTACTTGGATACTGCCAATTACGAGCACCCTGACACAGCAAAGTTCGAATACAAAGAACAGTGGGCTAGAGAAGATGCCTTTCAAGATGCTAATATCATGGGACTTCTGGGTTCCGGTTTTGACCCTGGAGTCACTAATGTTTTTTGTGCCTATGCGCAAAAACATTACTTTGATGAGATACACACCATAGACATCCTTGACTGTAATGCCGGTGATCACGGGTATCCTTTTGCAACCAACTTTAATCCTGAAATAAATCTACGTGAAGTTTCTGCAAAAGGACGTTACTGGGAAGATGGAGAATGGATTGAAACAGACCCAATGGAGATAAAACAAGTCTGGGATTACCCTGAAGTAGGTCCAAAAGACAGCTACTTGCTCTACCATGAAGAGATGGAATCTTTGGTCAAACATATCAAAGGACTCAAACGTATACGTTTCTTTATGACTTTTGGAGAATCTTATCTTACACATATGAAGTGTCTGGAAAATGTAGGTATGTTAGGCATTAAAGAAGTAGAACATAAAGGTATGAAGATCGTCCCTATGGAGTTTCTTGCTACGCTACTTCCAGACCCTGCAAGTCTTGGGCCAAGAACCATAGGTAAAACTAACATCGGTATCTTTGCAAAAGGTTTAAAAGATGGTGAAGAGAAAACCATCTACATTTACCAAATCTCTGATCACGAAGAGTGTTATGCAGAAGTGATGAGCCAGGGTGTAAGCTACACAACCGGTGTACCAGCCATGATAGGAGCGAAACTCATGTTAGAGGAGAAATGGCAAGGTAAAGGCGTCTTTAACATGGAAGAATTTGATCCTGATCCATTTATGAGTGAACTCAATGGTCAAGGGTTACCATGGAAAGTCATGGAACTTGGAGCAGATGAAACAAGACGTGTGGATTAATGGACTTTCTTCTAAAAAAGTTCATTTCTATGTTCATCATGCCTTTTCCTTTAGGCATATTACTTCTCATATTTGGATTGGTATTTCTATATAAAAACAAAATAGCACGAGCAAAGTTTACATTGACGTTAAGTGTATTATGGTTATTTCTTATCTCTTACTCTCCTTTAGTAAATACCATTTTATATGAGTATGAAACAATTTACCCTACCCTTCAACAAGCACCAAAAGATGTTAAGTTCATTTATATTTTAGGTGGTGGACATCATACCGATGAGAATCATCCCATTACTTCTCAAGTCAATGAATCTTCATCTGTAAGACTAAACGAAGGTATACGCCTCTACCAACAACTTTATCAAAATGCGACCATTATCCTCTCAGGACATAGTGGGTTCTATGACCCTACTCCACATGCTGTGATGCAAGAGAAACTAGCACATGCTCTTGGTGTAAAAAAAGAACATATGATTCTGCGTCCAGAACCAAGAGATACACAAGAAGAAGCGATAGCCGCAAAAAAACTGATAGGCAATAAACCTTTTATTTTAGTTACTTCTGCTTCACATATGAAACGAGCATTAAAATTCTTTAAAGATGAAGGGCTAAATCCTATACCTGCACCAACGAATCATTTAGCCGATATAAAGTACCCAAACTATACTGGGTTCTTTTCTATTTTAGCCCTAAGAAAAGCTAATATCGTGTGGCATGAAATGGTAGGTTTGTTATGGCAAAAGATTAAAGGGATCTAATGCACTTTAACGGCTTTCCAAAAGAAGGACTTACCTTCCTCTCTAACATTATCATCAACAATTCCAAAGAGTGGCTAGATGCGCATAAGTCTGAGTATGAAAGTCATATACTCATACCTAACAAAACATATGTTGAGGAAATGGGTGAACATTTACAGATACTTGTACCTACCATAAATGCCATACCAAAGTCAACAAGTCACTCTTTCGTATCTACCGCGATGCAAGATTTCATTTGGATGATCCCATCAAAGAACGTATAGGTATCATCTTCTGGCAAGGTGCAACACATAGGATGCAAAGTGCCTCTTTTTATATGCACTATGACCCCTTCGAGGTCTTTGTGGCAACAGGTATACGAAACTTTAAACCGCCACTTCTTTCTGGATACCGTGACTACATTAAAAATGATGCAAATCGTGAAGCACTTCATAACATCCTTGAATCCCTCAAAGATAAAGGCTATATGATACCTGAACCTGAGTATAAACGTCTACCAAGAGAGTTTGATGTGGAACCAACATATGGGTATCTGACACGATATAGATCTATGTATGCATATGCTAAATTTGAACCTGACAAGACCTTTCATTCTGAAGCCATCATTGACAGAAATTTTAAGATCTATGAAGATATGTTAGACCTTCACCAGTGGATCTATGAGTTCACCTGCGTGCTAGAATAAACTGCACGTCTACTACACATATCTTTGTTACACTTACATTAAGTGACAATCGTAGATAGAAGTTTTAATCTACTAAAATGTCACTTTTAGACATCGTACGACAGAGTCCATCGAACTACCAAGAAAGTCATTCTTCTTCATGATGGTACGAAATCGTGCGATACCTTTATCATTTAATCTAAGAAAATATCATGAATAATATATCCGGAACTCAAAACACACCAACACATAAGATAATCATTTTTGATGGCATTTGTGGGTTATGCAACAGTTCAGTAAATATACTCATAAAACTAGATAAACAAAAACTATTTCAATATACTTCCTTACAAGGTGAATTTGTTAAAACTTTAGAGATACAAGCAAATATTGATAGCATAATCTTCTATAATAATGGCTCTCTTTACTATAAGTCAACTGCTATACTAGAGATACTCAAGTCCTTAGGTGGTATTTGGGCGCTTATCAATGTGTTCTACATCATCCCTCGAGTTGTGAGAGATACTATCTATGATATCATTGCAAGGTACCGTTACAATATCTTTGGCAAGAGGGAGAGTTGTCGTATGCCAAATGTTGGTGAAGAGAAGTTATTTTTGGATTAAAGCATTTTTGATATACTCATAAAAGCAAGAAATATACCCTATGATCCGTGAGTGATTTAAGATCGTTCACAACAACATTAGATTAGTTAAGGAAATTCATTGAACTGGTTAGCACATGTATTTTTATCTGAACAAAAGATCGATTTTCAAATTGGGAATTATCTAGCAGACCCCTTAAAAGGTAAATTATGGGATGATGCAAGTCATGAAATGAAAAAAGGCATACAAACACATATGCTTATTGACGCATATACTGATTCTCATAGGGTTGTATCTAAAAGTAAATCTAGATTGAGAGAAAAAGGTCTATTGAAACCTGTAATAATAGACTTGACATATGACCATCTATTAACAAAAAACTGGGAAAAGTTTTCTTCCGTTCCGTTAAGAGAGTTCTTAGATACCTTTAATGATAGAGCTATCATACGTTCAAATGATCTGCCAAGTCATGCACATAAATTAGTATCAAACTTAGCGATAAATGACAGGCTAAATAGATATCATAATTTAGATCAACTTAAAAGATCTTTTGAAAGCATTGATAGACGATTATCTCAAAGGTTATTATCCAGAGAATCAGCGATAAGCTATATTGATATTGTAAGTGATAAGATTGAAGAATTAGAAGACGATTTTATGACTTTTTTTCCAGAACTTTGTAACTCTATTAAACCCAATTTAGACGAGGAGCATATAAGTCATTGGAAGATATAACAAGGAGTATTGTTGTACGCTTCTTCCTAGCTTTTTCGCTTGCCTACCCGTTTTCCCAATACACCCATGACCTCATCTATCTGATTAAAGACCAGAGACAAATGTCCTTCCTGAGGGTAAAATTTAAGTGTAGCATTTGGAATTTTCTCTATCATCTGTTTAGTCATGGAAAAGGGTACACCGGTATCTAACCCTCCATGCCAAAAATGAATAGGTTCAAAAGTTATCTTTTCAAGTTCAAATCCCCACGATGCTTTTTGTATATCAAAACTTGCATCATACGCTACACCTTTACTCCCTTGTGCATAGGATTCATGAAATGCATCAAGCAGGCTTTGTTTGATCTTCTTGTTTTCAAAAAGTTTTTTATCTACATCATCCAAAACATGTGTAATGTTTTTTAAGAATTGTTCGGATGTAGATGTACTTTTACTTAATCGTCCATATAAGTACCAGTAAATAGGTCTTATGAGCGATGGAATATGTTGAATTATAAAGATAAAAAAACGATTGAATCTAGGCATATCATGCGTAAGAAACTCCATAGGAGAAGCACCAGATAATACATTGCAGGAGTAAAGTCTATGGGGTATTTTATAAGCACAAGCTAAAGCATACTTTCCCCCTGACGAAACGCCTAGGACTGAAAACTTTTTTATACTTAGACTCTCTGCCAATACTAACACATCATCTACAACATCTAAAACTTTACGGTTTTTCTGAAAAGTAGATAACCCCATACCCGGTCTGTCAAAACATATGAGTCTAATACCTTTTTTGCACATCTCATGCTCTATACATTTAGCTTCAAGTCTTGAACTGTGAAGCCCATGAAATAAGAAGAGTGCTTTGCCTCTTAGATCACCGGTCTCTATGTAGCCAAGTACCCGACCATCATCAAGAATTAATGTATGATCAAGTGTTTTCATCATATTAAACCAATGGTATAGACCACTTTTTATAATAAGCAACTACTCTCAATGTCACACCTATTATAAAGACAACAGCAATAGGGTAAAAACTCATTACAGAAAAGAAATTCAATAAGTACATCAGTATACCTACAAGTAAAGCGACTGTACCGTAAAATCCTGTTTTAAAGACAAAAGGCACTTCATTGATGATGATATCTCTTGTGATACCCCCACCTACAGCAGTGATAAAAGAGAGTGCCAATACCCCCGTAAGATTGAGTTCATTTTCTATGGCTATCAATGCACCGGTAATACTAAAAGAGACTAAACCTATGGAGTCAGAGAGTATAAAAAATGCCCTATTCTCAAGGCTTTCTTTTTTATGAAATTTAAAAAGAATAAGAAGTATCATAATGCTTAATACCATAATACCAGGAATCGTGTGTGTAAAAGTATAGGGTGTTTTATCTACAATGATATCACGCAAGACACCTCCCCCAAATGCTGTAAGAAAAACAGAGATAAGGACACCAAGAAAGTCAAGTTTAGCACGTACAGCTACAAAAAAACCACTCATTGCAAAAGCAACAATGCCTATGTACTCTGCAATCTCAAACATCTACACTCCTAGAGATCAATAGCATAAGACTTTAAAGTATCCAAGTCTATCAGTTCCAGCATCTTCATATGTGTAGCATGTATAAAAATTTGTGGTGCCATACCATCATGTACAGCTTTCACAAAAGAGTGACCACCCAAACACCAACTCTGACCAGCTTTCACACCTGCAAAGTTATACTGGGGCATAGGTGTTGAAAGATCATTCCCTACTTTTTTAGAGTATTCCAAGAACTCTTCTGTAGCATAAATACATACTGCATGTATTGCAGGGTTATGATCTCCTGTGTTACAGGAACCATCTCGATGAAAACCTGTAAGAGGTTTCAAACTACATGGTTCTAAAGGCCCACCTAAAACATTTAATGATTCATCCATACGCTTACTCCTCTATAATTAACACGATTATATCTATACTTTATAAAATTTCAAAATCATTGATATAGGTCAATTGAATTCTTTTACTTATTATGTATACTTTCTGCCTATCAAAATCAAGGACAAGACATATGAATGAAGAAACAAAAGCCATTATAAAATCCACAGCACCCGTACTTAAAGAACATGGAGAAGCAATCACTAAAGAAATGTACAAAATCATGTTCACTAAACATCCTGAGGTACAAGAACTTTTTAAAGATCAAGCAGCAGATCAGCATAAAAAACTGGCAAATGCTGTTTATGCCTACGCAGCAAACATTGACCAACTCGATAAACTTTCGAAAGGTATAGAAACTATAGTAAATGTACATGTAAAAACAAAAGTTCAACCTGAGCACTACCCTATCGTTGGGGCATCACTTCTTGAAGCTATCAAAAATGTTCTTGGAGATGCAGCCACTGATGATATCATGAATGCATGGGCTGAAGCATATCAGTTCTTAGCAGATGTACTTATCGCTAAAGAAGCAGAAGTATACGCAGCACAATAGTGATGCTATATCACTACTATTGTTAGTAAGCACATCCTCTTGGTAGGGGCTGCTGCTTTTCTAACGCCTTTGAAAAAGAAGGCAAACTAGTACTCTTAAAAAATCCCTCTTTTACACTACCTTTAAACACATCACCCACATACCCCAATTTATTCATATGCGCGCGTATATATACTATATCACTTTCTAATATCTTTACATTTCCACCTGAACGTGTAAATGGTTGTGTATCAGGGTGAGAATGCACTAATATACGTCTATAAAGTAACTCCCCTTCTTCACTCAATACTTCCCACCAGTCTGCATACTGAGCACATCCTGTCTCTATACTTTTAAGTGTAACTGCAAAACGGTATGCACCTTCATTACCTGAAGTTTTTACAGCTGTAACATTTGCATGTATGGTTTCTGCGTAGCTAAAACCTAACACACAGATAAAAAGTATCATTATTTTTATCATATTCTAATCCTCATATTCATCATCCTCTTCTTCATAGTCATCATCATCTGTTTCTATACCATTACAATCATACTCGATATAGTTAATAATATTATCATTCTTAAAGTCCATCGCCATTTCTATAATAGCCACCATCAACAATTCAATACAATCTTCAAAACGCCTGAGTGCAACATCATATTCAATTGTATCACTCGATTTATTATCTATATGAGAATACCATATTTGACCTGCCTCTGTTTGTATCCATAAAGTAAACTGTTGCTCTTTTGGTAGGGATGCATAATATCTATTAAAAAAAGATCGTATTATTTGTATAGCAGCTTCCCAATTTATAATTGATTGTTCCTCTTTAACCTGTACACAAAACCCTTCCCAGTTATTACTTAAACACGAATCAGTATTATGAAGTAGATCATTTTTACTTTCGAGCAAAACTTTTGTTTTATTTGCAATACCTATGGCAACCTGTTGTGACCAATAAAAATTCATTTCATCGAATATTGTCATGTATCGCTCCGTTTATAAACTCTTATCCATGACATGTGTTTCCACACCGTCCAATGTAACAGTATTATTTTCAGCCCAGTACTCTCTGATGACCTTACGACCTTTTTTATCTGCCCATTTTTTAAGTGTGTTACGATCACCTTTGTATTCATACTTAGGTACCCCATATCCACACGAGGTCAATACCAATTCCACCTTCATCTCGAAGAATTGCCTAGTGCCTACCTGTGGTTCAAAATATGCAGACATCTCTTCCCATCTACTATCTTTTTCATGTATGACTGTAGCATGTCCGTAAAGCTTAAGTATCATCGGTGCTTTATCAAAAGAGTTAAACATAATGGTCATTCGTCCGTTTTCCTGTACATGTGCAGAAGTTTCATTACCTGAGCCTGTATAGTTAAGCCACACTACAGTATTTTCATCTACGATCTTAAATGTATCCATCCCTTTAGGGGAAACGTTTATAAAGCCCTCAGCTCCTGCACTTCCTATCACATACATTTTTTGCGCTTCTATAAATGCCTTGTGTTCTTTATTGATACTGTCAAACTTAACTGCCATGATCTATCCTTTGTAAGCCCATTGTATCTAATTATCCTAACAGAAAATCTAAAGTTACTTTTGTTATATTAAATCCACAAAAGGATAAATATGAGCACAAGAACACAAGAAGAAGCTATCAAAGGCGCATTTTTTGGAGCCATTGCAGGAGATGCACTCTGTTTAGGCAGTCACTATGAGTATGATGCTCAGAAGATCTACAAGGCCTATGGTAACAAGCCCATAGAGAAGTTTATGGGCCCTGGAGAGATGATGGGTGGACAGACCCATGGTATAGGCTGGGGAGAGCGTAACTACCACCCCGGTAAAAAAGCAGGTGGTACTACTGACTATGGTGACTACAATATCTTGGTACTTGAGCACTTAGCAGCAATAGCAGTTCCTCCAAGAGAGTTTGATGTCGCTGCCCTCATACCACACTGGATGAACCGTCTTACAAATAACTGGGGTTCATGGGTATGTACTATGACCAAAGAGACTTTTGGACAAATACAGGCGGGGAAACAAGTCCATCAGCTAGGAGGTATCTCTAATGCTATGGCCATCCGCCATGTCGCTGCGCACGCCTACTATGATGATGAAGAGGCACTCGCAAAAGTAGCACGTCAAGCGATGTTTACCCATACAAGTGAAGAAGCACTTTCAGGTGGAGAATTTTTTGCCCGTGTCACACACAAGGTTATACATGGGATGCACCCACGTGATGCCATGGAGATCGTAGCAGTGCAAATGAGTCCTTTTATCTCATCAAAAGTCTCACAAGCTATAAGTAAATACCAAGAAGCTACAGACCCTGACAGTGAACTTTCCAAAGAAAAATTTGTCGATGATCTGGCAATCACTTCTATGGCAAGACTATGGGACATCGGACGGTCTGAGCCTATACGCGTTGGGAAAGCAAGCCCTACAGAAGGTACACTTCCCGGTGCCGTCTACTTTATACTCAAATATGCAGATGATGATGAAGGACTCAAACATGCCCTACAGGCCAATACCATGGTCGGAGGTGACAACGCCTCACGTTCCATAGCCATAGGTATGGTTCTGGGTGCATACAAGGGATTAGATGCTATACCTCAAGAATGGAAAGATTCTTTAGATGATTACACCTACTGTGATAACCTACTCGATAAACTACCACTTTTGTCATAGCTTCTTTTGAAGCTTTGACATTATCTTTCATACCACCATAATAATAAGGCTGAAGATAGGATACAATACGAAAAAAAATAAAGGGATACCATGACAAAAGAACGTGAAGGTGAATTACTCATGGTGGGTCTTTCTATTCTTGAATCATGGTTTCCCATACTATCCATCGTTGCGATGTCCTATGTAGGTGCTTTACATACCTATATGTATAGCCTTGTCATCGCCTTCTTTTTCTATATGGCTATCATGTATAAACGTGATCGCTTTGAAGAGCTTAAAAATAGAGCGGCTTATAAAGATCTACTCCTTACTACTTTTTGGATCACTTTTATTTTTACACTCATTTTTATAGGTATGCAATACACCACAGCAGGAAATATGGCTGTCATTGTCTTTTTACAGGTTCTTTTTTCATACCTCTACTTTAATGTATTTGGTAAAGAAAAAATGGACACCATACACCTCATAGGCGCTGTGATCATGACTATAGGTGCTCTCATCATTCTTTTCCCTGAAAATTTTGACTTCAATAAAGGTGATTGGCTCATTCTTATCTCTGCAGCAGCAGCTCCCATTGTCAACCTCTACCAAAAACGTGCACGTGAGTACTGTTCAGCTGAAACCATCTTGGGGTTTAGAACAGTCGTAGGTTTTCCCTTTGTAGCACTATTGGCTTACCTCTTAGAGCCAGCTGTCAGTTATAAAGACTTCATGTCTGCCCTTCCCTATATCTTTCTTATAGCCTTTGGTATCTATGTGGGTGCCAAGATCATGTGGATAGAAGCGCTCAACCGTTTATCTATCACAAAGCTCTCTGCTATGTTGGCATTGCTTCCTGTATTTACACTTATTTTTGCTTACTTCTATTTGGATGAAGTGCCTGAACTTCGTCAGATAATGGGTATCATACCTGTACTTGTGGGTGGGTATTTGATTACTAAGCCTGTGAAGGTTTGAAGAGTTATTTCATACTTCACCAAATGATGTGTCGAAGCATCTTTTTTGTAAAATACAAGAAATAATCCAACAAAAAGAGTCTCAATGTCAACAAGTTTAGTACAAAATGCCTCAGAAAATCTAACAGATGTACTCCGTGATGTTTTTTTACATAGTGACAATAATGCAGCTTTGGTCATTTATGATCTAGACTCACACCTATCTGTTTTACTTACAGATGCTTATCGCATTGCTTTGCCAAAGGGCATCTTTATCAATTTTAATGACACGGACACTGAGTATATAATGTCACAAATTGATGCTGTACAAAGTGGAGACTTTGTGGCCTTAGTACAATCTAAAAGTTTTCGCCTATCTGCTTATCGTATCAGGATTGAACTCTTTAAAAAGAATATAAAAGTAGCAGAGCATCCACATCTGGGGAGAATGTGTAGAGATGATGAAGTACAACACTATATTAACGCTCTTTCCTATGATAAAGAGTACTTCCATCACACAGGCCATACACTTAAAAATATACTACGTGACGCTGATGGTGGAGTAATACATAGTGGAGATGAAAAGCTTATCTACCGTGGTGGTTTTGAGGATCCAAAGATTAATATTGGTGATTATAGAGAGATGAAAAATATAGGTGGCCAATTTCCTATAGGAGAGGTATTTACAGAATTAAAAGAACTTACCTCTTTGAGCGGGAAAACAAAGATCATTGCTTTTGGCGATATAAACTATAACGTAAATATTCCACTACATCCCATCACTATTATCATCGAAAATGGTCAACTTGTAAAAACAGAAAATACTACAGCAGAGTTTGAAGCAGTGATAGACATGATAAAAGAAGAAGAAAATGTAGTTTGGGTACGAGAACTTGGACTTGGACTTAACCGTGCATTTTCCAAAGACAGATATGTCTCAGATATGGGAACCTTCGAACGTATGTGTGGACTTCACCTCTCATTGGGTGCAAAACATGGCATATACGCCAAAGAAGGTATGAAAAGAAACAGCGGTAAATTTCATATCGATGTGATGATAGACACCGATACACTCACCATAGATGACAGAGTTGTTTTTGATGGTGAAAAATGGGTAGTGTGAAAAGATTGTCTAAATGTTTTACAAGGATTAAAAATGATATATAATGATTGGTATGTAGAACATGCTAAAAAGCATGCGGCTATTATGCAAAAACTTGAAGCCCAGGGACTCGATGAATTTGACATCGTCCAATACTTTATCTTTGAGAACATGGTAAAAAATGAGCCAGACTTTTGTGAGCTTTACGCTACCAATACCAAATGCCATGAAATGTATGAACTCAACTGTTATATGTGTGGATGTCCACACTTTAGATTCAACCAGTCACCTCCCATGCAAGATGGACTAGAGTATCACTCTGTATGTTCCATTAACTCCAAACGCGGGAAACGTTCCATTACAGATGAACAAGTGCACCAAGACTGTTCTGGATGTACTATACCCCATGGTGAAGACTATATATTTAGTAACTTTAATACTGACTGGCGGAAAATGATGAAAAAGGTTAAGAACTAAATCATACTTTTTCCTATCGTCCTTGTAAGCCTATGGAAGCATAAGATCTTAAATATCTTGTAACATTTTTTCCATATCTACAACAGTTATTGGTTTTGCATAAAAATATCCTTGGATATTTTGACATCCGTTTTCTAGTAAAAATAACTTTTGTTCCAAAGTCTCCGCTCCTTCAGCGATGATGTCCAAATCTAAACTTTTAGCAAGAATGATCAAAGACCTTACAATACCTGCATCTTCTCTGTCCTCTGGTAGTCCTTTTACAAAGGATTTATCTATTTTAATTGTATCTATGGGTAAACGCTTCAAGTAAGAGAGTGAAGAGTACCCTGTCCCAAAATCATCAATGGCAAGTTTGATACCCATATCACTTAACCCCTGTAAGACTTGAATAGAGTGTTCTGGGTTGATCATGATCTGACTCTCAGGTACTTCAAATACCAACCATTCAGACTTACAACCAGTTTCTTTTATCATAGAAGAAATTATTGAGATGAAGTCCGGCTGTCTAATTTGTTTCATCGAAACATTCAGTCCCAGTGTACCTGGAGTAAACCCATCTTCATACCATCGTGCCATCTGACTCATTGCTGTTCTCATCATCCATTGATCCATTAGTACGATAAACCCAGTCTCCTCTGCAAGTGTGATAAAAGATAATGGAGAGACTAATCCCATAGTTGGATGTTGCCATCGTATCAAGGCTTCTAGTCCTATAATACTTTCATCTATACCGTTAAATTGTGGCTGATAATAGACCAGGAATTCTTCGTTTTTTAAAGCTTGACGTAAGCTTGTTTCCATCATGATGCGTTCAAAAGCTTTTTCTGTCATCTTTTCTGTATAGAAACAGTAGGTATTTCGTCCATCATCTTTTGCTTTATACATCGCTGCATCTGCATTTTTGAGTAAATTTTCCGATACATCACCATCATCAGGATAGAGCGTAATACCTATACTCAATGTGATATAAAGTTGTTGATTATCAATAGTAAGAGGATCATTCATCACATCCATCATTTTTTCAACGATATCTACAACTATACTGGTGTCATGAAGTCTATCAATAATAAGTATAAATTCGTCTCCACCTAAACGTGCCAGAGTATCTGTGTCACGTATTTGTTCGCTTAGTTTTGTACTGACTTCTTTAAGTACTTCATCTCCTGTTTGATGCCCTAGTGAATCGTTAATCTCTTTAAAATGATCTAGATCTATGAAGAGTACCGCCACCTTTTCATCTAAACGCTGTGCTTTTTTAATCGACATTGAGAGTCTGTCTAAAAACAGTTGACGATTTGGAAGATCAGTCAATGTATCATAATGTGCTTTGTAGTCTAAAAGCTCTTTTTGTTCTTTTAAATGAAGTTGATCAAGGTAATTCTGAGTAATATCACGTGCTACACCTTCTATAGAAATCACTTCATTTTTATTATTAAATACAGGAGATTCAGATACTTCAAGGTAACGTACATCACCATTTTTATGATAGATACTTATATCATAAGGAGCGTGCTGTTTTCCTGAGATACACTCTTCTGTAAATTTTTCAACATTCTCATTGATTGGATCATCCGTATGGTAAGTTGTATAATGAGATTTAAACTCCTCTACTGTATAGCCAAGAACATCTGTCATTGAGTGACTCAAGTAGGTAAATACACCATGAATATCATGTGTATATAAAAAGTAGTGTTGTCTAATATTTTCAACAAGGCTACGATACTTTTCCTCACTTTGTCTTATATTTTCTTCCATTTCATGACGTTTGGTATCATTTTGGAAAACAAGAACCGTTCCGAGTATCTCTCCCTCTTCACTCAGCACCGGTGCAGCAGAATCATTCAAGATGTACTCTTTCCCTGATTTACTTACAAGTTTCGTACCATTAGAGATTAGTTTAGTAATGCCTTTGTCTAACACATCAGAAATAGGTGTAAACACCCTCTCTCCTGTTTTGATATTATAGAGTCTTAGTACAGAGTCTATTGGTTGTCCTTGTACTTCTTCCATAGTGTATTCGGTAAGCTTTTCAGCCACATCATTAAAGAAGGTGATATATCCTTTAATATCTGTAGTAATGACTGCATCACCAATGGATCGTAGTGTCACTACAGCCCGTTCTTTCTCTTCATGTATTAACAGTTGTTGAAGTTGTTGGCGACGTGTGGACACATATAACATCGTAAATACTATCAAGTTTACCAGTAAAAAAAGTCCAATAATCCAAGCAAAATTATAATTCCTCTGTGCTAACTCTTCTGAAAGTTTTTTATTGACCTGGGAAGACACCATGTCAATTTGCGTGAGAATTGTATTAAACTCTTTATCAAACTTCTGATCTAAAGAGCTACCTATGCCGTGAAGTTCAGACTTTTCCCATCTTTCTTTTGCTAAATGATAAAAGTCTGTCAGTTTTGTGTCAATATCTTTTAGCTCGCCTAAAAAGAATTCGTCTATTTTACTATCAAATACAGTACTACTGTTTTCTACATAAGTATTAAATGCTGCATGTTGAAAGGGTATCATCACATCTTTTTTTATGTCAACATACTTATCTCCAGCAATAGCTTCTTCTAGCCATAAGTGAGCTGTTGAAATATCACTTTTTAGTAACTGTATTTCGTTTTGTAGAGGAATATACTTTTTCATAGTATGATTCCATTGCCAATGAATAGAGACTATAAAAATAAGATCAATCATAAATATCATTATTAAAGCAATAAAAGGCACGAAATGATATAATTTATTTTTTTGCATAGAACTTCTTCCCTATTAAAGTCTTACTTTAATTCCATTATAATCATTTATATCTTAATTTTTTAGTTTAAAAAAGAATAATATGACATTATATTTTCTCATATACATTCCCATCGAGATGATAAAAAAGGTTAAGAACTAACTAGGACATTTACCCCAAATTTGTATTTAAAAGTTACAGAAATTTACAATATTGTTACAAAAACATAAATCGGATAAAATTTATCCTATTTAAAGCTATCTATGATATAACTGTGAATAAACAACATATACACAAGGAAATAATTATGTCAAATAACGAACCATCATCTCAAGAGGAAGATAAAGCGTATGAAGTCATAACCTACACAGATGATGTAGCATTTAACTACACATTACCAGATGAAGAAGAACCAC
>JADGDL010000025.1 GCA_016744875.1 Sulfurovum sp.
CTAGCAACTCGCTAACCGTCCATGTGTTGTTGGACGCGTATTATAGCACCGAACTCCTTTCTTGTCAAGGGTTTTTTTGCTTTTTCTCTAAATTTCTTTAAATTCTTTTTTTACTTACATTATATATGTTAAATAACTAAAAATTAGCTTATTTCATTTCAATTTATGGATAGTTCCCAGCAGCTCTTTATTTATAAGATATAGAAAAGAAGGCAGTATAATTTAAGACTATATTTTAGCTTATTAAATAAAAATATTTCTAGGGGGAATAAAAAGAAAAAGTTTTAATTTAATCTATATATTTATGAAATATCAATGTGAAAATAATTATTTGACACATTATTTTTGTAATAAAATTAAGATTTGATAAATATTTGTTAGGATGTGGTTGTTATAGAAAGGAAATATTTTGATAGTGTGTGACCGAAGGGAGAAACTCCGTTCGGTCAAAGATGTACTTAAAGCTAGACTTTTATAGTTCTTCTGCTTTTTGTACGTCGTATAGGATATCATCCATAGGATGTCTATACATAGGCATTCCAAGACGTTTTTCATCAAGGATATGGCCAATGAAACCGATACTTCTACCTAGAATAAAGAATGCGTTTAATGCACCAGCTTCTATAAAGACATTAATCTCATCATCTGTATAATCCAAGGCTCTCCACATATCAACCATAAGAATACCAATTGTACCATCTACATTAAGAATAAGATTCTCTTTTTTAGATGTTGTTAATGCCTCTACTGTTCTTGCATAGTCAAGGAGTGGCGTAGATGGGAAATTCTCCGCTGCATAATTCATAAGACCGGTAACTCTCAAATCAGGGTTTTTAAGTGACTTAATTCTGTGTCCGATTCCTGGGATTGGTATACCTTGCTTCTTCATATGTCCTAAAAACTCTTTTGGTGACATGTCATGATCATTAGCATATTTAAAGTGTTCAGCAGCACCATCAATAGCTCCACCAAATCTTGGTCCAATAGTAAGAAGACCTGCAATAAGGGAGGAAATAACATCTTTCCCTGCACGTGCAGTAACTTTCGCATTGTGTGCACCGGATACAGCTGGTCCATGATCTGCAACTGTTTTAAGTACGGTCTCAAGGAAGTCAACTGCCCATCTTGGATATCTTTTCTTAAACCAAAGGATAGACATTACATCACCAATGGTAAATCCTGTTTCTGGTGTCGCAACAGATGAGATAGGGAAACCACAGTAATGTGCTTCTTCACCTCTATCATCAGAAATCGTACAGATAAACTCTTTACTTCTTCTAACTTTTGGTACGATATTAAGCTCAGACTCTTCGATCTCGGCAATAACACCTTGAGCCTTAAGATCATTATACACTTCAGCGATTTTGCCAGGAAGCGCATTAAATGATTCAGGTACATAAATACCAGCTTCAGCCATAGCTTTGTTTTTGTATTCAGCTGTTTCTGCATCTGCATTGGCAGAAGCACCTGCATGACCAAACTGTACACCTGAACTAAAGTGTTTTGCAATCGTACCAATACACCATGCAATAACAGGTTTTTTAATTCTACCATCGTTGATAGCTTCAATTATTTTATACTCTTCAGTACCACCCACTTCTCCAAGAAGTATCATGTACTTTACATCTGGGTTACTTTCCATTCTTAACATATTGTCAATGAAAACGGAACCAACAAATCTGTCACCACCGATTGCAACACCTTCAGCAATACCATCAGCATTGATAGAGATAATATTTGAAAGCTCATTGAAAAGACCACCTGAACGTGTAACAAGTCCACATGAACCAGCTCTATGCAGTTTTGAGTTTACAATATTTTCAATTGTTCCACCAATATTTGCAACTTTAAATGCACCTGGAGTAATAGCCCCAACAGTTGCAGGTCCAATAATAGTCACACCTTTGTCTCTAGCCGTTTGGTTCATACCTCTAGCGAGTCTTTCAGGAATTCCTTCTGCTGTGATCATTATAGATGAGAAACCACCAATTTCAAGTGCTTCCATTGTCACATCATACGCTGTTCTAAATGATGCGAAGTTAAGTAGAACATCTGCCTGAGGTTGTTCCGCTGCCGCATCTGGTGTAGATTTGTATAGAGGAACCATAATCTCATCTGGTCCATAAAAGAACTTCTCAAAATTACCACTACTTGTAGGTGCAACAATACCTGCAACAGAAGGTTTATCTCTACCTATAGTGTAATCATAATCCAACATTCTTTGAATAGCTGTTTTGTTGTTGTTCCAAAAAATTGCTTGTGTATCTCTAGTATATAATTTACTCATAAATTTCTCCTACCCTTACTTCTCTAATGCCATACGTACAATATCAGTCACATGTGTTTCTGGTCCATATACATGGATATCAAGACCCAATCTATCTGCTGCCTCTTTAATATTCTTGAGACCCTTTTCATAATTTGGACCACCTCTTCGTACATAGATGATTGTCTTATGTGCTTTTAGCTTCTCTGCATAGATCTCAAATGCCTGTATGATTCCTGTAAATGTTTTTGCAACATCTGTAAAGTTGGCAATAGCTCCACCAATAATAAGTACTTTTCCTCTAGGGTCCTCATATCTTGTCATAAGATCAAAGAGAGTCTCTGCATAGAATTTAGTTTCACCTGTGGTCGGACCACCAGAGTATTCACCATAGTTCGCCAAGTCTTCAACACCAGCAAAGTCTGCAATAGTATCTGCATAAACTACTGAAGCACCACCACCGGCAACCATTGTCCATATACGACCTTGTGGATTAAGAATAGTAAGTTTAAGAGAAGCACCTGATTTGCTGTCTGCATCTGCAACTGCTTTTTCTTCATCTGATTGATCTTCCATACCAAATGCAGTTGGGTACTCAATATCACCCCACTGATCTACCATCATAAATCCAGCAGTATCATCAAGTCTTGCAACGAGGTCAAGGATTGCCATTTCACCATTGTCCAACATAACGATAGGGTTGATCTCAAGATAAGCAAAATTCATATCTCTATAAAATTTAAAGAATTGAATAGCAAATGAAGCAAATGCCGTTTTATTTGCATCAGGAATGTCTGTAGGAATATGTGCTTTTACTGCTTTTTCCATATCGGCATTGCTCATGTTGATAGGGATATGCACTTCATTTACTTTTTCGTCCCATCCCTCTTCAACTTCCATACCACCTTCAGCAGACATATAAAGTACATCATCTTCACCTACAGTAGTTGCTGAAATATAATATTCCTGCTCTTGTGTATGTGGAGTAAAAGGTTCAACAATAAAATATGACAAGTGACCTTTTTCTCCTGTAAGAAGCGTAACATCATGTGATTGTTTATCATCGATCCATTTAGCCGCATCTTCTAATTTAACATCACCTGGTTTAGCGTTTCTAAATAACACAAGGTCATTTTTCCCTCTTTTACCAAATAGCATATCTGGTTTGGCAACCAATGCTTCCTGATTTAACCATTCAAAGCCATGTTCTTTTGCTTTTTCTCTTAATTCATCTCCAGTACTTACTAATACTGATTTAAATCCATAGTGGAAACCATCAAAATATTCATTCCAATGTCTAGCAAAGATAGCTTTACCGTCATATTCTCTAATCGCCTTTTGAGCCATTGAGTTCTCCTTTAGTTTAATTCTTGTAAGTTTAGCATGAACTAGTTTTAACTTTTGTTTAAGTGATGAAAATGATAAGAATTAATAAACCACGTGTAGAATATTGTAACAGTTTTTAAAGGTTGGAAATTGGAATAGCTCTAATAGGTTGCGCAGGATTGAATTTCATAGAACCTTAATTGATATCGTTCACGTCTTGTGGAAGCATCGTAACACTCTTTACCCTCTTTTTTTAAATCTTGCGCTAGATAATATGGTTTATAAATACGATGTGCAAAATGTTTATCAGGGTTATCTGTCAATTCATAGCTTACCTTATGGGAAACCACCAGCAAGTCACTTAGTGCTAAGAAGAAAAGTACCACATAGAACCCTCTCATATAGTGCTTCTGAAACTCTGGTAACCGTACTCTCATACTATGGTTAAATACATCCAGCATGAGTACCATTGAAATCATCACGTAGGGTGCAAAGTCTGTAATATATACCCTTTGTCTAATAGACAATACCAAAGAGAACGCCAATGCCGTGAACGAAATGTACCAAATCAATCTCTTCTTTTCCCGCAATAATATACGATACATGGCATAAAAAAAGTAGAGGAAAAGAAAAGGTGAAAATACCGTTGCATAGAGTCCAAAAACTTCAACAAAATGCCCAGAAGGCCTTCCCCCTATTTCAATACCTTTTTCTAAATAGAAAAATGCTATAAGAAATGCTGTAGATGTGATACCCAGTTTGTTATCTTTATGTACCAGTGCATAGAAAAAAAGTGCCACAAAAAAAACAATAGATGATTCATGTAAGAAAAAGAGTGCCAACATTATAAAAGGAAGAGGCCAATAAGTTTGCCTTTCATACATCAACACAAAAAACAGTACCAATGGTAACACCAATATCCCTACATTAACAAGAGTAGTTACAGTGATGATACCTGGTAAAAACATAAATAGTATTGTTGCTAAATAGGCATCTTCACGCATGGAAAAATAACGTTTACTCATTTCATAAAAAAGTATGATGGTCAAAAAACCTAAAAATATAAAAAAGATCCTGATCCCGATAAATCCACCCAGTAAAGTATCGCCCCAATGCATTAAAACAGAAACAATATCTGTAGAAGTATAAAAGGTTTTTGCCTCATGAGGACCTATAGGGGTCGTGATCGCTAAATAAAAAACAGCACATATGTAGATAAGACTTGAGAGAATTAAATGCTGTTTTTTCATATTAGAGTTTTAAAAAGTTATCTAACATTTCATGTCCATGCTCTGACATAATGGATTCGGGGTGAAATTGTACACCATAGATAGGTTTATCTTTGATCTGTAATGACATGATCTCATCATCATCTTTTGCGTGTGATGTAGCGATTATACACTCGGGAAGTGTCTCTTTTTTCACTGTTAAAGAGTGGTAACGTGTTGCTCTGAACTCTTCTGGTAAACCTTTAAAGATAGGTGTTTCACAATCTACCTCAACTTGAGATGTCTTACCATGCATCATATGTTTTGCTCTTATCACATCACCGCCAAATGCCTGAGCAATACTCTGATGGCCTAAACAGATACCAAAGATGGGTGTCGTTTCTGCAAATTCTTTAATAACATCCAATGTGACACCAGCATCATCTGGCGTTGACGGACCAGGAGAGAGAATGATCTTTTCAGGATTTAGTGCTTTGATCTCATCGATCGTCAATTCATCGTTACGAATGATCTTAAGATCTGCACCCAGTTCTCTACAGTACTGTACAACATTATAAGTAAAGCTGTCATAGTTGTCTATCATTAATACCATATTTCTAATTCCTTAAATCGACTGACCAAAAGAAATCTATCCATCCTTTTGGTTCTTTAACATACCATGTTGGTGTTATTTTAGCAGTTTTTTTATAAAAGAGTGAGGCTGTACGGAAAGTAACGTTTGGGTATTTCATAGATAAAGTATCCAATACATCTACTAATGTGTCTCCAGAATCAACAATATCATCTACTATCAATACCGTTGCAGCAGACTTTAGATCAGGTATATTGAATACTTCTACAGATTCTTTTTTCTTGCTACCTTCATACCCTATGGTATTGATAGCATAGACTTCACGAAGATCATAATACTCACCAAGTAGCTGTGCCATAGAAAGACCACCTCTTGCAATACCCAATATAGAATCAAAAGGTTGATCTATTTTTTGGATCAATATTCTTAGATCATCTCTAAATTCATCATATGGATAATATAGTTTATCCATTCTAATAAACTTTTAATTCGTTATATAAACTATCTCTCTCTATAGGCTCAAAACCTGAATTTTTGATCAATGACACAAAGTTTTGTAAATCCATTCCATGGGCACCTTCTGAACCTGCTGCAGATTGAATAGACTCTTTTTCTATAGTACCGTCCAGGTCATCACAGCCGAACTCCTGCGCTATAAGCGCTAAGTTTATCGAGGCAGTGACCCAATAGGCTTTAATATGTGGAATGTTGTCTAACATGATACGAGAAATCGCATACGTTTTTAACACCTCTTGGCCTGAAGGAAAATTACAATTTTTCATATAATTGTTTTCTTTTTGATAGACCAGTGGTATAAAAGCATTAAATCCACCTGTACGATCTTGCAGATCACGCAGACGTATCATGTGGTCTATGCGGTGTGCTCTTGTTTCAACATGACCAAAGAGCATTGTTGCATTTGATTCTCTACCTTTGTTATGCCATTTCTCATGAATATCAAGCCACTGCTCTGACGTTACTTTACCTTTACATAGATATTCACGTACACCTTCATCAAAGATCTCTGCACCACCACCAGGCATTGAGTCCACACCGTTCTCTATCATCATATCTAGTACTTCATCATAAGAGTGTCCGTATTGACGTGTGATAAAGTCTATCTCTGCTGCCGTCATAGCTTTAACGTGTAGGTCCGGATATTTGGCTTTAATTTTTCGGAAAGCTCCCATGTACCACTCTACCCCATCATTAGGGTTGTGTGCTGAGACAAGATGCATCTCTTTTGCATCATTTTTCACTGAGTTATCTACTATATCAAGTATCTGCTCATGACTCATAGTGTACTGGTTTGGGTTTTTTCTGGTAGCAGAGTAGGCACAAAACTTACAGACATCGGCACATACATTCGTAGGGTTGATATGACGGTTGATATTAAAATACGATTTCTTACCATATTTCTCTCTACGGATCTCATCTGCCAATTCGCCTAAAGTATAAAGATCCAAATCATAAAGTGCTTCACCCTCTTCCTGAGTAAGTCTTACTTTGTTACGTACCTTTTCTATTAAATCCATCTATCAACACCCATCATTAGTTATTTTCGCTATTATATCAACAGAACCTTCTACTTGTCCATAGGTTCACATAATGATTTTTTCAAATGTAAAATTTTGCAAAAGATTGTCAAAGCATAGCCATAGCTACGCTGCAGATAATATATTGTGAAAGGTTGCGTTTGAAAAATTCACCCTATGGACATCACTAGCTTTCGCCTATGCGTTGTTACTCTTTTTTGACTTAGCTAAGGCTAGGACTTCAAAAGAGTGCCTAGCTTAGCCAAAAGCTAGAGATGTTATGTGTACCTATGGACAAGTAGAAGATTCTAAAGATTAGGAGTTACTAAGTGGATAAAGTCAAATCACAAATAGAAGAACTACTGTACGAAAATGCCGCAGACTTTAAGATAGCCAAAGTACTGAAAAATGATATAAAACTCTATTTTGACACACTTGAAGAAACATTTGCCACATCTGGAGGAAAAGATTTTCTAGTCAAACATACCAAAAAAATTGACAGTATTTTAAAACTGGTCTACAAGGTTGCCACTAGAGATATGTTTGGTGATTATCTTCCTATGAAAAATTCCATCCCTATTGCACTTATCGCACTTGGATCTTACGGAAGAGAACAACTGTGTGTACATTCAGATATAGACCTCATGATCGTCTATAAAGATGTACCGGGATACAATTTGAAAGAGATGATAGAAAAGATGCTTTATATCCTTTGGGATACAGGCTTAAAACTAGGTCATAGAGTACATACGATCGATGATCTCTATAAAGTGTCTAAAACAGATATCACCATCAAAACAGCACTTATCGAATCGCGTTTTATAGAGGGATCCAATTTTATTTGGATGGAAACCCAAAATGCCATCACCCAAATACGTCATGATAATATTAAAGAGTTTATCCAGCTCAAAGTGCAAGAGCAGAAAGAAAAGCACAGTAAACACCCACTCACTATGGAACCAAACCTTAAAGAAGGTGTAGGTGGATTTCGAGATGCCAATCTTGTCTACTGGGTAGGACAAATACTTTATAATGTTAACAATATCAAAAATCTTCCTACAAGTATTGTACAAGAAAAAGAGTACCGCAGTTTTCGTATCGCTTTAGAGTTTTTATTTCGTGTACGCTCTGCCCTGCATCTGGTCGCCCGTAAGAAGGAAGACAAATTGCGTCTTGATCTTATCCCTGATACTGCTTCTTTATTGGGATATCAACAAGGAAGAGATGGGCAAATGAAATTTGCCAAGAAAGTGACAGAAAGTTTAAAGATCATTCGACTTTACTCTTCCATTTGGATGAATAGATTAACGTCGGAGTATATAGTAGACGAGAAAGAAAAAAACTTTATTTACCCAAAAAAAGAGAACCAGGATTTTGATCTCCTACTCAAACAACTTTGTACACATGCGAACAAACCGTTTTATGCACACCCTACCTTTCTTCAGGCACTTATATCTGCACCAAGACCTGAACGCTTGGATGCACCACTCTATAAAATAATGTATACCATATTTGAGCAACCCTATAGCTATGCAATACTGAGAACACTCTCTTATGTTAGACTCTTAAAATATGCCATTCCTCCCATAAGAAAAGTTGTTGATCTTCCCCAATTTGACGGCTATCATAAATATGCAGTAGACATACACTCCATCTATTGTGTCTATCACCTGGAACATATCCAAGAGCCTGATATTAAAGTCCTCTACGAGGCATTGGATCATGATGAACAAGTCATGTTGAAAATAGTCACCTTTTTGCATGATGCCGGGAAAGGACGAAAAAAAGATCATCATTATGTAGGTACTTCACTGTTTAAAATTTTTGCATCCAAATTGAAAATGAATGAAACCCTTATTAAAACAGGAGAAACACTCATCACCTATCATACACTTATGAGTAAGGTCGCACAAAGAGAAGATCTTTATAATGAAAAAATTATTTTAGGCTTTGCGGCACACTTTAAAACTAAAAAACTCTTAGATATGATCTATATACTTACCTATGCTGATATGCAGGGTGTGGGTGGCGATGTCTATAACTCCTTTTCTTCTAAATTGATAAGAACACTCTATACACAGTCTCTAGAAGTTTTAGGACGTACTGATAGACTAGATGAAGCTGAAAAACGTGTTAAAAAAGAAGAGAGTCTCAAAAGAAATACTACGTTTAGATCATTACAGAAAGTGCAACAAAAGAAAATATTGAAAATCCCTTCAAACCTTCTCTTTTTACGTTACTCAACAAAAAGAATCCTAGCCATTAGCCAAAAAGCATTTGAAACAAAGAACTATGAGTTCCACATTAGTAACACAAAACATCTCACGATAGAAATACTTCGTACCCACTCCTTTAATCTAAGTTACCTCCTGGGTAAACTTTCAAATCTTGATGTGGTCAATATGGATATCTATAAGCTTTTTGACGGATTAAAATATTTTAAAATTGATTTTTCACAAACTGTTACTGCGGAAGAAGTAGGATTGATAGAAGGGTTCATCCATGATTCATTCACTACTACACGGAGAAATGCGATGCATATTCCGCAGATACAAAAGAGTGAACTTAATATAGATTGTGAACATACTAAAACACTCGCGGTCATGCACCTCAACAGTCAAAATCAAAAAGGACTATTGGCTTTCATCATAGATATATTTGATGAGTTAGGTATAGACATCGTTTCGGCGAAGATCCATACACTTAAAAACCGTACCAGAGACATGTTTCTCATCGAAAAGAATGGAAACTTTTGTCATAATGTTGACTTGATTATAGATAAACTTACAGGGGAAAAGTAAATATGTGTGGAATTGTAGGATATTTAGGTAAAAATGAGAAAAAAGAGATCCTTTTAGATGGTTTGCAGGAACTTGAATATCGTGGCTATGATTCAGCAGGTATCGCTGTCATAGAAGGAGATAAACTTAACAACTTTAAAGCCATAGGAAAACTTGAAAATCTAAGAGAAAAAACCAAATCTTACAAAACTGAAGGTTTTGGTATCTCCATAGGACATACACGTTGGGCCACACACGGTAAACCTACAGAACTCAACGCACACCCTCATCTAGGTGCATACTCATATGTAGTACATAACGGTATCATCGAAAACTATCAGGAACTTAAGTCTGAACTACAATCCGACGGTGTGAACTTCTTATCTCAAACAGATACAGAAACCATAGTCCATCTTTTTGAGAAGTATAACCACAATGCACCTACTGTCTTTTCTGCCTTTGAACAAACCATAGAAAAACTTGAAGGAGCTTATGCAACACTTCTTATCACTGAAGCTGATCCCGATACGATCTATTTTGCTAAAAGTGGTTCTCCAATGCTTATAGGATTTAATGGGGATGATGTCTACTTTGCTTCTTCAGACACACCTATCATTGGGAAAGCAACAGAAGTATATTATCTTGAAGATGGGGAATATGGTTATGCAAAAGAGGGAGAAGTAAAACTCTTTAGCGCTGATGGAGAACGTAACATTATCAAACAAGCGCTTACTGCGGATAAAGCATTGGCTCAAAAAGACGGTTACCGGTTTTTTATGGAAAAAGAGATCTATGAACAAAGCCGTGTTATGGGTGAGACCATGATGGGGCGCGTTTTAGATGATTCTATAGACCTGGATGAACTTGATGCAAATTTCTTTGATGATATCTCCGCTATCAAGATCTGTGCCTGTGGTACTTCTTATCACTCTGCCCTAACCTCTGCTTACCTTTTTGAACGACTAGCCAAAGTAAGATGTGACATAGAGATCGCTTCAGAGTTTAGATACAAAGTTCCTCTACTTACTAAAGATACACTTTTCATTACCATTTCACAAAGTGGTGAGACTGCCGATACACTTGAAGCCCTTAAAATGGCAAAAAGAGCAGGACTTAAAAGTCTTAGCATTTGTAATGTAGACAACTCATCCATCGTTAGGGAGAGTGACGCAGCCATCTTAACAAGAGCTGGTATAGAAAAAGGGGTTGCAAGTACCAAAGCATTTGCCACACAAACGATGGTACTTTGGATGCTTTCACTCTATATGGGTCAAGAGAAAAATACGATATCACAAGATGTACTCAAGACAGAAATAGATGCGATGCTACATATCCCTAAAGCGCTTATTGTTACAGATACACTACATGAAAAACTTCACCGACTTTCTAAACGTTACCTCCATGGACACGGATTTTTCTTCATAGGACGAGACATTTTCTACCCATTGGCTTTAGAGGGTGCATTAAAACTCAAAGAGATCAGTTACATGCATGCAGAAGGTTACCCTGCAGGAGAAATGAAACATGGTCCAATTGCCTTAGCTGATTCTGAACTCTTTACTATTGCACTTATGCCAAAGACTATGCACTACGACAAGATCAAATCAAATGTTGAAGAACTAAGTGCAAGAGATGCAACTATTTGTGCTATATCTCCAGAACCATTTGAATTGGCAGACGACTTCATACAGACCCAATACAGTTCTCACCCAATGGTAGAGTTTTTTGAGATGATGGTAGTTACACAATTACTTGCACTTGAGATCTCTGTAAGACTGGGCAATGATGTAGATATGCCAAGAAACTTGGCAAAGTCTGTAACCGTCGAATAATTTTGAAGTTGCCTCTAACTACCTTGTTTACAGAAAGTCTTTTTTCATGTTAAAAAAAGGGATATTAACAAAATGGAATGACAATAAAGGATATGGATTTATTACTCCTGTGGGAGAAAAAAAAGAAATATTTGTACATATCAAAGAATTTCAAAATAAACGAAAACGTCCATCTTTAAATCAAAATCTCACTTTTATTCTTTCCCATACGAAAGATAAGGCTTGTGCGATTAATGTTGAAATTGATAGCAAAGGTTCTATAGTACGAAAAAAAGGAGTCCTCACAAAATGGAATAATGATAAAGGATATGGCTTTATTACTCCTGTGGGAGAAAAAAACGAGATATTTGTACACATTAGTGAATTCCAAGGACGCCCTTTACTATATGATAGGGTTTCATTTACACTTGATAAAGATAAAAATGGTAGAGACTGTGCTATAAATGCTGTTAAATTTAACAAGGCTAAATTAAATTCTGAAACAAAACAGACAAATAAAATAAATATACTTTCAATTATATTTTCATTATTTGTAATTTCTATATTTTATCTTATACTATTTCACTTTACACAAATTAAAGAAGTTGAAATCTATATTATTCCTTATTATATATTGGTTGGTGTATTAACATATTATATCTATTCAAAAGATAAAGATTTTGCACAAAATGGTAATTGGAGAATATCGGAAAGTACATTACATTTTTTATCTATATTTGGTGGATGGACTGGAGCAATTATTGCCCAAAATATATTAAAACACAAATCAAGTAAAATAAGTTTTAAAATTATTTTTTTCATAACAATATTACTCAATCTGTATTTTCTATTTATTTTATATAACTTTTATAGTTTTAAATAAACGCTTACAATTCCGTATCATACAAATTTAGTAACATCGAGCTATACATCCAAGTAATAATCTAATCTCCGTTTAACAGTTGAGAGATTAGTCAACTGCCAACTTTATACTGCTATGGCATATATTTGGATGCATTTAAATACCGATATAGAATAATTTCATAAACTCTTATTTAATTAAACTGGTGCCAAAATGGTGTCCCCACTGTAGGTGTAGAAGGAGAGGCAAATTCTCTTTCTTGCATAGTGCCCGATGCATAACCTAATCGTCCTGCTTCTACAGCATATTTGAATGCATTTGCCATTTTTACCGGATCTTGCGCAAGAGCTATGGCAGAGTTAAGTAGTACACCATCATACCCAAGTTCCATTGCTTTGGTTGCATCTGAAGGTTTTCCTATACCTGCATCTACAATGAGTTTGAGATCAGGAAACTGTTTTCTGATGGCTGTTAAGTTAGTAGGATTCATTAAACCTCTTCCTGAACCTATAGGTGAACCCCAAGGCATAAGTATTTTACAACCTACATTAGCTAAACGTTTGGCAACTACAAGGTCATCCGTGGTATAGGGGAAAACTTCAAAACCCTCTTTAATAAGGATCTCTGCAGCTTTTACAGTCTCAAATGGATCAGGCTGTAAGTTGTACTGATCACCAATGACTTCAAGCTTTACCCAGTTTGTTCCAAAAACCTCTCTTGCCATCTGTGCAGTGGTGATGGCTTCTTTGGCTGAGTGAGATCCTGCGGTATTTGGTAATACTTCAATCCCCATAGATTTGATAATATCCCAAAACTGGTTACCTCCACCTTCACCTGCTGCCTGACGGCGAAGTGCCACAGTGACTATTTGAGCACCAGAAGTTCTTATGGCATCTTCCATATTGGCTGGACTTGGGTAGAGTGCTGAGCCTATCAGTAATCTGGAGTGAAGTGTTTTACCTCCTAGCTCCCAGCTATCATTGTGAGTTTCTATATGTTTGGTCATGTTACCCCCCTTGTACAGGAGCTAGTATCTCGATACTGTCATTGTCATGAATCAAGGTAGTTTCATACGTAGCAATAGCAACAAATGTACCATTTAATGCCAAAGCAAACCCCTCTTGTGTATAGTTGAGCTCTTTTATAATTCCATTGACATTCATCTCTTTGCTAACCGTTTTTCTCGTCCCATTGACTATAATTTCTATCATTTATAAACTCCTTCATTTAATGCTTGTTCTACCACTGCGGGTGCTAATAGATATCCGTGGCGATACAGTCCGTTAATACGGGTCAACTTTTCACCTTGTTCAATATTTGGCAAATTATCTTTAAGCGTTGGTCTACAGTTTGTTACCATATTTACAATACGCGCTTCAGCAAATCCTGTATGCATACTATATACTGCGGATAAGAGCTCCAATGAAGAACGAACAGACATTGGACTTTTATCTTCACTTTCTATCTCAGTTGCTCCAATAATGTACCTGTTATTGGGTCGTGGCACGATGTATATCTTATAGCGTGGATGTAACATCCTGGTAGGTCTGGTAATGTTTACTTCAGGTGCATCAAGCCAAAACACTTCACCTCTTACACCACGAAGATCATCTATCTGTTCTTGTGCACCTAGTCCACGTGAATCAAATACCCAATCATATTTGTCACTTTCATCAGAGAAATGTACTGTGCCCTCTTCTACTTTTTTGACTCTTGTTTTTTCATGCCAAGTTACATTTGAATGCTCTAATAAATAGTCACTGGACGTTTTCATAAAACGCTGTGCATCTACCTGCCCTTCATGAGGGATGTAAAATGCTTTCGTATGTTGTTCAAGGTCTGGTTCAAGACTTGTGATACCCACTTTATCTAATACCTGAATACTTGAAGCCTCTTCAACTTTTGATTGTAAGGTTTCTATAAAATGATCAAGTTCAGAAAAATCTTGTGGGTGTGCTGTAATGATGCTACCTTTTAATTGATATGCATCAGAAATATCAAGCTGTTCCAAAAGTGAAGGCCACAGATCTATAGAACGTTTACCATGATCAAAGATTGTAGATTCTGCAGTCTCTAATTCTGCAAAAAGTGCTAACATACCTGCTGCTGTCATACCTGCTGCATCTTCACCATAGGCTTCATCTTCATCAAACAGTGTCAAGGTATGTCCATCTTGTAAGAGGTTAAGCGCAAGAACTCTACCTACGAGTCCGGCACCTGCTATCGCTATATTCATACTGTTATACTTCCTCTATCTTGTCAGCCTCAACATATACTTCAGATCCCATCTCCTGAAACTTCATAGACATGTCATCCATGCCTTGTTGTTTCGCTGTTTCTATATCTGTACCTAAAGTATCTGCGTATTCTCTTACTTCAGCAGAGATCTTCATCGAACAGAATTTTGGTCCACACATAGAACAGAAGTGTGCTACTTTTGCAGCTTCCATAGGCAGTGTTTCATCATGATATTCACGTGCTCTTTCAGGGTCAAGACCGATGTTAAACTGGTCTACCCATCTAAATTCAAACCGTGCCAGTGACATCGCATCATCTCTAGCTCTTGCACCCGGATGACCTTTTGCTATATCTGCTGCATGTGCTGCTATCTTATACGTGATAAGTCCTTCTTTTACATCTTCCCTGTCTGGTAGACCTAAATGTTCTTTAGGTGTTACATAACAAAGCATCGCACATCCATACCAACCTATCATGGCTGCACCGATACCTGAAGTGAAGTGGTCATATCCAGGAGCTATGTCAGTCGTCAAGGGGCCAAGTGTATAGAACGGTGCTTCATCACACCACTCTAGTTGTTTCTCCATATTATCTTTGATCATATGCATTGGTACATGACCAGGTCCTTCGATGATAGTCTGCACATCATGTTTCCAAGCAATTTTAGTCAAACGTCCAAGCTCTTTAAGCTCTGCAAACTGTGCTTCATCATTTGCATCTGCACCTGAACCAGGACGTAGTCCATCACCAAGTGAAAATGTAACATCATACGTCTTCATGATCTCACAAATATCTTCAAAGTGTGTATTAAGGAAGTTCTCTTGGTGATGATGAATCATCCACTTAGCCATGATAGCCCCACCACGGCTTACAATACCAGTTACACGTTTCGCCGTCATCGGGACATGGTGCAAAAGTAAACCTGCATGAATCGTAAAATAATCCACCCCTTGTTCAGCCTGCTCGATAAGTGTATCTCTATATACTTCCCATGTAAGATCTTCCGCAATCCCATTTACTTTTTCAAGTGCTTGATAAATAGGCACTGTTCCAATGGGTACAGGAGAGTTACGTAAGATCCAGTCACGTGTAGTGTGAATGTTCTTACCCGTTGAAAGATCCATAACCGTATCTCCACCCCAACGAGTAGACCATACCATTTTTTCAACCTCTTCAGCGATGCTTGAAGTTGTAGCCGAGTTACCAATGTTTGCATTTACTTTCACTAAAAAGTTGCGTCCGATGATCATCGGTTCTACTTCTGGATGGTTAATGTTACATGGGATAACTGCACGACCTTCAGCCACTTCTTTACGTACAAACTCAGGCGTGACCTGCTCTGGTAAGTTTGCACCAAAGTTCTCACCTTTGAGTCTTGCTTCTCTCTCTTCATCTTGAAGATACTCAGCATTCATCGCTGCATCTTGGTTTTCACGAAGCGCGATGAATTCCATCTCTGGTGTAATAATACCTTGACGTGCATACCACATTTGAGAAACATTTTTGCCCTCTTTTGCTTTAAGCGGTGTACGTACAAGCCCTTTTGCCCCAGCAGTTACAAAGTCCAATTGCTCATCAGTAGAGTATCCGTTATCTACAGGAGCCATAATACGCCCCTTATACTCTTCAACATCACCACGTCCCGAGATCCACTCTTTTCTAATCCCTGGAATTCCCTCATCTACATTGATTTCTACTGTAGGGTCTGTGTAAGGGCCTGAAGTATCATATACTCTAAGTTTTGTTTCATTACCAAGTGTTATCTCTCTTACAGGTACTCTAATGTCTTTGTGAATTGTACCCTCTAAATATACTTTTTGTGAAGCGGGGAATGGTTCTCTTGTAAGTTCATCGTTTGAAGTTGTAAACTTATCTTTAAATGGTTTTGTCATGATTGTAATCCTTTTACGTAATAAAATACGAAAAGAAAAAAATGTAAATATGAAGATAAATGGATAAAGCTAATACTTAAAAGTATTACACTTATCCACTTATGAAGTAAATACAGTCTCTTCCTTACGCTGGTTCTAACCAGTTCAAGTTCGGCGGGTCAAGCATTGTCTGCTATCTCAGCTATATATTTCAATATAGCACCCCGAGAGGTTGATAAGGGAATATAGGATAATTCAGCTTAGAACGTTATTAAATAGGACTGTTTATATCTGATTGATCAAACCACTGTTTACATAAAGTGATGTAAATGGTTTTATAGGCATTGAGTTTTTCTCTTTGTATCTCTTTTTTATCTATAAAGTAAGCTTCTAAGAAATAGGTCTCTTCTTTTTCATCTAGATTAAACTCTACACAGAGAGATGCCAGATCAAAATACTTATCATTGACAGAAGCAAACTCCCAGTCTATTAGTTTTACATCATCTGAGAAAAGTATATTTTTGGGGTTTAAGTCATTATGACATAAGACATAGTCTGTTTGATAGTTCTTAACAGTATCAAATGCTTCTATCAGTACCTGTGACTTGGTATCAATGAGGTTTTCAACATTAAGTACTTCTTTCTTGACTTGGATCATATGTAATTTTTTTAAAAGACCTGCTATGTTTTCTAGATCATTTCTTTCCAACACCTTTTTATGATGTCCTTCTAAAAAATCACATATCATCAAACCGTTCTCTTCATCTAAAAGTATGGATTTAGCTGCTATCTCTTTTTCATAAGCAAGATTTTGCACTGTAAATTCAAATTGCCTATCTACATCTTGAACTTTAAATTTTCTAAGTAGATACTTTTGGCCATCCATAATAAAAGAGTAGTTATCATTACAAAAACCCTGGGTGGGGAGTAGAGAGAAATTTTCTATTGGACCGCTAAAGTGTGGATACTTTGAGAGATCAGGCTTCACGATATGTCTTCCTCCAGGAAGCATAACCATAAAATGCCAATACGACATAGAGTGTAAACAAGATGATCGTTGCATGGTATCCCGATTGCCAATAGAGGACTATCGCAGCAGAGTCTATTACGATCCAAAAAATCCAGTTTTCAATTACTTTATTTGCTAACATCCAAGTTGCTATGACGGAAAAGATCATGACAAAACCATCTAAATATGCAAATTTAGCCGATGTATATGTTGTAGATAAATACCCCACAATCAAACTAACGATCACACCTATTATGATAACTGTGATATTTTTTGATAATGACCAAGAAGTGATAGCTAAATTTTCACTACTCTCCTTACCCCCTCGCCATAATACAAAACCATACACTGCCATGATCATATAATAAAAGTTGAGTAAAGCTGAGGAGAGTAATGCACCATCCCAGAAGAGGATAGTATAAATAAGTGTGCCAAAAAATGCAAAGAACCAAGCCCATAGTGACTCTTTTGCTGCAAGCAGTACATAAGCGATACCAAATACAACAGCAACGATTTCCCATGCAGGCATCGCAGCAAAAGCATCAAATATGGTTTGTAGAGAGAAAGACATCTTAAAAGATGCCTTCTCTATTATTTCCTATAAATTTTAATACTAAAACAGAGTGAGGAAGATTTGTAAAAACAGAAAACATCTCTTCTTCAAGCAAGCCCATAATCGTTTTATAATCCCCATGAAGCTGAGTACTTAGTTCATTACACATTACTTTTACAGAAGGTTCTGCTTTTAGTCTCTCAATAAAAGCTGAAATCTCTTCTTCGTATCCTTCTATAGCAAGTGGATACATACTTATGTCTACTGATATTTCCATATTGATACCTTTTAAAAATCGTATGTTAATGTAACACCAACAGTTCTTGGTGCACCCAATTGTGTATAAAGCTCAGTTGCATATCCATTTCCTGGATTATTTCCGAAGCTACCAAAACCTCTTACTTGATAATCTTCATCAGTAATATTTCTAGCCCATACTACTGCGCCCCAGTTTCCATGTGTGTATTCTAAACTAGAGTTCAGTAGTGCATAAGAATCAGATTCTTCATTATGTCTATTTGAGAAATAATAAGATCCTTTCCCTTCTACATTTGCTTTAAATATCCATGCACCTGCAAAAGCGTAATCAAGTCCAATATTATACTGATACTCTGGAGAATGAGCCGGTGTTCTACCATTCATATCTATAGCCGATGGATTAGGATCAGTATATTCATCAAACTCAGCTTGAAGTAGTCCTATACTAGAATAGAGGTGTAAACTATCAGTAGGATAATAATCTAGTTGTGATTCCAAACCATAGTAATTACCTTTAGCCGCATTTGTTAAATAGTCAATAAAATCTGTACTCCCATCAGGTCTTGGTAAAACCAAAGAGCTTTTTACTTGTTGATCTCGTCTCTTTCCATAGAAAATATTTAGACGGCTAGTAAGTGTATTCTCAAAATGACTGGAATTCAAACCTCCCTCTAAGTTCCATAGGTCCTCAGTATCGTATTGTCTTGCCCCATTAGGAAGTGCATTATCTGCATTCACCCCACCAGGTTTATATCCTTTTGATAAAGAAACATAGTATAAACGGTTTGCTGCTTCTTGGTAATTTAATCCTACTTTTCCACCTACTAATGTTTCATCAGTATCAATAAACAGTGAATCTGAATCACGATATTTAGCGTCCCAATCTTCCACTCTAAGTCCTGTTACGAGTGTCAATTTTGAGTTAATTGCGGTATCTAACTGTCCATAGATCGCTTTATTTGTTGTGTCATAAGTACTTGAAAATGGTCCGCTAAGATACGTATAGTTTCGAGTAAGGTCTTCACTTGCATCTTTATAATAAACACCAATCGTCCAGTCAGTTGAACCATTAAAGATACGGCCATCTAGATCTGAAACCAATCTTACATCGATATCTGTTTGTTGTCTATCTCTCAGGTATTGATCAAAAGAACTATATGGATAAAGGGAATCGTCAAACTCGCCTACATATGACCAATCTTCGTCATAACTATACTCAAAGTCTGAATCACTGTAACTTACTTTAGAGATCAAATGCATTTTTGGATTTACCTGATACGTTGACTTCAATGCAAAAGCATTTGTTTTTTGTGTATCTTTTCCTGGTTCATCTGCATGCGATGTACGAGAGTTATCGAATGTCCAGGCATCATAGCCATTATCCACATCAAGGTATATATAATTTAAATCAATCGTATGATTATCAGAAGCGAACCAACGAAGTTGCGCCTTTGTTGTCAATTCATCAATATTATTTGTATCTTCTCTATTTAAGTAACTATTGTCCATAAAACCGTCACTGGTATTTTTATAGACAGAGATTCTACCTAGCAGTGTGTCTTCGATCAATGTACCCCCTACAGCAGCACCAAAAGCTTTAGTATTGTAATCCCCAACCGTTGCTTCAAGATGACCTGTTGTCTCTTTTGTAGGTTCATTACTCTGAACATTCACAACACCTGCCATACCGTTCGCACCAAAAGTTGTTCCCTGTGGTCCTCTAAGTACTTCAATTTGATTTACGTCAAACATACTAACACCTAAAGTAGCATTAGAAAAGTCAATACCATCAAGCATAAGCCCTACAGATGGGTTTATCGGTGTTGCATATTGACTTCTTTCACCTATACCCCTAATTTGTATATATTTTGCTTTAGATGCTCCAGATGAAAAATTCACATTTGGTGTACTTGCCAAAGTTTCTACAAAAGATTGAGTGCTTTTATCATAGATCTCATTTTCTCCTATAACAGTAATACTGTTGGTTGTTTGTGAAAGTTTTGTGTCTCTAAAGTCAGCACTTACGACAATAGGATCAAGTGTAGTTGTTTCTTCTGCAAATGCAGATGTACCCAATAATGCATAAGATGCAATAATCGAGACTGTTAATATGTTGGATTTCATTGTATTTTCCCTTAATGTTTAAAAAGGAAAGAGGCGTGTTATAAAAATAAAAAAATGAATGTTCATTCTAAACGATATATACTACTCTTCCCTACGCTGGTATTATCCAGTTCAAGTTCAACGGGTCAAGCAATTTACTGCTATCTCAGCTACATTAAAAATGAAGCACCCCGAGAGGTTGATGAGGGAATATAGTATAAATAGTCTAAAAATAGCCTTAACTTATCTTAAAGTAAAGAAATAAGAATACTACTCTTCTGTTTTCATCTCTACTAATTCAGATAAAAGTTCTTCTATCTCATCGTCTTCAAGTTCATCACGTCCAAGCTCTTCAACAATAGCAAAACATTCTGTACGCATTTCACGCATCTCTTCAAGATCTTCTTTTTGCTCTTTAGAAGCATTTTTACTTTTGTCTATTGCTGCAAAAAGTTCATCGATAGCCACTTCAAGATCTGGAATAATTTCAAGTTCTAAAAGGTTTTTTAATTTATCTGCATTTGTCATTCTATATTCCATCTGTTGATTTTTATGTATTGTATCTAAAAAGAGTTATTTTTGTGGAATTCTTTTGTAAAATAGGGCAAAAATAACTGCCATAAGACTTTGACAAAATATAATACTATAGCCGGCAGGAAGGTCATAATTATACGAGAGTACAAGTGCTGCGAATGATACAGTGATACCCACAGCCCATGCCACTAAAAGCGGTGACCATCTTTTTTGAAGCAGCCCCACAAATGCGGGAGCAACAAGAAGTACAAAAACAACAAGTACACCTGCCAGTTTTACTGAAGAGGTGACTATCAAAGCCAATAGACCAAAAAACATAAGTTCTTTAAAAGTACCACTTAACCTTGGATAGACAATAAACATCACTAATGCGACCAGACTGTAAAGTACTGCAGCTGGGTATACCTCATCCGGCGTGACAAAAAGTATATCTGCGGCACTTAACTTTGAGAAGAGTTCAGTACCTTGTGCAGAGCTTGCTAAAATAAGCATAATGCTTGAAGCGCCTAATGCATATAGCATTCCGATGAATGCCTCAATGTGATCAACCTTTTGCGTAGCGTAGGTGATAACAAGTGCGCCAAGTAAAGCGAAACTGAGTGTCATGACAAACTCATTTTCACCCTCCATCAACCCTATGCTTAGCGCCATTCCTACTGCGGCAAATTGCCCGATGGCAAGGTCTGTAAAGATGACGCCACGCTTAATGATCTGCAAACCAAAAATGGTGTGTACAAATACCAAAAGTATAGTCAGTACAAATGCAGGCCACAAAAGCTCGATTAGTTGCATACCCTACCTACTATCGTATCAAAAAAACGATCAAGGGTTTCAGTACCTTTCATCGCACCTACATCATGTGGGATCTCAACCACTTTTGCACCTGTTTTTTGTGCAATGAACTTTGCTGTTTTATGTTCATGGTAGACATCTTGAAGAATAAGTTTGACATTTTGATCTTTTATTTCATTAACTAATTTTAACGCATGTTTTGAGTTTGGTTTAATACCTGGAATTGGCTCAAGGTTATCTATCGATTTGATCCCATAATGCTTTAAGAAATAATTAAACAGTTCATGGTATTGAACCACTTTCATACCTTGGCACTTTTTCATCTTTGCATCATAGTGCTTTAATTTTTTTTGCCATCTTGATTTAAAACTTTCAAAATTCTTCTTATAAAAAGTGTAATTTTTTTCATCAGATAACGAGAGTGTCAGCATGATGACTTCAGCTAATGGTATCATGTTATGAGGATCAAGTGCAAAGTGAGGGTTACCCTCTTCATGCACATGTCCCATAGATCTATCAATACTTTTAGGAATATCTTGAAGTTTAATGTATTCACTTAGGTCTACATAACCATCTGTACCTGTTTGAATCTTTGCATTATTAGAACTCTTAATAAGAGGTGGTAACCATCCAATTTCAAGTGATGCCCCATTAAGGATAAGTAGATCAGCATTTCTAAGTTTACCTACTAAGGAAGGTTTGGGGACCACAAAATGTGGGTCCCAGTCTCCTCTAGAGAGCAAAGAGATGTTAACTTTATCCTGTGCGACCTCTTTGGTCAATTGTTCTATATATGGGTAAGCAACACTCACATTTAGTTTAGCAAAAAGTGCCGTGAATGTCACAAATAAAAGTATTATTATACGCATATCCTACTCCTAAAAACTGTGTGCACCGTGTGCACCGATCGCATAGTTGAACTGTAAAATGATCTCATTTTTATTGTTCTTCTCACCATCTTCATCATAAAGAGAACTATTGTAGTTATATTGTAGTCTAATTCTACTGAACTCACTTGGGTTATATTCTGCCATTACAGAGGTGACATACATATCATCAGGCATATTTTGAGCATTGCCATTTGCACTGATATCATTTTGGTTTAGTGCACTATAACGTAAACCTGCTCTATAGTTTCTGTCATACTGGTAAACAAGTTCTGTATAGTAACCTGATTGTTCTTTGTTTAATGCAACATCTTGCCACTCACCTTCAGCGTCTTGTACATACTTTGCTCCGTCCATTTCCCTATACATGTACTCACTCTGCCATGTGATCGCATGATCAGCAGCAAAATAGTATTTGTATGTAAGGTCCACACCATAAAGTGTGTTCTCACCAGAATACGCATGTGCACTTTCTTCATCTTCAAGATGGTTCATAAGTGAATCTCCTTGGGCCATACTTACACCCGCAAGTAATGTTCCACCACCGATATCAAAAGAGGTTTTGGCATACGCTACCCATAGAGATGGGAAGTCGTTATCTTCTATTTCCTGTGAATGTTCTTCACCTTCATGCTCATCATGTTCTTCTTCATGCTCATCATGGTCATGTGCAGACTCTTCTAGTGTAAAACCTTCATATCCGAAACTACGCTCATTATCACCTTTAAATGCTTCTAAACCTACCATGATGTACTGTTCTGCTGGTACAACGTACTGAAGTTGGAATCCTTGTTCTGTTAACCCATGGTCACCTAATAGTGCATTATAGACCAGTGGTATTTCATTAAAATTATAATTATGGTGATGTTTGTTATTTAAGTATCCAAAGTCACTTTTAAACTTTCCTAGTTTGAGTTGTAAGTGATAAGGTAGTGTCGTTGTTGTTACAAAAGCCTCTTCTACTTCAAAATCATCCTCAGTAATATGAAAAATCGCTTTCATATCAAAATAATTATCTACCGATGCACCAATAGCAAGTTCTGCATAGTTAAAGTTGAACCCATCTTCTCCAGCAAGTGATGTGTGTGAATGACCGTCATGGTCATGTCCACCACCATGTACAAAACCAGGTATCTCTAAATGATCTGTATGTCCATCTTCATCCCATGACTGATGCGTATAAGATGCATCGAGAATGAGTGAAATATCTGGCATATAACTTGACGTTTCTACCTTTTTTACCTTTTTTTCCTCGAGCATTTGCGCTAGAGAATCCTGAGTTACCTGTTCTGCACTTAGCAACGATGCTGCTACTGCACTAATTAATACTATTTTTTGCATAAAAATCCTTCTAATAATGTTTTGTTTTATATGTTTATATGGGTTGTGTTATCTAAATCTGTTTATACAAACAAGGAAGGAGGCGCAGTCGTATCAAACCCTAATGGTAAAGTTTTAACTTTTAAATGTTTTAACCCTAAGAAGTCAACATGCTTAGATGTAATACTTTGCATTAAGTCTACTGGTGCATTAGCAATTGTATGTTGTTCTAGCTGTGTGGTAAATGTTCTAGTAGAAGTATAAAAATTTGATATAGGCGCTTCATGGTGCTGTGTGTCAAGGTACTTGGTGTGTTCACATACTTGACACTCTGAAACGTTATCTATAGTATGGTCAGTAAAGTGTGTTGAAGTACCTTGAAATGCCCATAAGAAAAGAGCAATCAAAAGTAAATTCATAGATTGTTTTAGTTGCATAATGATTGTCTCCTTTCGTATAATTAAATTAAACTGTTACTAAACAAGATGGACATGTGCCATTGATAATCACATTGTTTATCTCATAAGTTGGTAATGAAATCTCAATATTTTTAATACACTCCACACCATTACATTTGACACAAACAAAGTGTGCATGTGGTGTAAGCTTAACTTCAAAGTATCTTTTTTTATCATTGGATTCAAAAGCATTCAATATACCTTCTTCTTCAAACTTAGAGATATTTCTATAGAAAGTTGCTTTATCCATAGAGATATCATTTTTGATCTCTTCATAGCATAAAGGTTTATCCGCTTCTTTCAATATCTCTAAAAGCTTTACTCTTGCAGTGGTAAGCTTGATATTTTTATCTTTAATAAGTTCTTCAATTTTCATGGCGGGATTATAACTGAAACTTTATTAAATGCGACTAAGTTGCAATTAATAAAAGTTAAACTAAAATTCCATTAGTGCAACTTAGTCGCAAACAACTCCTCTTGCTTCTAGTTGTTCTAAACCCTTATCACATTAATAAATTAATACATTAATACATTCATGACATAAATATAAAGCAGAACATATGAACACTATAACAAAAAACACACTCGTAGCCATCTCACTTATAACTAAGGACGAAGCAGGAAATCTTTTAGAAGAGAATGAAGAAGTCATGTATCTACATGGATCTTATGGGCAAATATTTCAAAAACTTGAAAAGGAACTTGAAGGGAAAAAGGTATCTGAGCACTTTAATCTTCTACTAACGCCCAGGGAAGCTTTTGGTGAGTATGACGAATCATTAGTTATCAAAGAAGCTCTTGAAGATTTACCAGATGATCTTGCTTTAGGGATGGAGTTTGAAGATGCTAATGAAAAAGACATGTGGATTGTTGAGAGTATAGAAAATGGCTATGCTATGCTCAATGCAAACCATGAGTTAGCGGGTCTACCAGTACGGGTATCTGGAGAAGTTTTAGAACTCGAACATCTTTCAGATGAAGGTGTTAAAGAAATACTCAACATGGAATACACACATTAAAATTGATAACTAGAGACACTCTTCACACACTCCATTAAGTGTGATATTGATCGACTTAACTTTATGCTTTTTAGCCATATTGGAGAAGTGGAGTGCATCGTCAAACCCTAATTCACCTAAACATAGCACTTTGTTACATTTTTCACATTGAAAGTGAGGATGTGCTTTAGATCCATGATGGATATATTCATACTGAACTGCTCCATCTTTTCCAAGAAACTCCTGTACTAGCTCTCTTTCATGAAACTGTTGTAAACTTCGATAAACTGTTACCAAGTTTACCGAAGTCACTTTTTGACATTCTCCATGTAAAGTGTTAACATCCATAGGTCCTTTACTGTTTTTAAGAATATGCAGTAAAACACTTTTGCCCTTGGTATTCTTAATACCTTTTTCTCTAAGCTCTGCTTTTATTTCGTCGTTATTCATAAGAACCATTATAGATATAATTTCTTAAACCATTCAAAGTAGATGACCCATCTGATTTTTTTTCACTTGCAAATATCGTTGATTGTATGTTTGCACCTCAGTAATTGCTGGAATTCGTTGGATAATATCTATGCCTAAATTTTCTATATAAGTAATTTTTCTAGGATTATTTGTCACAAGTCTTATCTGTGTAACTTCAAGGTCCTTGAGGATGAAGCCTATGGCACGATAATCTCTCTCATCTGCTTTAAAGCCTAGCTTCTTATTTGCCTCAATAGTATTGTAGCCCTCATCTTGCAGTTTGTAGGCATTAACTTTATTAACTAGTCCGATATTTCTACCCTCTTGCCGATGATAGATAACCATTCCACCCTTTTCAGAGATCATTTTTAACGCATAGTCAAGTTGATTATTACAATCACACTTTAAACTCCCAATAGCATCACCAGTGAGACACTCCGAATGGATTCGTACAATTGGGTCATTTAAGCTAGAAAAGTCCTGGCTCATGATGGCTAAATGTTCTTGAGGGCCGTCCCCATATGCTTTAATTTTAAATGTGCCATATCTAGTTGGTAGTTTTGCCACATCTGACTGAACAATTTGAAGTGTTTTCTCTACGCTAATTGATCCTTCTGTTCCATCCACCACAATATTTTTCATTGTTTATCCTCCATAAAGATAATTTTAAAAATTATTCTATCAAAATAATTAACAAATGCAAATTAATTGCATGTATATATTCTTTTAATTATCTTTATCACCATATTCAAAGGTGATGCCAGATACTCTTTTAATAATCTCTATATCCAATTTTTGCGAAACATGCACTACATTTATATCCTGCGCAATAAGTTTCATACTTGAAAGATTGAGATCTTCAAAAATAAAACCTATCGCCTGAATCTCTCTTTTATACATTTTAAGATCAGGTTTTACTTTTTGCTTTGTCATCACATCAGCTATCGTATCAATATCTCGCACATGTAGCTCTTGAAGTAGACCATCTATATTTCTAACATCTCCACTATAGTATACGATTACACCCCCTTCTATCTGTATCATCTTTAATGCAATATCCATCTGATGGTTACAATAACATATATCATGATCTATGGCATCACAATCATGTGACTCAGAATAGATATACACAATAGGTGCTTTTAAATCTAAAAAGTTTTTACTCTTTATCAGCAAATACTCATGGTGACCATCCCTATATATTTTAGCTTGAAAGATGCCATATTTTGTAAATATTTTTTTTAGTTTAGAGTGTTTTATTAAATTATTTTGATAAAAATAATGTATTAATTCTTGCAACATACTCATGCTGTTATTCCTCATATATTTGATTTTAATAAGTATATCAAGTTGTATCATAAATGCAAATTAATTGCATTTATGATACAATGCCGACCAATAGACAATAATGAATCTCTTTACTGATTCACAGATAATTTGTTTAATTTTAAAATTAAGGATAGTTATGATCCATTCATACATTATTACAGGATTTCTAGGTGTCGGTAAAAGCAGTATGCTAACCAATACGATCAAAAATCATTTCAGAGATAAAAAAATTGCACTTATTGTAAACGAATTTGGCGAAATAGGTGTTGATCAGAACATTTTAAAAAATGTCCATAGTGACGTAATAGAAATATCTGAAGGTTGTATCTGTTGTACCATGGCACAAGAATTTGAAAGCGGTGTCATTGAAATCATCAATAAATATGATCCTGAAATTATCTTTGTAGAGACCTCTGGGGCAGCTGAGCCTTTCCCTGTTTTTCTCTCACTACAAAACCTGGGCATTTCAGTTGAGGGCGTTATCTGTGTGGTCGATGCCAAAAATTATGCTTCTTATATGGATAACCCTACAGCTAAATATCAAATAGGTGGTGCGAATATCATTGTCATGAACAAAACTGATTTAGTCAATGACAAAGAGCTTACCCAGGCAAAAAAAGACATGATTGGATATAAAGAAAAACACAATATAAAAAACACCATGACAGGGAAAAAAGTGTTCAATAACTACTTTATTCATATGGCTGAACAAGGCATTGTAGGTAAAGAAGTCTTTGAAGGTACCTACCAAATTAGTGAAATTGTAGATTTGGTTAACTCCCATCAAGACCATGATCACCAACATGATGAGATTGACCGTGAGGTTGCAAATCTCCATCAAGATATTGTGTTTAATGACTTAGATCAACTCTTAAAAGCTATTCCTGAAAATATTTACCGTGTCAAAGGTATGGTGAAGGTGAATGATGTTCCAACACCACTTATTGTCAACTATTCATTTGGAAATGTCTCATTTGAAGAGTTAAAGGACTATGATGGAGATTCTATTTTAGTCTTTATTGGCGATGGTATTGAGGATGACCTCTCTGTCTTATCAGAAAAGTTTTCATTCTTAAACATAGTAGACCATAACCATAGTCACACCCATGACCATCATCATGAACACGATCATCACCACCATGATGATCATGCCCATAGTCATGAAGATCAACCAGATGGTTAAGAGAGAAGAGAAAAAATTGAAAACGAGTGAACTAAACTATTTAAAAAAGATCCTTGAAGATAGAAAGATACAAATTTTAAAAAATATCAATAGTGTACATACTGAACTCTATCAATTGGGGTCATGCAAACTTAATGATGAAGGGGATCAAGCAACTATAAACAATAATTCAAGGGTAGATGATCTTATTGTCCGGAAGCAGCAACAAGAATTAAAAAATATCAACATTGCTTTAGGTAAGGTCAAATCAGGTGAATATGGTACGTGTGCAATGTGTGGAATAGATATAGGTCTTGAAAGACTTAAAGTAAAACCTCACGCTATTTACTGTATTGCATGTAGAGAAATTTCTGAAAGAACATAGGAGAAATAATGTTAAAAAAAATAATTTTAGGTGGAATCATTGGAGCAAGTAGTTTACTATATGCAAATGTCAATGTGGCTGTGAGTATCTTACCTCAACAAACATTTTTAGAAAAAATTGGTGGAGAAAAAGTCAATGTCACAACCATGGTAAAAGCAGGTAGTGACCCACACACCTATGAGCCAAAGCCATCTCAGATGATTGCTATTTCAGAAGCACAGCTATACTTTCCTATTAAAATTGAATTTGAAAATACATGGCTTCCAAAATTTAAAGAACAAAATAAACAAATGCAAGTCGTAGAAATGACCAATGGTGTTGAATATTTAGAAATGCCTGCACATGGCAATGAAGCGGATGAAGAAGGAGGTTTACCTTTTGAGTGGGCAGGAGCTTTTGCTCTTAAAAAAGGTGAATACCGCTGGAGTTTTGCAAAAGTAGATGGGAATTATGCTGATCCAGCTATGAGATTTCTCATGATAAAAGCAGATACTGAAAATGAAAATGTCATTACAACATATGAAAAAGAGGCCAAAAGTCTTTTTGACTCAGAACAAAAAATTGCTGTAAAGCACAATGATGCGATTGATGGTAATAAACAAACATATACACTTACTTTTGATCAAACACAAGACCAAACGATCTTCAAACTCACTATTAAAGAGGATGGCACATACCTCTTCTTTACAGAACATATGCCATTTGAATTTGAAGATAAAGAGCACTTTTTCAAAGATTTAGCAAGAAATGATATAGAACCAATTGCACAACACCCTGAAGGTGGACACCATCATCACCATGCTCATCATCACGATCATGGGGGAGTTGACCCTCACACTTGGACATCACCAAGCAATGTAAAGATAATGGCTAAAAATATCTACAATGCGCTAGTAAAAACAGATGCAAAAAATAGTGCTTACTATCAGAAGAACTATGAAACATTTTTAAAAGAAATTATACAAACGGATAAAAAAATAAAAGAGATTTTCACATCTGTTCCAGAAGGATCTAAATTTATGGTATTTCATCCATCTTGGGGATATTTTGCCAAGGAATATAAACTTGTCCAACTTTCCATTGAAGTTGAAGGGAAGGAGCCAAAACCTAAAACCTTGACAAAAATAATCGATAAGGCACGTGAAGAAAATATAAAAGCCGTATTTACACAACAAGAGTTTTCAGACAAGAGTGCAAAAGCACTTGCACGTGAACTAGGTATAAAAGTAATTAAAGAGACGCCACTGGCAAAAGAATGGTCAGATAATTTACTTAAAATGGCACAAGCTATTGCAAACACTAACTAACACAGTCATAAAGGCTTCAAACCTTAGCTTTTCGTATGAAAAACAAAAGGTTTTAGAAGATGTTCACTTTACACTCAAGGAGAAAGAATTCCTAGCCATTATTGGACCTAATGGCGGAGGAAAATCTACACTCATAAAAATTCTACTAGGTATTAATACCTTACAGCAAGGCAAAATTGAGATATTTGGCACTAAACATATGAAACAGACACAGCATATTGGGTATGTCCCACAAAATACCAATATTAATACCACTTTTCCTATTAGTGTATTAGAGGTTGTGATGATGGGACAAAACCATATAAAAAATAGAGTTTTCGGCTACAAAAAAGAAGAGAAACAACAAGCATATGATGCCTTGAACAAAGTCAATATGCGTGCGTTTGCATCGAAGACCATCTCTGAACTATCAGGTGGTCAAAGACAAAGGGTTTTCATCGCAAGAGCACTTTTTTCAAATCCAAAGATATTACTACTTGATGAGCCTACTTCCAGTATAGATACTCAAGGATCTGAACAAGTGTATGAGACCTTAAAAGCATTAAATCAGGATATTACTATCGTAGTAGTAAGTCACGATATCTCTGTGGTCTTACAATATGCTACAAGAGCATTTTATATCAATAAACAACTTGTCGATCATAATTTAACCAACATTAGAAGTAAATTTACTTCTAATGATTCTCATGTATGTGAAGTGGAACTGCTAGAGATGCTGGGGACTTGCAGATGTTAGATACCCTCTCTTATACATTTATGCAAAATGCACTCATTTCTGTCGTGTTAGTGAGTATGATTACAGGGATCATTGGCAGTTTAGTTGTGGTAAATAAAATGGTCTTTTTATCTGGAGGTATTGCTCACAGTGCCTATGGAGGTATAGGATTGGCTATTTTCTTTGGATTGCCTATGCTTCTTTCCACCTCTTTGTTCTGTATATTCATTACGCTTATCATCGCAATGACAAGTTTCAAACACAGAGAACACCTCGATATTCTCATAGGTATTACATGGGCAGCAGGAATGTCTCTTGGCATTATCTTGGTTGATCTCTCGCCAGGATATCAATCTGACCTTATGAGCTATCTTTTTGGCTCACTCTTGGCGGTCACGAGTGATGATATCACCTATATGTCTATCCTATTAGCGGTAATTATAGCCATCGTTTTCACATTCTATAGAGATATTTTAGCTGTTTCGTATGATACAGAATATGCTACACTCAGAGGAATCAAAACAAAGTTTTTTTACACAGTCATTTTACTGTTATCCAGTTTGACCATTGTGATTTCCATCAAAGTAGTAGGACTTATTTTAGTAATTGCGCTTTTAACCATCCCTATTTATATTGCTAGCTTTTTTTCAAAAAGTCTCTTTAGTATGATGATCAATGCAACACTACTCTCTATCTTTTTTTCCCTTATTGGATTAACACTATCCTATAACTATGATCTAAGTTCCGGACCTTCCATTATAATCGTAAGTTCTATCTTCGCGTTACTAGCCTTTATACTGAAAAGTTTCAAAAGAGTAAGATTTTAAAAAATCAACAAAGGATATCTACCAAATAGTAGACTAAGAACTATATAATAATTAAACAAAACTCTATGGAGCACTATTGATCATGCGTATAACAAAAATAATTTTCTTACTTTCTCTATTGTTCCAATTTAGCTATGGATGTGCAACATGTATGCTCATGGTTCCATCTGTGGAAGTGGATCTCAAGTTGCATATAGA
>JADGDL010000026.1 GCA_016744875.1 Sulfurovum sp.
TCACGATCAAGATCAACATTCACATCAAATTTTTCAATGATATCACGTATAGTCGCGCCTGCTTTACCTATAATATCTACTATCTTGGATGGATGTACCGTAAAATGTTCTGTACTTGGAAGGGCATCACTTGCTTCTATCGTTTTTGCTGCCTCTTCCATAAGCCCTAAAATATGATTTTTTCCCTGACTTGCCTTTTGTAAAGCATCCTTAAGCACAGAGAGGTCTATGCCACCTAATTTAATGTCCATCTGTAGTGCAGTAATTCCCTCTAGCGTACCGGCAACCTTAAAGTCCATATCACCATCATGGTCTTCAAGTCCCATGATATCTGTCAGTACAGCATATTTATCACCCTCACTAACCAATCCCATAGCTATACCTGCTACCAAGGCAGTCGTTTCAATCTCAGCTGCACGCATCGCCAATGCACCACCACAAATCGTAGCCATCGAAGATGAACCATTAGACTCCAATATCTCAGAAACCATACGGATAGTTCCATCATAATCAAGTGGGAGTGTTGGTGCCATTGCTCTTTTACCGAGATTTCCATGTCCCAATTCACGCCGTCCCGGTGCACCAATATATTTAGCTTCACCTACTGAGTAACCTGGAAAATTATAATGCACCATAAAGTTTTCAGAAAGAGAATTTTTCTCAGTGATGAGCTCATACATCTGCGCATCTTTTTTATCGCCAAGTGTCACCGTGACAAGTGCTTGTGTCTGACCACGTGTAAAAAGACATGAACCATGTACAGAAGGTAATATATTTGTCTCTATACTAATAGGTCTCACTTCATCCAATGCACGACCATCAGCTCTGAGACCTTTCTCTAAGATCATTGCTCTTACTACAGTTTTTTTGTAACTTTCAAGTACTTTTGAGATCAATGCTTTGTCAGATTCTTTACCTTCAGATTCTTGAGCCTCCATAATACGTGTACGTATTTTCTTAAGCTCTGAAGAACGTTCAGATTTTGCCATATGTGCGATGGCTTTTTCTACATCTTCTGCGTAGTTATTTTCTATATAGTTATATAGTGTTTCATCTATTTTTTCTTCAGCCAATACCATCTCTAAAGGTTCTCTTACAAGTGGTGTGAATGCATCAACATATGCAACGGTAGATTTTTCAATAGCATCCGAAGCCATCGCAATGACATCTACCAAAGCATCTTCTGAAAATTCATTGGCACGCTGACCTTCTTCATCCTTAGAAGCAAGTGTACGCATCTCTATCATCACAACATCTTTGCCCGTTCCTACCACAAGAAGATCAAGTTCAGACTCTTCCTGCTGTTTAAGTGTCGGGTTGATCACAAGATCATCACCGGCTGTACCAATACGTACTGCAGCGATAGAAGTGGCTACAGGAATATCTGAAACAAAAAGTGCTGCATTGGCCGCATGCAATGCAGCAACCTGCATATCTACATTCGCGTCTGAACTCACTACCATTACAGAAATTGTTACAGGATAATTAAAACCTTTAGGGAATAAGGGACGTAAAGAACGATCCACAATACGAGATGTCAATGTCTCAAAATCACCTGGCTTTGTCTCTCTTTTGATAAATCCGCCAGGTATCTTTGCTGCAGCATAGGATTTTTCCATATACTGAACAGTCAAAGGAAGGAAATCTTCATCCACTGCTTTTTCATCTACGGCCACTGCAGCGATAAGCACTGCATTTCCCTGTCTGTACATCACAGCTCCACTTGCCTGTTTTGCTATTTTATTAAATTCATACTTTTCTTCAAGGCTGTTTATATTTAGCTCTATTGTTTGTTCATTCATTGGGTCATTTTCCTTTTTTAACTACTTCTTTTCTTCTATCATTTTACTTTTTTTCTCTTGTTTGTCCACTATTTCCAGTATATCATCAAGATCTAACTTTTCAAATTTTTTATAATAATATTCTATCGAAATATAATCTTCAATCGTATGAGGGCAAAACACACCATCACAGACAGACAAAAGATTCTGGTAGACAGTTTTATCTAAAATAGGTGTTGCGATATAGATATTTTTTGCACCTCTTGCGATCACGGATTTTAGTGCTACCATCATCGTAAGACCAGTCTCTATACATTCATCCGCCAATACCACATACTTACCCTCAAGAGAAAGAAGGTTTTTACCTTTTCGATACTTATACACATAATCAAGTACTTTATCTTCATACATTCGATGTGCTTCAGCATAAACAAAATCTTCATTGATACCAAAAGCATCTATGAGTGATTTATGCATGACCACTTCTTGGGTTTCTGATATCATAGCGATGGGCACTTCTGAGTTATTGGGTGCCATAATAGCTTCTGTTAACAAGATATCCATTTGTCCATCAACTGCTGTTGTGATCTGATCTGCAAAATATACTCCACCTTCACTCACACCGATCACGACAGTTTCATTGCCAGAAAGTAGGTCTATGGGTAGTGTATCGATCAGCTGTACAGACGCATCTTCTCTATTTTCAAAATAGAGATTAGGGTTTAAATCTTCGGGCATGGTCCGCTCCTGGAAATTGTTTAGAAACCTCTTCTTCATCAAAAGTATAACGAAACTCTTCTATATACTTCATCAACAGTTTATAGGCATAGTTAAGCTGTTCCATCTTTTCTACATCACCACCTATATCGGGATGGTTTTTTTTTGCTAGAAACCTATATTGTGTTTTAATGTCTTCTCTGGATATTAGCTTAGGCAAAGCCAATATATTCAAAGCATTTTCTATCTCTTCTATAGGTTCCAAACTCATCGTTGCAGTTGACCAAGGTCTCCTGTACCAATGCTCCCAAAAGGTGTAAAGTTCAATTGCATATAAAAACTGTTTGAAGATATAGCACCTGCTGAGGTTGGTCTGATATCTTGTCGTATAGAGGCATTTACACTCCAGCAATCACGCTTATACCCTCCACCAAATCTCCACTGCTTACTACTTGTATCATCTATATTATAGGTTAATCCCCCATTAAAATTAACTTTTTGACTATAGGTATAACCAAAGCCAAAATTTACATCATTTACCTCTGTTGTTGCAGTTGAATCCGGTAAGATTTTTCGGTAAGAGTGCCCGAGTGCGACACTGTAGTCTGCTCCTTTAAGTCTCAAAGAAGAAGATGACTCTCGTATTTTAGAGTATTCATGGGCATAAACCAAATTATTATAAAGCGATACTTTATCCCAATTATACTTCATTTCATTAGTGAGGTCAGCCCATTCATAATCTCTTTCTGGATAATATATTTGTGAAAACCTTTGGTAAAACCTTAATTTCATATTTTCATCATAAAAATATTGACTCAAAGAAAATTCAACTTTCTCTTCAGGGAGTCCCACTGTAAAAAGTTCTTTTTGTTCATCACTCAACAAAGAAAAATCTACAGGGGATTGATTTTCAGATCCTGGTTTTATATATTCTAAAGAGGGTTGTAAAATATGTACAAATTCATCATACTTTTTTGTAAGATCTGAAAAAACTTTTACATTGTGAGTATTGCTATAGTAGCTGTAGTCATCATAAATAAAGTCGCCATTTCCAAAAAAGAATTTACCGTAATACAACTCTTCTCCAAGAGTAAGGCTTACAAGATCATCAAAAAATGACATTGTAAATTCCAAGGGTATATTTAACTCTGCCTGGTACATTGTTGCACCTTCATTTCTATCAAGATTATTCATAGACAGATCTACACTATAGGTCAAATTCTCTGTGATAAAATGATCAAGATATTTGTGTAACTGTATGGCAGGAAGCTCCTGTATCGTCTCATCATTATCTTCCAATCTTGTATCTATAAAATACTTAGCATTAAGTCCCATATAGTAGTCGTTGTCCTGTGCATAATAATTGATCCGTGACTGTTGAATAGGAGAAAAGCCAAAATGCGTCAAATTTGTTCTTTGTAAATAAAGATAATCAATGTCATTCAAATACGTGGTATTGACATATAAACCATCATCAAAACCATCAGGTAAATACTTTTCAAATACTTTAGATGACTCATAGTTAAATTCGACACCATAGTGTTCATTATCTGTCAAACCATTTTCTTCTGTATAACTGTCTTTATCTTTAAAATACCCTACTCTGATCTTCCCCGAAGAGTGATTACTGTCTGCAAAACGAAAAGTACTGTAAATACCTTGAGATCGGTCTGTACGAATTTGAGGGTTTATCTCTAGATCCATACTCTCAGATATAGCCCAGTATATAGGCTGTTCATACAAGAACCCTTCATCTTCTGTATATCCCAATCCTGGGAAGAGTAATCCAGAACTTCGCTCTTTGTTGGTAGAAAAAGAGAGATAAGGAGAATAAAATATAGGTACATCTTGCATATATATCTTTGCATGATAAACTTCCATACGGTTTTCATTTGTATCGTATTCTGCTTCAGAAAAGACCATGGTCCATAAAGGATCAGAAATATCACAAGATGAAAGTACCGAGGTGCCTAAATTATATTTTCCTTCTTTTTTATTTACATCATCTGAGTAGATCCATACATCATTTTCGCTGACAAGAAAAAGTTCTTCAAAGTTTACCTCTTTCGTATCTGTCTGTATCTCCATATGGTCTGCATGCTCTTTACCGCCTTGATAGCCCATCATAACTATGTCACCATCAAGTACAAGCAGTTTTGTATTTCTGTTAAAAGATGCTGAAGATGCCTTGATCACGGCATCTCCGTAATAAACCACTACATTGTCTTTTGCCGTGACGATATCATTTTCTGATTCAATATGCTTCGCTTTGATTTCAATTCTATTTTTATCTGGAGAAGCTGACAGTATTTGCAAACCAAGTGCTAAGGTAAGAATGAATAAAAATATATGTTTAAACATCAATCACCACGCACTGAGATAATTTATCGTGAAGTGTCTGTTTCAATGGTACAAAAAATGCCATGAGAAATCCTAAATAAAAAAGTAACTCACTTGGGATCCTTATAGATGCACGTAAAAAAGATCTTTGAAAGTTAGGGGTATGTCCTGTTTCAAACTCTATTACTTTTATCTTCATAAGATACTTACCAAGTGTCATACCATTTTGCCAAACTAAAACTGTATGGTAGATGAGTTTTATCGAAAGAAGCACTAAAATGTTTTGAGAAATAAAAATATTGATACTATCAAGAGTAGTTTCATCGATAACTGAAATACTTGAGAAAAGTTCTGAAAGCTGCGTATAAAATATAATGATGAAAAACAATGTCACAATTATGTCATCTATCACAAATGCGGTGATTCTTTTTTGAGAACTGGCAATTGGCAGTGACATGGACTCGGCCATGTACAAGACCTAAAGTGCCTGATAAGCAATATCTGTACGACACTGCTTACCTGCAAAGTGAACTTGGCCTACAAGCATATAGGCATTTTTCTGTGCTTCCCTGATACTCTCACCAAGTCCTACACAGACAAGTACTCTACCACCACTTGCATAGAGTTTTCCATCTTCACCACGAGAAACCCCTGCATAAGAAATATGTGCATTTTCATTTAATTCTTCATGATATATGTCATCTATAATTATCTCTGCGAGTGGTGTACTTTTATACGGATAGTCTTTAGATGCCATCACTACACCTACAGCATATTTGTCATAAAACTCAATGTTGGCATTTTTAAGTTCCCCTGTTGCGGCTTTGTAAAAAAGCTCAGAAGCAGGAGATTTAAGAAGAGGCATAAGCTCTTCACATTCAGGGTCACCAAAACGTACGTTATACTCTAAAATGATCGGTTCACCCTTGACCACCATCACACCGATGAACAAAACACCTGTAAATGGCATTCCCTCTTCTTCCATCCCTTTAAGTGTAGGGATGATCACTCTTTCATCAAGCTTTGCATAGATATCATCATTGACCAAAGGTGTTGGCGCATAAGCACCCATACCACCTGTGTTTGGGCCTTCATCATTATTGAGCAGTCTTTTATGGTCTTGCGCTGCAGGCAAGACCACATAGTCCTTCCCATCACAAATAGCAAAAACCGAAAGTTCATAACCATCAAGGAACTCTTCAACAACAATGCTGGTACCCGCATCCCCAAATGAGTTACCTGAAAGCATTTCACCTGCTGCTTTCTTGGCTTCATCACGGCTCTGCGCGATGATCACACCTTTACCACCACAAAGACCGTCTGCTTTTACAACAATAGGCGCTTCCAAAGTCTCTATGAATTTATAAGCATCCTGTAAAGAATCTGTCTCTATGTACTTCGCAGTGGGCACAGAGTGACGTGCCAAAAAGTTTTTCATAAAGATCTTAGAACCTTCAAGCTGTGCAGCCTCAGCCGTAGGTCCAAAGATAGTCAATCCCCTAGCTTCAAACACATCAACCACACCATCAACTAAAGGACCTTCAGGTCCTACAATGGTTAAATCCACTGCATTTGCCTCAACAAAATCAGCCAACGCAGAAAAATCAGAGATACTTAAGTTCTCACCTAACTCATCTGTCGCACCATTACCAGGAGCAAAATAGATCTTCTCTACATTTTCATCTTTACTTAATGCCAAACCAATAGAATATTCTCTACCACCTGCACCTAATATCAATACGTTCATTAACTTCTCCAAAAGTATTATAATAAATTATAAGGACTGTTTAGTAGTAACGAGAGTTGTGCGTAGAGGATTTTCCAAAATGTTTGAAGGCGAACTCCCCGTTCACAGGTGGCATTTTGGGAAAGCCTATGCGTGCAAATATCGTTACTAATAAATGCCCCGGGTGAGCGTTCTGCTTAAAGTCGGCCCTAAATAGCCAACGGTGTAGGAGGGAGCCTCTCTTTAGGGGATGATCTCTCGCCTGAATAAATCAGACTCAAACGAAAACTTCCACGCACCAAGAGACTACATGTCCCACTAAGATTAATGTTGGACCCCAAATACAGTCGTCGCATCACCTAGGTTACTTAGATTATAACCTATTTGGAGTTAGAAGTGATTAAAATTTCTTTAGCTTTAGATATACAGGCATCAATCTGTGGTTTATCTGCTACTTCATACACTACATTATCAGGTAAATGTTCTTTTGTTGCTTCTCCTATCACTATAGCTGTATAAGAGAAATCCCATTCAAAGTTCTCCAAAAAACAATGTATCGTTGATGGTGAAGTAAAAATAATAATGGCATTTTTCTCAGGAGTACTCTCTTTTGTATATTTTATGCAGAATGTTTCATAAATAATTTTTTCATGAAGTTCAATACCCGCTTGAGCTAAAAAGTTTTTTGAATCAAAAGAAAGAACCTTTGGACGCAAGTATAAGATCTGTTTATCAGAAAATTTTTCAATAATATCCTTACTGAGTGACTTTCCATAAAATGATCTTGGCTGATATAAAACAGTTCCACCTAGTCTTTTTATTTCTGCAGCTGTAGAAGCCCCTATAGCTAGAGAAGGTATCTTTTTCCAGTTTTGATTTAAAGCTTCTACACTTTTAACTGCCTGTTTTGAAGTAAACATCAACAGATCATATGCATCTAAGACCAACTCCTCTTCTATAAGAGAAAAATCTATCATCGGCAGATGGAGACAACCCTCTTTTTGAAGTGGAGAAAGTAGGTAGATCATAGGTTTTTCTTCAACAAAGAATTTCCATTTAAGATCGCATCATTCACCTCTTCATCATCATAAGGATCAAAGTGCGGTGTGATAATCCACTTTTTCTTTTGGTCAAGCAAAAATATCTTATCTTCCACCTCATCTGCGATGCGATGCGCTTCAAGCAGAAGCATATTAGGACGCAGTACCATATGAAACTCTACATAATTCGTAGTTCCATCTGTTCGTGTTCTAAGCCAATGATAACTCGTAATTTCAGGGTGTTTAGAAATGATCTCACCTATAGTTGCAACCATCTCCCCTTCAAGTGCACGGTCTAAAAGTATCTCTACCCCTTCTTGTATGATCTCATATGCTGAATATATAATATAGATCCCGATGCCTAAACCAAAGAGCACATCAATGGCATCAATTCCAGTTAGGTAAACCAATCCTAATGCTATCAAGACTGCGGCATTGGACCAAAGATCTGTCTGATAATGCAAAGCATCTGCTTTGATCACTAGATTATCTGTCTCCTTGGCTACCTTCAGAAGATATTTAACCAATACAAAGGTCACAATAATAGAAAAGAGCATAGCTATAATCGAAGGTGTAAGCAGTGTTGTCACTGATCCGCTGTTAAGCTTTTCAACCGCTACATAAATAATATAAAGTCCTGAGATACTGATCACTGTACCTTCTATCACTGCAGCAATAGCTTGTATTTTTCCTTTTCCATACTGATAGACTTCATCTGGATGTTCTTCAGACTTTTTAATCGCAAAAAAGTTAAAGATAGAAACCAAAGTATCTAACAAAGAGTCTATCGCCGAAGCAAGAACAGCTACAGAGCCACTTGCTACACCTATAAGCAGCTTAACAATAACCAATACGGTGGCAACCGAGCTTGATACCAGTGTCGCACGTTTTTGTGGAGACATTTTTGAATTCAATTTTTTTCCTTAATGCAGTATGAAAAGTTATCATAACACAAATACCTATATAGATAGGATATAGTATTATAGATATCGAATAGTAACTTATACATGAAGTCATAATATATCTAAAACCTTAAGTGTTGAAAATTGCTAATAAAATTGGTATACTAAAATATGAAATATACATACACAGATGATATGGAGGGTATTCAAGATATGGAAGATAATGATTTGAATGAAGCTATAGACAACACAGACGTATCATTTAAAAAAAGGCTAGTATATGATAAGTTAAGTTTTTACTATCTTTCATTACCCGTTATGCTTTTTGGTAACCTTATGGGAGCACTTCTCTTAAGTGCTATACTACTCAGAATTGTGGACTTATATTCAATCATTATTTGGCTTTCACTGAGTATTATCATGTTTCTTTATGGTATATATCATTACTCTTTATTTCGAAAAGAAAATGAAGAAAATAAACTTAAAAACTCTGATATTTGGCTTGACAAATATTATACGAATACATTGGTCAATGGTATTATTTGGGGGAGTAGTGCTTTTTTAATATTCCCAGAAACAAATCTTCTGCATCAAATGATCTTACTATTTTTCCTCTTTGCTATTAGCTTTACTGCTATGGGTGTACTTGCCTCTAAACGTGACTTACTCATTACATATGTCTTAGTCACTTATGCACCTATGCTTATACGCCTCTTTTTTATGGAAGACAAAGCATATACTTCTATTGCATATGTGACACTTGCCCTGATGCTCATCATGTTCATTGTTGCAAACTACTACGGTAAGATCATTAACCATTCTCTTCAAAATAGACAATATTTTATGGACATAAAACATTCACATGAAAAATTAAAAGACCGCTTTTTTTCTCTCTTTGAACGTGCACCGGTTGGCATATTTTATTATAATGAAAAACTGGAACTTGAAGATCTCAATACTCATTTTCTAAACATGAACAATCTTGATGATAAAGAAGAGTTATTAGGCTCCAGACTTTCTACTTTTTCCAATAAAAAACTTATCCAGGCACATGAAGATGTTTTTCAAGGGAAAAGCGGAAATTATAGAGGTCCTTTTGAATCACCAAATAAGAAAGACCTTTATGTCAAACTCTCAACTGTACCTATGATGAACGCAGATGGTAATATCGCAGGAGGTATTACTATTATCAATGATATCACCAATGAGGTGACAGTAAAAGAAGAGATGATACGCAATGCTTATTATGATCTCCTCACCAATATTCCCAATCGTACACTCCTCATGGACAACTTAAAAGTTTTTATTAATAATTCACAAAACAATGATCACTATGCAGCCTTACTTTTTTTAGATATTGATCATTTCAAAAAAGTCAATGAGACATTTGGCCATGATGTGGGAGACAATCTTCTCATACAGGTTGCTCAAAACATAGAGGATATGATTGGCGATTATGAAGTTTTTGCACGTGTCAGTGGTGATAAATTTGTCATTCTTATACCCTCTTTACCCATAGATAGAGCAGAAGCAAAAGAAATGACTCTAAAATATATCGATACGATAAATACCCAATTTGAAAAACCATTGAGAGTTGGAGGGGAATCATATCACCTGACATTCAGTACGGGTGTTGTTTTATTTAATCAAGAGCATTCTGCTTTTGACCTTCTTAAACGTTCAGAGACAGCTATGTATGAAGCAAAACGAAACGCGCGTGGGAGTAATAAATTTTATAAAAGCCATATGAGTGAGGCTACGAAAGAAATTCTTGCTATTGAAAGTGATATACATAAAGCTATTCTCAATAATGAATTGGCGATCCACTATCAGCCTCAAATGGATGTAAATACGAACAGGATCATTGGTGCTGAAGCATTAGTGAGATGGTCACACCCTGAGAAAGGTTCGATCTCTCCGGCAAAATTCATACCTATTGCAGAAGAGAGTGGAAGTATCATTAAACTTGAAGAATGGATATTTGATGCTGTATTTAAAGATATCTCAGCTTTATTTACATTTGCCAAAGAGAGTGATTTACAACATATTGCGATCAATGTAAGTACTGTTCATTTTTTACAACCTTCATTTGTTGACGAACTTATGTTACTGGTGCAAAAATATCACATTAAACCTGAATGGATAGAACTTGAGATCACAGAGAGTGGGATCATGCGTAATATTGATGATGCGATCCAAAAAATTAAAGAGTTAAAAAGCTTTGGTTTTACTTTTTCTATTGATGACTTTGGTACAGGATATTCTTCACTATCCTATCTTAAAGAACTGCCTGTAGACACTATTAAAATTGACCAGTCGTTTATTTTCAATATGAATACCAATAAAGGTGATGCGATGATCGTGGAATCTGTTATTGCCATAGGAAAGAAATTTGATCTAAAGATCATCGCTGAAGGGGTAGAGACAGATAATGCACTGGAATACCTGAAGCAAATACACTGTGATACATATCAAGGGTACTTTGGATATAAACCTATGTCATTAAATGACTTTTTCACTATTCTCAGAGATAAAAAAAGTCTCCTCTAAATTAAGCTCTTCCCTTCAAAAGCATTGTTCTTACTTCTCTAGCAAGAAGTAAGAGCGATACAACTACAAAAAGTATTAACCCTAAAAGTATTATGCTACTAATGATTTCCAAAAAAGGAAAAAAGTATGTGATCCTATAGACAATCCCCAGTACCACCATATACTTGATCATGTTATGCATACGTTTATAGACATTTTCAACATCTGTCTTTTTATATACTTTTTTGTCTATGGTCAACTGTTGACGTTTATCTAAAAAAGTATATATAATTTGTAAGATATAACGTGAAACGACTATCAGAACAGCTATTTTAAGTAGAGTAAAGAGTATAAAGAGCCAAAAGCCTTCAGGTATCTTACCCCAAGACTTGAAGACAAATGTTTTGAGACTAGCACCTTGATAGAGTGTCAAGGTACCAAAAAATAGCATACTTAATAATCCAACAACCAACAAAACTTTCAAAAAAACAAAAACATACTTTTTGATCTTTTCAATTTTCTGCTTTTGTTCTTGGGAAATAGAAGTGTTTTTTACCAATCCAAAGGCAAATACATAATGGAGTTTTAGAAGAAAATAGACCCCCACTACTCCAAATAAGAGTAGCAGGAAGACCAAATATTCTTCTAAAGGGACAGACATATTTTAGAGTGCTTTAGTCGCTAAAGACGCCACACGATTTGCAAATGCAGCTTTATCTTTAGGCTCTAAACCTTCAGAGAGTTTTGCAGAGTCAAGCAGTATCCAAGAAAGATCATCAAAGAGTGCTGTATCTTCAAGCGTATCTAACTTTTTGATCATTTCATGGTCAGGGTTTATCTCCATGATAAGTGGTGCTTCTGGCATTTCTTGTCCCATCTGTGCAAACATTTGTGCCATACCCGCCATAGGATCATTTGCATCTTTCAATACACATGATGGACTTGACGTAAGTCTTGTAGATATTTTTACTTCTTTTACTTCTTCACCTAAAACCCCTTTGATCTTATCTGTCAAAGATTTAAACTCTTTAGATATCTCTTCTTTTTCTTCTTCACTTTTAGAATCAGGTGCATCGATAGAAGTAATGTCTTGAAGTGTCCACTCTTTATATGAACCTATCATCGGAGTAACGATCTCATCCGCTTCTTTTTCATCCATAATGAGTACTTCAATATTTGCTTTGTTATATGCTTCAAGTAATGGAGAATTTCTCAATACCTTTTCATCATTACCAATGATATAATAGATCTCTTTTTTCTCAGAGTCTCCACGAGAGATATACGACTCTAAACTTACAAGTCCTTCCTCACTTGAACTCTTATACTTCACAATATCGAGTAACAACTCTTTATTGACATGGTCTGTAAAGACACCCTCCTTCATAAGTCTGTTATACTGTGCAGTAAAGGTATCCGCATCATCTCCACTAAGTTTTTTAATGGCACCCAGTATCTTTTTTACTGAAGCTTGTTTGATGTTTGCCATGACTTTATTGTCTTGAAGTAACTCACGTGAAACATTTAAAGGAAGATCTTCAGAGTCAATGATACCTTTTACAAAACGCAAATAAGAAGGCAGTAACTCTTTTTCGTCATCGGTAATGAAAACGCGCTTTACATAAAGCTTTACTCCTGGTTGATAATCTGCTCTGAACATATCCATCGGAGCCGTTTTAGGAATGTAAAAGAGTGTCGTAAACTCGTTAGCACCTTCTACTTTATTATGAAGATGTTTAAGCGGTTCTTCATCACCGTGTGAAAGTGTACTGTAGAACTCAACATAATCCTCTTTTTTAAGACTTGCTTTAGGTAGAGTCCAAAGTGCAGAAGCAGCATTTGCCTGTTCTGATTTATTCACCATTTTAGTGACAGCATCATCACCTTCACCCTCAGTCTCTTCTTCCATGTAGTTCATCATAATAGGGTATGCAATATGGTTAGAGTACTTCTTCACAATTTCCTGTACTCTCCACTTGTCTAAAAATTCTTTTTCTTCTTCTTTTAGTTTAATGTAAATTATCGTGCCGTGTTCTTCTTTTGTCACTGGCTTGACTTCATACTCACCTGTACCATCTGTAGAGAACATATATGCCTGTTCTTCACCTGCTTTCTTAGAAATAACATCTACTTGATCTGCGACCATAAAGACTGAGTAGAAACCTACTCCAAACTGGCCAATGAGATTTGAATCTTTTTTAGCGTCTCCTGTAAGATTTTCCATAAAAGCTTTTGTACCAGACTTGGCGATCGTTCCTAAATGGTCCATCAAATCTTGTTCATTCATACCTAGACCATTGTCCCCTATTGTCAATGATCCGTCTTCTTTGTCTAGTTTTATAAAAACTTTACCCGACCATTCAGATTCTTGAAATCTTTCATCAGTAAGTTTGAGGTAGTTAAATTTGTCAAGTGCGTCACTTGAGTTAGATACAAGCTCGCGTATAAAGATCTCTTTATTTGAATATAGAGAGTGTGTCATAAGCTTTAATAGTTGTCCGATTTCTGTTTGAAACTGATGTTTTGCCATAGGTTTTTCCTAAATAATTTAATTTTGTGAGATTATAGTCTATTTTTATTAAAATTTCAAGTTTAGAGGAAGGATACTTTAGTCACTTAGACTAAAGTATCTGAGATATTGTTTAAATTACCCTGCACAAGAAGAGTTGACTTAGAAATCAAGCCCCAACAATAGTTTTGTAGTTGTTTTATTGTTCCCAACACTAGGATCAGGGTTACTGTCATTTCTCAGGTCAAATGAGAGTTTGACAGCAAAGAAATCAAAGAGAGGCACACCCAAAGTAAGGTTTGATCTCAATACCCAATCTTCAGAAAAATTTTCAAGGCTTGGATAATACATTATAAATCCGTCAACTATCAATGTGTTAATGAACGCCACATCATCCATTTGATACTTACCTGTCAAATTAAGTGATGCTGCAGTAAAATCTTTGTCAGAATAAAGATTATCTGTATATGTAGTTGCAACATAAGCTAAACCAGCAGAAGGTTCCAACCATGTGTTTTTATCAAATTTAAATCTGTATCCATATCCTGCGGATGGGATCCAGCGATTTTTTATATGTCTGGGACGATCATAGTCACCTGCTAAAGTAGTAAAATAAAACTCATTGTTCTTAAAATGATTCCGATAACTTAAAATAGCTACCAGTTCATCTTTATTGACCACTTTATCTGTGTCTACTGTTTCTGAAGTATCGTATTGGTAATCTACATAGAGTAAAACTTCATGTTCTGCCTGTTTATGTTTTAAATTCAACAAAAGGTCCAATTCATTTTTTTGATTACCACTATTCTCTATTTCAAAACCAAAATTGATACTACCTTTAAGATACGGAATTTTATTTCGTACCCTATTTTCAAATGAGGCATCATCACTTACTGACATTACAAAGTTATCTATATCTTCTATTTTAATAGTCCTCTCTTTATCCCCTTCCAATACTTTTAGATATTTATTGTCTTCTATCCCAATTACACGACCTTCAATATCCATACGTTTAAATGAGATATGATAATTGTATTTTGTAACGATAGATTCAATATCTTTATAAGCAATATGATTCAACCCTTCACTATAGAGAAGTCTGAACGAAAGTTTTTCAGGTCCCAGAGCCATTACCCGTCCATGTAAGACCATACCATGAACTACTATGGTATCTTTAATCTCTTCTTCCTCAGATGCCTGTTCTACTAGGCCTCCGGAATGGGCAAAAAATGTTATCAGCATAAGTAAGAAAAACTGTCTATATATAGGGATGTACATCTAAAGTCCTTTATATCATTTTGAAATATATTTACTTATCATATCTTAAATGCTCTAAAGCTTGTATTCTAAACTACTGATTGGTATTTTTTCATTGGAAAAAGGCTCAATAATAACATCAATATCACTCAATTTATACTTCAAAGGAAATCCGATTTCAGAGCTTTTAGCCGTGCTCTCTAGGATATAATACTTTCTACCATTGATCCAAATCCCTCTTCTTTCGCGCAATCTTTTATCTGTCAAAGGAACGATCACAAAAATATGTTTAGGGACTAAAACAAAATAAGCTTCTATCTCTAAAGCATGCAGCATAGAAATCAATAAATTACTTTTATCATCACAGTCACCAAAGTTCTGTTGTATGGTTTTTTGTGCGGAGTATTTCTGAAATGTTTTGCTTTGGTAAGGTATATTGCTTGTAAAATTTAAAAGGGTTTGGACCTTACATAGTCTATTTTGACAATTTTTTGTAAGTTCTTTTGCTTTGCGTTCTATCTCTTGTGAGGTAGTCACATAGGACGTGTAAATACCATTTTTTGTACCTACCTGTGTTCTATTTGAGATATCAATAGCTTTTATCGTGACATAGATAAGAGCTACAAAAGAGATAGCCATAATGAGAAGGGAGAGATTTCTTTTACTTTCGCTTTTCATACTAATGTATACACGACTCTCTTATCTATTATATGATCAGTTTGTAAGAGGCTCACAAGCATATTTTTCGCGCTCTGATAAAAGCTCTGAATATTTTTTTTCTATATCTCTTAACATTTTCTTTTTATTATTACTCACTGTAAAGCCCGGTGAAGGTAATGCTCTAGCCTTTTCTTCCAAATGGAACGCACTAGTATTTTTCACCATGCTCGTAAATTCAGACAGCTCTATCAGCTCTACATCTAGGGCATCACATTTCTCTGAGGAATAAGCAGGCTCATTTACTGCTTCCTTTTTATCTGTTATTTGAGTAGTAGCAGCAGGTACAGGAGTTTCGTTAACATATTCTTGACGCTCAACTTTAACTTCTGCATCTTTTTTCTTCTCTTCTCTTGAGATTTTCTCTTTGTTATGACTTACAGTGGTTACTGCTACTGGCACTGCTGCAGCTTTTTCTTCCACATCAACTACACGGGTACTCTCTACCTTAGTCGTTGATTCTACCGATCTTATAGGTTCTTTCTGAGTAACAGTAGAGGTATCAGACGACAAAGAAGGTTTACTTACCACTACCTTCTTATCAGCTATTTGCGTAGTAGTAATAGTGGGTATAGGAGTTTCACAACCATATTTTTGATACTCTCCTGAAAGTTCTGCATATTTTTTCTTTGCATCTCTTAACATTTGTTTTTTATTATTACTCACTGTGAACCCTGGTGAAGGTATTGCGCTGGCCTTTTCCTCTAAATGAAAAGCACTGGTATTATTTACCATCGTCACAAATGCATCTAATTTTATACGTTTTTTATCAATAGCAGCACATGAGTCAGATGACCAAGCAGGTTCACTTACCGCTACCTTTATATCAGCTATGCTCGCTGTGGTACTGGGGGATATAAGAGTTTCACAACCATATTTTTCACGCTCTGCAGTATATTCTATGTATTTCTTTTTTGCATCTCTTAACATTTTTTTTCTATTATTACTCACTGTGATCCCCGGTGTAGGCAGTGCAGTAGCTTTTTCTTCTAAATGGAAAGCACTGGTATTTTTTACTACTTCAGTAAATCTATCTAATCTCATAATTTTTTTATCTAGAGCATTACATGGATCAGACGACAAAGTAGGACTGCCTATAATAGCCATTTTATCAGTGAAATCATCAATGCTGGCGATCATTAATGATGGAAAGGCAAAAGTAAATAATATGATGAAAAGTGTTTGTTTCATGAGAGGTTCCTTTAAAAAATATTATAGCAGAAGCACCTCAAATAAACGTAATGGTAGTTGCGTATAAATTATTGCAAACGCTTTTGAGTAACCTCATCAGGTTCGATCTCACATAAAAGTGTATCTTGTCCACAATGGCGACACGTGGTTCTTATAGTAAAAATATACCAACCATTCTTATCTTTCAGTAAAGGCTTTTTACATTTAGGGCACCGTATACGACTCCATATAATAGAAAAAATAAACATAGGTACAAAATAAAAAAGTCTGTCATAAAATACTGCAAGTATCACTAAAGTTCCAACTACAAGGAATAAAGAAATATATTTGACATAAGACGGAATACACATGGCCGGGCTACTCCCACTCGATCGTTGCAGGAGGCTTAGAACTTATATCATAAACTACTCTATTTATCCCGTCAATTTCGTTAATGATCCTACGACTCATACCTTCAAGTACATCATGCGGTATATGTGCGAAAGTAGCTGTCATGCCATCTACTGATTCAACCATACGGATACATACCGTGTTATCATAGGTTCTGTTATCACCCATCACCCCTACTGACTGCACATTAAGTAAGACAGTAAATGCCTGCCATACTTTATCGTAGTAACCCGTTGCTCTGAGTTCATCCTGCATGATAGCATCTGATTCTCTAATGAGGTGTAACCCGTCTTCTGTTACAGCACCCATTGTTCTTATAGCTAGTCCAGGCCCAGGGAACGGGTGACGTCCTATCATCACTTTTGGAAGACCTAGTTCCAAGCCAAGTTTACGTACCTCATCTTTAAATATCTCTCTAAGCGGTTCTACTAGCTCAAAGGTCATCCAATCGGGTAATCCACCTACATTATGATGAGACTTAATGGTCTTTGATGGGCCTTTCACTGAAACTGATTCGATCACATCTGTGTACAGTGTACCTTGTGCAAGGAAAGCAACATCAGTATGCTTTTTAGCTTCTATATCAAAAACTTCGATGAATTTTTCACCGATCGCTTTTCTTTTTGTTTCAGGGTCAGAGACACCATCAAGTGCAGCCATAAACTCTTTTTTAGCATCTACTGTAATCAAAGGAATATCAAGTAGTTTAAACATGTTTTGTACATCTTCTGCTTCATTCTTACGTAGTAACCCCTGATCAACAAATACACAGATAAGTTGTTCTTTAGGCAATGCTTCATGTAGCATAGCCGCAACCACAGAAGAATCAACACCTCCGGAGACACCACAAAGAACTTTTTTATCGCCTACCTGTGCCTTGATCGATGCTATCTTCTCTTTTGCAAAACTTCCCATATTCCAAGTACTGTCGCATCCACAAATATTTTTTGCAAAGTTTTTAAGCATCGCTGTACCCTCAACTGAGTGATGTACTTCCGGGTGAAATTGAAATGCATAAATTTTTCTAATCTCATCAGCTATTGCCGCATAAGGAGAATTCTCAGATGTTCCCACCACTTCAAACCCTTCAGGAATACTCTCAGCTCTATCTCCATGACTCATCCAAACGATACTGTCATCAGGGATATCTTTAAATATGCCAGTGTCATTTTCGATCTTGAGTTTAGCCTTTCCATATTCATGATGATCTGCAGGAATAACTGAGGCACCAAAATGTTGTGTAATAAGCTGCATACCATAACAGATACCAAGTATAGGTAACCCCAGATCCCAAATACCCTCATCCGGCTTATACGCATCTTCTGTATAGACTGATGCCGGTCCACCTGAAAGTATGATACCTTGTGGTTTTCTGGCTTTAATATCTTCAATATTTTCGCGGTACGGTACAACCTCAGTATAAACACCTGATTCTCTCAGTTTTCTAGCGATGAGTTGTGTGTATTGAGAACCGAAATCTAAGACTAAGATAGGTACTTGTTTCATGGAAGTTTCCTTGGGTAGTTAATTATTTAACGTGATTATACAATGTGTATGGTTAAAACCCTTTTTTAGCTAGTTTGTATTGTGTAAATAATTGCAGGTAAGCCAAAAAAGAAGAGGAGTATAAGAAATGTACCTATGGCACCCTGTTTCCCCGCAAAATAGTAGCCAATAGCTGTAAAGAGTAAAAGCGAAATTATTGTTATTGGAAGAAGCATAAAGATCCTTATTAATATTTGATATATAGTAACAGAAAAGTCAATAGAAAAAGATTTTAGATGAGAAAAAAGTGAAAAGTAAAGTGAGGCAAAGCCTCACAATAAAGGGTTTATGCACCAAACCCAATGATCTGAAACTGCACATACCAAATAGATACAGAAATAATATAACCGATCAAAATAGTCCAAGCATATTTCATATGTGAACTAAATGTATAAACACCATGCATTTTACCCATCACACCAACACCAGCTGCAGAACCAAAAGATATAAGACTACCACCAACACCAGCAGTTAATGTTACAAGCATCCATTGAGAATGCGCACCAATACCCATGTCTGGATTAGATTTAAGTACAGCTGACATTACAGGCACATTATCTACAATTGCAGATAAGAATCCTACACCAATATTTACTGCTGTTGCTCCAAATTGCGTATAAAGTGCTGTAAAGTACTCTAAGAAACCTAAGAAGTGAAGTCCACCTACGGCTGCAAGAATACCAAAGAAGAACAGAAGTGTGTCATTCTCAATTTTTGCGATCCATGAGAATGCATTAATTGGTTTTGGCTCTTCAGGATTCTCATAACGGTTAGCTTTATTAAGCTTGTACACATAAAGTTTCAAAATTGAAAGACCAAAAAGCATTCCCCACATAGCTGGAAGATGAAGAACTTGATGAGACATTACAGCTACAAAAATTGTAAATCCAAAGAGAGCCATAATAATTTTACCACCCTCAAGAATTTTTATCTCTGCCTCTCCATCAGCAGAAGGAGGATTTCCATCTGGTACAAAGCGGCTAAGTAAGAATGCTGTAACGATCCAACCTACAAATGCCGCTGGGAATAAGTATAAAAAGTCTACAAATGACCCTTTACCTGCTGTCCATGCCATAAGTGTTGTAATATCACCAAATGGTGACCATGCACCACCGGCATTTGCTGCAACAACAACGTTAATTGCTGCAGGTACCAAAAATGCTACATTCTTTCTATCGATCGTCACAAGTACAGTGGCCAAAATAAGTGCTGTAGTAAGGTTATCAGCTACAGGAGAAAGGAAAAATGCAATGAATCCTGTCACCCAAAAAAGTTTTCTGTAGTCATACCCTTTTGTAACAAGGTTCACACGCAGTACTGAAAAAACTTGTCTATCGATCATCGCTTCAATATATGTCATGGCAACAAATAAGAAGAAGAAGATTCCTGCAATTTCAAGGATAAGGTGGTTCACTTCAGTATGAAGTGCCTCTAAATTCAAACCATTCATCGTATAGTAAATACCTATAAGAATGAAAATAAAGGTACCTCCAAATAAAGCTGGTTTAGCTTTATTAATCATATATTTATCTTCAGTCGCGATAAAGTAATAACTTATTACAAATACAGCCAATGAAGCGATACCAACCCAAGTTGTTGTTAAATCCGTAACAGGTAATGCTGCCGTCATGTTTTCTCCTAATATAAATTCGTTTTCATCCTGAAATAAGTATCTATACATAAATCAAGACTCCATATAGTGTGATCCTAGCGATTCTTTTCGTGCCAATGCAGCATCTACGATTGCTGATGCAGTGTTTAATCTAAGTTTAAGCAATCTGCCTATCTCTTTATTTTTCATATCATAAATGAGATTTTTAGCTTCATGCAAGCCTTTAGTTGTCCTAATAATACCTATATCGTCCCACATTACTTGACGTAATTTTTGTTTATAGACCTTATCATTTTCTTTGTGCAGAATATTACCGTAATCTTTCTCAAATGTAGGTGTGCTACATGCTTCATGTGTTTTAGACAATAAATGTTGTGCTACACGCTTCGCAAAAACAACCCCTTCAAGTAAAGAATTTGAAGCCAAGCGGTTTGCACCATGTACACCTGTTCGGGCAGCCTCACCAATGACATATAATCCAACAATTCCTGGTATACATCCATTTGTATCACATTTTATCCCACCGTTTGCGTAATGAAATGCAGGAGAAATGGGTACTCTATCTTTGGGGAAATGATACCCTAAGGCAGCAAAAGTACGTGTAATATTAGGGAAACGGTGTTCAAACCATTCTGCTTCAAACATTGAAAAGTCCAAATAAGCCTGTTTACCTGTTTTACGTTTATAGTCAAAGATCCCTCGTGCTACGATGTCTCTACTAGCTAACTCTCCTCGATCATCATAATCAAAAAGAAAACGTTTACCATCATCATCGACAACATGTGCACCTTCACCCCTAAGCGCTTCAGTAAGTAAGAGTTTTCTGGCATAAGGAGTATCAACGAACACCGTTGGGTGAAACTGCATAAACTCCATATCGGAAAGTTCTATCCCTTTTTCTACACAAATACCGTGAATATCTGAGGAAACTGTACGTGAATTAGTATTGTATGCATACAATGAGCCTATACCTCCAGATGCAATGATTACATCTTCAGCATAAATAGTAGTAGGTTCATAATTGACTGTAGCTTTGACTCCATGACATCTGCCATTTTCTATCAGAAGATCATACACAAGGGTGTTTTTTTGAAGCTTATGTTTATTTTGTACCATCATAAAGTAATGCATGTAACGTCCAGTGGCATCACCTCCGGCATGTATGATCCGTTCTACAGAGTGTGCTGCCTCTTTGGTATAAAGTAGATTACCCTTATCATCTGTATCAAATTCCATACCTTTTGAAATGATATCTGCAGTTGTTTTTAGCGAAGTTCGAGAAAGTATTTCCACTGCTTCGCTGTCATTATGATATGAACCTGCAGCCATGGTATCTTCAACATGTGCAGGTACATCTGCTTCATTCAGAGCAGTAACCATACCTCCCTGTGCGTAAAAGGTGTTACATTCCCAAGGAATATCTTTACATACAACCAATACCTTTTTATTTGAAGGTATATTCATAGCAGCATACAGCCCGGCAAGACCTGCTCCGATGATCAGCACATCATATTTATCCGTCATCGTTCTCTTCTATTTACTATCATTTTTAACTTGATTAGTCTTACTCTCATCTACATAGACAGGATTTGTTTTATAGCCACATCCTGTCAAGATGATACAGCAAAGTGATGTTATAATTGCTTTATGAAAAAAGCCCATATGATTTTGTCTCATTTATCTTCTCAACCTCAATTTAAATCATTAAAAAGACAAGAGTGTTACCAAAAATATATCGATCTTTTAAGTAAAAAATGGCAAAAAGCTGTTGCCTTTGTTTACATAAAAGATGATACTCTTTTTATAGCAGTCACTCACCCTGGCTTTAAAATGGAGCTTAATTATAATAGAGATTTGTTAAGAAGTCTATTAACACAACTCAACAGCTATGACAAAAGCTGTGAAATGATGTCTGCGAGTAAAGTCGTAGTGTTTCATAGTAAGTACTATGCTATGCCCGAAGAAAAAAGTGCAGAGAACACTGTTCCACATTATCATGAACGTGCAACAGGTACCTTTAAAACACCCAAAGATGAAAACCTCAAAACAGTGTTTGAACGTATCAAAAGTCTTGTGCAATGCAAACAGTAGTCCAAAACCTGCCTTTGGCTGCAGGTGTGTATCAATATTTTGATGCAAAAGGAAAACTCCTTTATGTAGGTAAAGCCAAAAATCTTAAAAACCGTGTTAAGTCCTACTGGCGTTTCAACCCTGAATTTTTACCCAATCCCACACAAAGTCCCCGCATTATCAAAATGCTTGGCGAGGCACACAGATTAGAATATATTGTTGTTGAAACAGAAGAAGATGCACTTATCTTGGAAAACTCTCTTATCAAACAACTCAAGCCCAAGTACAACATACTTTTACGTGACGACAAAACCTACCCTTATATCTATATCGATGAATCAACTAACTACCCTCGTTTCGAGATAACACGTAAAGTCATTAAAGGTAAAAACATCAGCTATTACGGTCCATTCCCTACAGGTGGACGTGCGCTGCTAGATTCACTCTATGAAGTCTACCCACTGGTACAAAAAAAATCTTGCCTTCGTGAAGGTAAGGCATGTCTTTTTTATCAGATCAATAAATGTTTGGCACCTTGTGAAGGTAAAGTAAGTCCCAAAGACTATGGAGAGATCATTACAGAAGCAAAACGCTCTATAGTGAAACGCAAACATCTTATAAAAACCCTGGAAGAGAAAATGACCACACTGGCGATGCATGAACGTTTTGAAGAGGCAGCAAAACTCCGTGACACGATAGATGCCATCTCCTCACTGACCATTTCTTCCAATATCGATCTTGCAAATGAACTGAACCTGGATATCTTTGCCATTCAAAATGGTGATGAAAAAGGCGTTATGGTAAAACTCTTCATGCGTGGGGGGAAGATCATCTCTTCAGCATACTCATACTTTAGACATACACATATATTTGATGAAAATGAAGCCTATAAACAGGCACTTTTGGAATTTTATACCGTAGATGCACCAAATATCAGCAAACAAATACTGACTGCACATATGTTTGAAGATGCTGAGCAGATTGCACAAACACTCTCTTCACGTTTCAACAAAAAAATAGAAATACTCACGCCTCAACGAGGCGCTAAAGCGAAACTTATCTCTTTGGCTATGCAAAATTGTGAAGAACTTCTACGGAGCAAACAAAATGACAGCATTATGGAACAGAAAATCGCTGATATATTTGATCTCTCTGCTATCCCCTATCGTATAGAGACTTTTGATAACTCTCACATGATGGGAGCTGCCACTGTTGGAGGTATGATAGTCTGGGATGAAAACAAGTGGGATAAGTCCTCCTATAGACGATATGAACTCCATGAAAAAGATGAATATGGGCAGATGAAGGAAATGCTCTCCAGACGTATCGAAAAATTCACAGCAGAACCTGCACCCGACCTATGGATACTTGATGGCGGACAAGCGAATCTCAACCTTGCAAAAACCCTGCTCCAAGAAGCAAAAGTAAATCTTGACGTGATCGCTATTGCAAAAGAGAAACTGGATGCAAAAGCACACCGTGCAAAAGGTGCTGCCAAAGATATGCTCTATACAGGTGCCGGTCTCTTTGAATTAAAGTCAAATGATAAACGTTTACATTGGATCCAGCGGCAAAGAGACGAGGCCCACCGTTATGCTATTACCTACCATCAGAATAAAAAACGAAAAGATGATACACAGGTCTCACTTCTTAATAAAAAAGGTATCGGAAAAGCCACTGTAAAAAAGCTTATTGACTATTTTGGAACATTTGATGCAATAGAAAATGCATCACATGAAGATATTACTAAAGTTACAAATAAGAAAATTTCAAATATTATTAAAAATAATACTGATTAATCATACACAATTTAATATTTTTTACTAAAAAAGGGAATAATTCATTCTATTTTTAGCTTTATTGTTATAAAGTTTTGTAATGGGGTTGTAGTTTGTAGCATTGCCGTTTATATAACGATGCATTATGTTATAACCTCCTGTATATAAATTATAAGCTAAACTCATTGCGAAGTGAGGACGGAAAACCATGGGTCTAATCAAGATCGCCAGGTTGCATGTACTAAGATGGATACATTTAGTATATACCTCACTTCTACCTGAATACAAGTAAAATAAAGGGGTAAGATAAATATGAATAGACCTAATCCAATTGATGAAGAATATACCTTTGAAAAAGGTTTGATTGTCAGTTCTACCGACCTTAAGGGTATCATCACCTATGCCAACAGAAAATTTTGTGAGATTGCAGGATATTCTAAGGATGAGCTCATAGGGAAAAACCACAATATTGTAAGACACCCCGATATGCCAAAAGCCGCTTTTCAAGAAGTATGGGACACTATTACGAATAAGAAAGAGTGGACGGGTATTGTTAAGAACATGAGAAGTGACGGTAGATACTACTGGGTCTATTCACATATCTCACCTATAGTGGTAGATGATGAGATCACCGGATATACCGCAGCAAGAAGACCAGCATCTGCTACAGAGATAGAAGAGATAGTTCCTGTTTACAAGGACCTGCTAGAAAAAGAAAACAATTAACAAGAAGGATAGACGTATAATGTACTATATATTAAATGAAACTGATCAGATCATTGCTGCAGATGACACCTTATTGACACTCTGCAATGTCACTGATGTCAGTGGATTGTCTTCAAAAGTAACACTGGGTGATACAACATTTACATCTCAAAACGAAGCTAATGTTACAATCACAACAAATGATTCAGAACAAACATTCTCTGTATCGAAAACATCTCTCTCAAGTATTCTAGGTCACATGACACTTGTCGAGTTGGATGAATCACAAGAGAGTGAAGATACTATAATTGGAACGGGAGAACTTGTTCTTGATAGCATAGATGATACTGAAGAAGAAAAGTTCGAGCCTTTAAACTTAGAGGAAGAAGTGAGCTTCGATATCTCTACAGATGATAGTGATGATGATCTCTTTGAAATTAATGAAACGGTAGAAGAGGAGAGTATCCCCGAAGTAGTCGACACCATTGATGAAGCAGATGAGCCATTCGATCTTTTAGGTGAAACAACTGAGAACATTGATCTCGATGTAACACCAGAAGAGATCATAGAGGAAGATGGTGAGATCGTCGTTGACATAGCAAATATCAGTCAAACGATGGGTATTTCAGATGAAGACTACACATCGTTTCTCAATGAATATATCGATACTGCCTTAGAACTTGAAGAAGACCTTCAAAGTGATGATGCAGATACACGCAACGGCGCTATCATGACACTCTCTGACCTGAGTGAAATAATGCATCTCCCAGAAATTTCAAATATTATGGGAAATATTCACGCCTCTACTCCAGAACAACAAAAAGGTTATATAGGATCTCTTTATACAACACTTTCCAGATTAACAACACAAAGCAGCAGCAATGAAGCAGTTGAAATGGAACTTTTTGATTCTATAGAAGCACCGCCTAAAATAGAAGATCTAAAAGTCAAAGCAGAACCAAACCCTAACAGTTTTGGAACGATAGACCTTAGTGATGTTAAAGCTAAACATTTTGACTTTCAACTTGAAGAAGCGGCAAATGATCTTTCTTTACCCGTTGAGCTTATCGAGGAGTTTGTACATGACTTTATTGAGCAAGCACATATTGAAACAAAAAAGATGTTAGAGGCCTATGAAGAAGGAGACCTGGCAAAAATACAAGCCATTGGTCACCTACTCAAAGGAGCATCAAGTAACCTTCGTATCAATGCATTGTCAGACACACTCTACAAAATACAATTTTGTGAAAATGAAAATGGCTTAGATGATCTCATTAAAGAATACTGGGCACACTTTTTGTCTTTTGAGACCCAAATTAACGTAATATCAAACTAAAGGAATAAACGATGACTATACGTAATAGACTTAAACTCATTGGACTTGTACCGATTACCCTCCTGATTCTCCTATCAAGTTATTTCTTTATAACTTCATACGTGAACTTCGAAAAAGCCAATGCACTGAAAACAACACTAAAGAACAATGCCCTTCTGGATAAGGCTCTTCTCAGTGTGGGTAAAGAACGTGGTCTTACTTCTCTCTATATGGGAAGTGACAAACAAGAATTTTCTACACCTCTTCTCAAACAAAGAGAAGCATTTGACGGTGTTTACCAAAACCTTCGTGGAAACCTCCAAACCAAAGATAGTGCTTACTTACCTCAATTACTTGCTCTTTTAGGGAAAGAGGGTCAAATGGGCCAGATGAATTACGATACGCTCTTATCAAACATCAAAGGGTTGGAGTCGATCAGAAAATCTGTCGATACAGATAATACTGATTTTAAAGATGTCTTTTTTACGAAATATACCGAAAACATCACAACTCCTATTATAAATAATCTTTTCAATATCAAGAACTATTCTCTGGATACAGAACTGTCATCAATGATCGCAACCCTGATCCAACTCTATACAGCAAAAGAAAACTCAGGACTTGAGAGAGGGTTTATCTCATACTACATGACTAAAAAATCTTCCATGTCATTTGATGAGATCGCACTCTGGGATCAGTTTAAAACAAAAGCAAATGTTTTTGATATCAAGCAGGTAACAAACCTATCATTGCGTGGACAACTTCAAAATGTTCTCAATACACCGCAAGCACTAGATATGATGGAAGAACTTGCCATTACATCATCTGCGATTCAAACTGATATCGATAACGGTGACTACGCCGAGGATGTTATGGACTGGTTTGCACTACAAACAAAAAAGATCACCTTACTTTCAAAAGCTGAACTTGTTGTTTCCAATGCACTTTGGAAAAAAAGTGATATATATCTTCAAAAACAACTTTTCCTTCTTGCTATTGCGGCATCTATCTGGTTACTGAGTTTTATTCTTGCATATCTTGGATACACAACCACTAGAGATATTACAAGAAACATTAAAGAGCTTGAAGATGTACTGAACAAAGCTGTTGTTGAAATGAAAAGCAGTGATGAATATCTTACATCAGATACAATGGCCATTGAAAACATTGAACTTGATACACATGAGGGTACCAAAGAGGCATATAAATTCCTTGAAGTACTGGTTGAAACAGCAAAAGATGACAAACTCATAGCCCTCCAGGCAAATGAAGCCAAATCTCTTTTCCTTGCCAATATGTCACATGAGATTCGTACACCACTTAACGGTATTGTTGGATTTACAGAGATCTTACGTAGTACAGACCTAACAGAAGAGCAAGATGAATTCCTCTCTATTATTGATAAGAGTTCTGAAAACCTTCTTAGTATTATTAACAACATTCTTGACCTTTCAAAAATTGAAAGTAATAAAATTGAAATTGAGAATATTGTCTTTGATGCCGCAGAAGAATTTGAATCTGCAGTTGAGACCTATGCAGTTGCTGCAACAGAAAAAAATATTGATCTCAACTACTACATGGATCCTACAATCTCAGCAAAACTTAAAGGTGACCCAACAAAGATCAAAGAGATCGTTATTAACCTTCTTTCCAATGCTGTTAAATTTACATCTTATGGTGGAGAAATCAACCTTGAGATCAAACAAGATGAAGGTGATAATATTAAATTCATTGTTTCAGATAATGGTATTGGTATGACAAAAGATCAACAGTCACGTATCTTTGATGCCTTTTCTCAAGCCGATGTATCTGTTACAAGAAAATACGGTGGTACAGGTCTTGGACTTACGATCTCAAGCCAATTTGTTGAACTTATGGGTGGAGAGCTTGAGCTTGAAAGTGCAAAAGACCATGGCACTTCATTCTTCTTCACTATTCCATTAGAAAAAGTCACATCTACTGAAGTAGATTATGCGCATGCATTTACAGATGTCACTATAGGTAAATATACACTGGATATTCCTACAAAACTAGACAACAATCTGGAAAAATACTTTAAACACTTTGGACCATCTGTTAAACATTTTGACTCTATCGGTGACCTCAAAGAATTAGACAACAATGATACTTGTGAAAACTATTGGATAGATATCGATAAAGCAAGACAAAATATCATGGATGCTATCCACCACATGGATAGATCAAAACTGATCATTATCGCAAATGTGACAAGCCGTAACAAGATCGAAGAGCTTGGTGTAGACCAATCCAATGTTATCTTTAAACCAGTGACATTGAGTAAGATCAAAGAGGTTCTTAACAGAACAACCACTGTCACACCGCAGATCAGTGATGAAGCTGCAGTTTCACAACGAACAAAATTTGATGCGAAAATACTGGTAACTGAAGACAATATCATTAACCAAAAGCTGATCAAACGTATCCTTGAAGAACATGGGATGACAGTTGATATAGCCAACAATGGACTCGAATCATTTGAAAAACGTAGAAATGGTACCTATGACCTTCTCTTTATGGATATTCAGATG
>JADGDL010000027.1 GCA_016744875.1 Sulfurovum sp.
GGCCGATAGGGTAGTGAAGTTGTACGCCAATAAACATAAAAAGTTTGCAGCATAAGTACAAGTAAACTACTGTATCAATAAAGAGAGGTTTTACTATTTGCATAAGTTATAAAGATATTTTTGTTTTGCGAATGTTTTGCGAACATCCTCTGATATTATAATATTATATGAAATCAAGAAAGAGAGGTTAACTTTATGAAGAAGCTGTTTTTAATTACCGGATTAGAAGGTACTGGACGTACCAAGAATGCACGTTATTTATGTGATAGGCATTCAGAGTGCTTAAGCTATTATGCTACTGAGGGAAAATCGATCGATATCATTTTAAAGGAAGTACGGGAATCTGAGACAAAAGGTGTACTGCTTGATGGTTTTCCTCAGACAACTGAAGAGATGTATGAGTTGGATGCAAAGTTAAAAGAAGAAGAAGGCATCGAATTGACTTTGGTTCTTAAACTCGAAGCCAAGGATAACATAAGAGAAGAACGACTCAAGCATACATTAGTAAAAGAAAAAGATGAAATAGATAAAAGAAATTTAAAAGAAATTGAATCATTTTATAAAGAAAAAGGGCTTTTAAAAGTGCAAAACAGTGAGCAGTATTTATCAAATATATGTGCAGTTACTGAACTGATCGTACGACCTCGATTAGGAGATATAGCATGACACTTATTCAACTATTTTCAGAATATATACGAAATCAAAAAAGTCTGGTAGGTTACGTGGAAGAGCGTAAGAAATTGACAACCAGAGGAGAATTCAATAATGAAACACTTCTTTTGGCTGCTGAAAAATTAGAACGTCTAAAAGAGGAAGAACCTGCTATTTATAATGAGATGCATGAATTATTGGAAGAATATTATAATAAAGATGAAGGACATTTTGTAGAGTACCCTATCAATTTTACACGACAAATTCTTAAACTTTATGAAAGTGAACGTGCTACGCCTGAACGTGTATTAGAATGCTATAGACAAGGATTAGACCATCCTTGTAATGATGCTTTTTAGCCAAAAAAATTAATAATTTTAAACTAAGAAAGAGGAAAATATGAAAAAAATATCTTTAAGAGGACGAGTATTCCCTACAGATCTCAATCATGCTGGGACAGTTTTTGGTGGCTGGCTTATGGGAAAAATGGATAAAGCAGCTTCTATTCAGATAGAAGACATACTTATATCACCTGCTGTGACTGTCGCAGTTAGTGATATGAGCTTTCTACGCCCTGTTTACAGTGGTGCGATTTTTACTATATATACAGAAGTACTGGCCATTGGAAATACTTCAGTTAAAGTGGATGTCGATGTACAGATAAAATGTAGAGATACACATGAAGAGTATTCTGTTACTCATGCTGTTTTTACTTTTGTAATTATTGATGATAATAAAAGACCTCGCAATGTAAGAGAAGTAATACGTGATGATATAGATGACTATATTAGAAGAAAATTATAAAAATACTTTAGCATAGAATATCGTGCGATTTATTCACGATTTTACTTTGATAGGCTTAAGTAACAAAACTAATACACAGGTAAAAAATAATGGAATTAAAGTGTTATCCCTCTCAAGAAGGTTTATATCATCCTGACTTTGAACATGACGCTTGTGGTGTAGGATTTGTTGCACATTTAAAAGGTAAGGCATCTCACACTATTGTTTCTAAAAGTTTAGAACTTTTAGCCAATTTGGAGCATAGAGGTGCTGTGGGATCTGAAAAGAATTCAGGAGATGGTGCAGGTATTTTAACACAAATACCTGATACATTTATGCGTCGTGTAACGCAGAGTTGTAACCTTAAAGAACCTTTACCCTCTCTGGGATCTTATGGTATAGGTGTAATCTTCTTACCTCGTGATCCTGATGCGTATAGTGAAACACAGAGTATTGTTGAACGATGTATAGAAGAACTCGGTCAGGAAATATTGGGTTGGAGAGCAGTACCCTCGGACAACACAACATTAGGAAGCTCTGGTAAAGCCATAGAACCCATTATCAAGCAGATTTTTATTAAAAAATCCAATGATATTGATGAAGAGGCTTTTGAGCGAAAACTTTTTGTTATCCGTAAATATGCACAATCTTGCGTAACCGCTTCAAAACAGCCCGGCACAGAGTATTTTTACATCGCTTCAATGTCTTCTAAGACCATATCTTATAAAGGTCAACTTATCACAGAACAGTTACCTCTGTATTTTCCTGACTTGAAAGAGCCTGATTATCACACGGCTATTGCCTTAGTGCATAGCCGTTTTTCTACCAATACCTTTCCCTCGTGGCCATTAGCACAACCTTTTAGATATATCGCACACAATGGAGAAATAAACACGCTTAAAGGGAATGTGAACTGGATGCGAGCTAGACAGTCACTGCTCTCTTCAAAACTCTTTACATCAGACGAACTTGATAAGATATATCCCTACCTTATCAACGATACTAAAGGGAGTGATAGCTCCATACTAGACAATGTTATAGAACTTTTAGTCTTAGCAGGGAGAAGCCTTCCGCATGTTATGGCAATGATGATTCCTGAAGCATGGAAAAATAATGAAATAAGTTCAAAACGAAAAGCCTTTTATGAGTACCATGCTACCTTTATGGAGCCTTGGGATGGTCCTGCGTCAGTCGTATTTACAGATGGGAAAATGGTAGGGGCTACACTTGATAGAAATGGTCTACGCCCTTCACGGTACTCTCTCACAAAAGACGATATCCTAGTATTGGCATCTGAGCAGGGTGCTTTAGAGTTTGAAAGTAAAGATATTGTTCTCAAAGGAAGACTGCAACCAGGAAAAATGCTTGTAGCCAACCTCGAAGAGGGACGCTTAATATATGACAATGAAGTCAAAGAATCGATCTCAAGTGTTTACCCTTATGAAGAGTGGATTGAAAAACAAAAAATAAACCTTGATGATTTAAGCTTAAATATCTCTGTAGCGCAACCCAATCATGATACCATTAAACAACGACAAAAATGTAATGGCTACACCAAAGAAGATTTAAAAGTACTGCTTGCACCAATGGTAAATGATGGTTATGAGGCGATGGGTTCAATGGGGCATGATGCTTCTTTGGCTGTATTGTCACATAAAGCAACCAATTTAGATAACTATTTTCATCAGCTCTTTGCTCAGGTGACAAACCCTCCTATAGATCCAATTCGTGAAGAATCAGTAATGTCATTGACCTCTTATGTTGGCTCACAAGGGAATCTCTTCCAAGAGGTGGATGAGGACAGAAACTTTATTCGCCTGGAGTCACCGATCCTGGATAATATACAACTTGCAAAACTCAAAGGTATTGAAGCCTTTAATTTTAAAGCCAAAGTGATTCATATTCTTTTTGATGCTAAGAAAAAAGGTTCAATCAAAGAAGCCATTTTACGTATACAGACAGAGGCGTACGACGCTGTGAAAAATGGAGAGCATCAGGTGCTTATTTTAAGTACTAAATCTGTCAATGAAAATGAAGCTGCCATTCCCACGCTACTGGCAACAAGTTCTGTACATCAGTATCTTACTGCTAAGGGTATGAGAACTAAATGTGCATTGGTTATAGAGTCAGCAGAGCCAAGAGAGATACATCACTTTGCAACACTTGTTGGATATGGGGCCAATGCAATAAACCCGTACTTGGCATTTGAAACCATTGAAGATATGCGACGAGAAAGAATGCTTAAAGAGGGGCTAAGTAAAGAAGATGCTATCTTTAACTATATAACAGCTATTAATAAAGGGTTATATAAAATTATGTCCAAAATGGGTATCTCTACGATACGTTCTTACACTGGAGCTCAGATTTTTGAAGCCCTGGGACTTAATGATGAGCTCATCGATACTTATTTTTCAGGCACACCTTCAAGAGTTGGAGGTATTGGCTTGGATACGTTGGAAGAAGAGACACTTTTACGTCACAAATGGGCCTATTTAGAACAGCCTGTAGAATTAAATGGTTTACCTGTAGGTGGGGCGTATGCCTATCGACAACGAGGAGAAAAACATCTAATAACACCTGAGAATATTTTCCTGCTTCAAAAATCAACTAAACATAATGACTATAAAACCTTTAAAAGTTATACGAAAACAGTTGATGATCCGGGTGAGGATTTTGTCACATTACGAGGATTACTGGAATTTAAAAATCAAAAACCCATCAATATTAATGAGGTTGAACCTGTAGAAAATATCATGACACGTTTTGCTACAGGGGCAATGAGTTATGGTTCTATCTCACAAGAAGCTCATGAAACCCTTGCTATTGCAATGAACAGTATAGGTGCTAAGAGTAATACAGGTGAAGGTGGTGAAGATGCCTCACGTTTTGGTACAGAGAAAAATTCTAAGATCAAACAGATAGCTTCTGGACGTTTTGGTGTGACTGCAAATTATCTGGTCAACGCAGAAGAGTTACAGATCAAGCTGGCTCAGGGTGCAAAACCAGGTGAGGGAGGACAACTTCCCGGGTATAAAGTTGATAAAATTATTGGTGCAACACGACACTCAACACCTGGAGTTGGCCTTATATCACCACCACCACACCATGACATCTACTCTATTGAGGATTTGAAACAGCTCATACATGATCTTAAAAATGCAAATGTTAAAGCACGTATCAATACCAAACTTGTTTCTGAAGTGGGTGTAGGAACCATCGCAGCGGGGGTGGCTAAAGCGCACTCTGATGTCATCCTCATTTCCGGATTTGACGGGGGGACTGGTGCCAGCCCTCAAACTTCTATTAAACATGCTGGACTTCCCTGGGAACTTGGTTTGGCTGAAACACACCAAACTTTGCTAAAAAATGGACTAAGAGGACGTGTTGTACTTCAAACAGATGGACAGCTTAGAACTGGACGTGACTTGGCCATTGCGACACTTCTTGGTGCAGAAGAGTGGGGGATAGCCACATCTGCCTTGATAGTAGAGGGTTGTATTATGATGCGTAAATGCCATATGAACACCTGTCCTGTAGGAATAGCTACACAAGATATGGACTTAAGGGCCAAATATGCAGGTCGTCCTGAACATGTTGTGAATTTTGTACGTTTCTTAGCCACAGAACTTAGAGAAATTATGGCAGAGCTTGGGTTTAAAACTGTTGATGAAATGGTAGGACGTGTGGATAAACTTCAAGCCAAAAAGGATGTATCACACTGGAAAGCAAAACATCTTAAACTCGACAAACTACTTCATAAAATGCACATAGGTCCACAAGATAGTGCATATAGAACAATGGATCAAGATCATGGGATAGATAAAGCACTTGATAATGAACTTATAAGCCATTTTCAAGCTGCAATTACATCAAAAGAACCATTGCATAAAAAGCTTACAATACGAAATGTGCATAGAACTGTAGGAACCATGCTATCCGCAGAAATGACACGAATGCATGGAGAAAAAGGACTTCCTGAAGATACGCTTAGAATTGATGCTAAAGGTACAGCAGGACAAAGCTTTGCGGCTTTTGTAAATTCTGGAATCACTTTTAATATAGAAGGTGATGCGAATGATTACTTTGGAAAAGGCCTTTGTGGTGCAAAATTAATTCTTAACCCTCCCAAAGATATTGGTTATGAAACAGAGGAGAGCGTGATCGTCGGAAATGTAGCCTTTTATGGTGCCACTTCCGGTGAAGCCTACATTCATGGTAAGGCAGGAGAGCGCTTTGCTGTTAGAAACTCTGGTGTCAATGTAGTGGTCAGTAGTGTAGGTGACCATGGTTGTGAATATATGACAGGTGGTCAGGTCGTTATACTGGGAGAAATTGGTAAAAACTTTGCAGCTGGTATGAGTGGCGGAATCGCTTATATTTATGACAAAGAGAGTAATCTTACACAACGTATTAACCAAGGTTCGGTTGATCTGGATCCTTTGGATGAAGATGAAGCAACGCTCAAAACGATGATCGAAAAATATGTGACATACACCAATGCCTCTAAAGCATCTACGATACTTAATGACTGGGAAAATGAGAAAAAATATTTTATTAAAGTGATGCCCTGTGATTATAAACGTGTACTCAATGAACAGAAAAATATGTTAAAGGAGGAGGCATAAAATGGGAAAAGCAACTGGTTTTAAAGAATACAATAGAAAAAACTTTACCTATGCTCCTGTAGCAGAACGTATTAAGCACTTCAATGAATTTATTACCCCTCTACCTGAAAAGGATTTAGTGACACAAGGGGCGAGATGTATGGATTGTGGTGTACCATTTTGTCATAGTAATTATGGTTGTCCTGTTGGAAATGTTATTCCTGAGTTTAATGATCATGTTTACAAACAAGAGTGGGAAAAAGCTTTTAATGTCTTAATGAGTACAAACAACTTCCCGGAGTTTACAGGACGTATCTGCCCCGCACCTTGTGAAACTGCCTGTGTATTGGGTATTAATGAGCCTCCCGTGACCATTAAAAATATTGAGTTGTCCATCATAGAAAAAGCCTATGAAGAGAGATGGATGAAACCCCTTTATCCTATGATGACTACAGATAAAAAAGTGGCCATTATAGGGAGTGGTCCAGCAGGATTGGCTGCAGCAAATCAACTCAATAAAGCTGGACATAGCGTGACAGTTTATGAAAAAGATAGCCGTGTGGGTGGATTAATGCGTTATGGTATTCCAAACTTTAAACTAGATAAAGAAAAAGTGGTACAAAGACGTATAGATATTATGAAAGAGGAGGGTGTTAAGTTTATATGTAATGCCAATGTTGGTATTGATGTTTCAATAAATGAGATAAAAGATAAAAATGATGCCGTTATTATAACGACAGGTGCAGGAAAACCAAGAGATCTACCTATTGAGAATAGAAATGCAGATGGTATCTATTTTGCTATGGAGTTTCTAGCGCAAAACAATAGCCGTATAGAAGGTGATGTTTTTGCGCATGAAGATGAAATTTTAGCTACAGACAAACATGTTGTAGTGATAGGTGGAGGAGATACTGGAAGTGACTGTGTAGGAACCTCTATACGACAAGGGGCCAAGAGTGTAACACAAATTGAATTACTTCCAAAGCCACCATTAGAGCGTGATGAGAGTCAACCATGGCCAACCTATCCAAGAGTCTTTAAACTCTCAACTTCCCAAGAAGAAGGTGCTGTCCTAGACTTTTGTGTACTGTCTAAATCATTTATCAAAAATGATAAAAACAAAGTTAGCGGTATCAATTGTGTCCGTATAGAGTGGGAAGGTAGAAACTTCAAAGAGATTGAGGGCTCAGAGTTTGTGCTAAAATCTGATATTATCTTTTTAGCTATGGGCTTTTTAGGACCTATACAAGAAGATGTCATCCATGAACTTTCTCTTGAAACCGATGAACGAAGCAATATTAAAACAGAGGGATACAGTACTTCAATAGAAGGTGTATTTGCTGCTGGAGATAGTAGAAGAGGACAATCTTTGGTTGTCTGGGCAATTAGTGAAGGACGAGAATGTGCTGTAGAGGTAGATGAATATCTAATGCAGCATCAAAGTATGTTGAACAGGAAAAGTGAGTCATACTGCAGTGTAAATAAAATTAAAAGGATAAACAATGTCAAATAAAAATAAAGCGACCATCATACTAGAGATAGATGGAGAGAAAAAAGAGTATACATATGATATTTTGAAAGCAAGCAAAGGACCCTATGTTGTGGATATTCGCTCTTTTTATAAAGATTCGGGACTGTTTACTTATGATGTAGGCTTAACTTCTACAGCTTCATGTACTTCTGAGATCACATTTATCGATGGAGAAAAAGGAGAGCTGACTTATAGAGGGATTGACATTGAAACCTTAGCGACTAAACATAGTTATCTTGAGACATGTTATCTTTTACTGCATAAAGAATTACCTACAGAAGCTCAGTTGAAAGAGTTTGACCTAGAGATTCGTCATCGCTCTTTTTTAAATCATGGACTATCTAAACTATTTGATGCTTTCCCTGACAATGCACACCCTATGTCTTCTCTCTCTTCATCAGTAACAGCATTGGCATCATTTCACTTTGAACATCTTGATCTTAGCCATGAAGAAGAGACAAATGAAATGGCGTACCGTATCATGGCAAAAATACCAACTATCGCTGCCATGGCATACCGCAATTACATTGGTTATCCTTCAGTTCAACCTGATGTTAATTTGAGTTTTACCGAAAACTTTTTATTTATGATGCGTGCTTATCCTCATGGTCGTATGAAAATGTCCAATGAAGGTCCAGAGATGATCAGAGATGTTGAGATACGTGCTTTAGATTCTATCTTTACACTTCATGCTGATCATGAACAAAATGCTTCGACTACAGTTGTAAGAGGTGTTGCCTCTACCGGTGCACACCCTTATGTGGCGATTTCTTCAGGAATCAATGCGCTATGGGGAAGAGCACATGGTGGTGCCAATGAATCAGTTATTGCACAACTTGAGATGATAGGTTCTGTAGAGAATGTTGATGCGTTCATCGCTAAAGCAAAAGACCCTAATGATCCATTTAAACTCATGGGCTTTGGTCATAGAGTTTATAAAAACTTTGATCCACGTGCAAGAGTTTTAAAAGGGTTACAAGATCAACTGAAAGAGGAGTTGAACTTAGATTCTCGCTTGATGCAAATAGCTTCTAAAATTGAAGAGATAGCTTTATCAGATGAGTACTTTGTGAAAAGAAACCTCTACCCAAACATCGATTTCTACTCAGGGGTTATCCTTACTGCTCTTAGAATACCAAAAGAGATGTTTACCGCCATCTTTGTTATCGGAAGAACAATTGGGTGGATCACTCAATGGATTGAATCAATAGAAGACAAACAATCAAAAATTGTAAGACCTAGACAACTCTATAAAGGAATTTAATAAAATGAATGAAAATGATACTTATGAAGTAATTATTGTTGGTGGTGGTATTTCTGGTGCAGCTCTTTTTTATGAGTTGAGTCAGTATACCGATCTAACAAAAATTGCACTGTTGGAAAAATACGAAGAGGTTGCGACACTCAATTCCAATGCTACTGCCAACTCGCAAACGATACACTGTGGAGACATTGAAACTAACTATACGTATGATAAAGCTGAAAAAGTAAAACGTACAGCCAAAATGGTAGAGAAGTACTGTTTACAATATGGCTATGAAGATAAAATGATGTTCAAACATCAAAAAATGGCCATAGGTATCGGCTATAGTGAATGTCGTTTTATCAAAAACCGTTTTGAAGAGTTTAAGCCACTTTATCCTTATCTTGAACTTTTTGATAAAGCAGCACTTGAAGAGATCGAGCCAAGTTTAATTGTTGATGAAAACGGTAAAGGGCGTGATGAAGAGATCGTCGGTATGGGTGCCAGAAATGAATACACTACAGTGAACTTTAAAGCTGTGAGTGATACTTTTATTGAAAATGCTAAGAAAAACACAGAGATTCAAACGGATATCTTTTTCAATTCTCAAGTAGATAAGATTGAAAAAATAGATGACATCTTTCATCTTTATACGACTGATAAAAAAGTCTATAAATCAAAAATGGTTGTTGTTGATGCGGGAGCACACAGTCTCTTTTTAGCACATCAAATGGGGCATGGCCTTAACTACGGACAACTCCCCATGGCAGGAAGCTTCTATAAGGCAGATAGAGCGATACTCAATGGAAAAGTTTATATGGTACAAAATCCTAAACTTCCTTTTGCTGCATTGCATGGTGATCCTGATGTTACCTTAGATGGCGCTACACGATTTGGGCCTACTGCGTTAGCTTTACCCAAGTTAGAGCGTTTTAAGTCAGGTACTTACTTAGATTTCTTTAAGACTTTAAGGTTAGATACGAATGTTATAAAAATATTTTATGAGCTACTTTCAGATGGCGAAATACGTAACTATATTTTGCGTAACTTTCTTTTTGAAGTACCATATTTTGGTAAACGTGCTTTCTTAAAAGATGCCAGAAAAATTATACCGTCACTACAAGTGTCGGATATAGAGTATGCTAAAGGTTTTGGTGGTGTACGTGGTCAGATCTTAGATAAAGATAATCAAAAGCTGATGTTGGGAGAAGCTACTATCAATACGGGAGAAGGAATCATTTTTAATATGACACCTTCTCCAGGTGCTACTTCATGTCTTGGAAATGCCCAAAGAGATGTAGTACTGATATGTGAGTTTTTGGGTAAGAAATTTGATGAAGATACTTTTAACAAAGATTTAGTGGAGGAGAATAATAATGAATAAAATGCTTTTTATAACAGACCAGGAACAGTACAGCTCAAATGGAATGATCGCTACAGCGTTTGATAAATATCTAAGAGAATATTGGGATATTGATATTGTTTTCATTACCAGTTATAAACATACGTATCAAAGAAATGGAAACCATATGATCGTTCCTAAAAAATTTCAAAATACAATTATGGATTATCTTAGTACAGGTAATGATCTAACACAGTATGATTTTATCATGGTACGTAATAAAAAAGAGGTACTTGAAAATGTACTTAAACATAAAGAAGAGTATAACTATAAAGTAGGATATAGAATTTCTTATCCTAAACAGCAGCATACATCAGAATTTAGCCAATCACTTACACCTAAAGGAATATATAACTGGTTAAAGTACACTATGAAAGTAAATAAAAGAGATAAACTAGCTAATCAGTGTGATCTTTTTTTACCACCTTCTGGCGAAGCACAAGCGTCTTTTTTCCCAAATATTAAGGTTAAAAGTTTTCCAATGTTTATAGGACTTGATCCTGAAAAATTACGAGAAAACGAGCCAACAGAGGGAGATACAGTTCGTTTTATCAATGTGGGAACTATGGATCCGCTGAGAGAATTTGATGTTGTCCTGGATGCTTTTGAGAAGATTGATGCTACAAATTGGCATTTAGATATAGTGGTTTCACATAAAGCGTATATTCGTACTCTTCTAGCACTTTACCCGAAGCTTGCGGATAAAATTACCTTACATGAAGGGGTACATACGCTAGAGGAATTAAGAGATATTATTAGTCAGAATGATGTGGGTATTGCACTCTTGCCATCAAATATTTATCACAATACTGTAATCGCCAATAAGGTGATTCACTATGCTAGTTGTGGTCTGCCTTCGCTTATGATAGATAATGAAAAAAATCACTCTGTTTTTGATAAAGATGAAGCATACTTTGGTGAGTTTGATGTTTACAGTATTTCTGACAACCTTAATAAAATTATGGATATCCCTAAAGATGAACTTGCAAAAACCGGAAAAAGTAGCCAAGAAAGACTACTTAAAATAGGAAGAAGCTATAAAGAATTAGCTAAAGACCTAGCCCAAGCAATGGATGATATAATCAATGATGATAGATCGTTGTAATTATACATATATATACCGTATTAAGTCTATATAAGGTCTACCCAAAATTGATTTTTAAAGGGTAGTAACACACTTAATTAAAAAGGAATAAAATGGCATTTGAAAAACCAGCTTTTAAAACACAATATGAAAACTATATAGGTGGAGAGTGGGTAGCACCAGTAGATGGGAATTATTTTGAGGCGATTTCACCGATAGATAATAAACCTATGGCAAAAGTAGCTCAATCAAACAAAAAAGATGTACAGATAGCTACAGATGCTGCATGGAAAGGTTTTGAAACCTGGGGTAAAACTTCTGTAACAGAGAGATGTGCCGTACTTAACAAAATAGCAGATGCGATGGAAGCTAACTTAGAGACATTGGCGATAGCAGAGTCATGGGACAATGGTAAAGCAGTACGTGAAACGATCAATGCAGACCTCCCACTTGCAATTGATCATTTCCGTTACTTTGCATCTGTGATCCGTTCTGAATCTGGTACAGTAAGTGACTTAGACAGTTCATTAATATCGCAAGAAGTACATGAGCCTTTAGGTGTTGTAGGTCAGATCATTCCTTGGAACTTCCCTATACTTATGGCTGCATGGAAACTGGCACCAGCAATAGCTGCAGGTAACTGTGTGGTACTTAAACCTGCAGAACAGACACCTGTATCTATCATGCTTTTGATGGAAACTATAGCTGATGTTGTTCCTGCTGGAGTGATAAACATTATTAATGGATTTGGACCAGAATGTGGTAAACCTTTAGCACTAAGTAAAGATATCAATAAAATTGGATTTACAGGAGAGACAACGACTGGTAAACTTATCATGCAATATGCTTCTGAAAACCTTATTCCTGTGACACTTGAACTTGGTGGTAAATCACCAAATGTATTTATGGAAAGTATTATGGATGCAGATGATGCGTTCTTTGACAAGGCGATTGAAGGTTTAGTACTGTTTGCATTTAACCAAGGAGAGGTATGTACTTGTCCATCACGTGCACTCATCCAAGAAAGTATCTATGAGCCATTTATGAAGCGTGTTCTAGAACGTGTTGCAGCCATTAAAATGGGTGATCCTCTTGATCCTTCAACGATGATGGGAGCACAAGCTTCTAATGATCAGTATGAAAAGATCTTAAACTACATCTCTATTGGTAAAGAAGAAGGTGCTGAAGTACTTGCAGGTGGTGATAAGTATGCCAATGAAGTATATCCAGATGGATGTTTTGTTCAACCAACTATCTTCAAGGGTCATAATAAAATGAGAATTTTCCAGGAAGAGATCTTTGGTCCTGTTCTTGCAGTAACAACATTTAAAGATATAGATGAAGCGCTGGAAATTGCAAATGATACTCTTTATGGTCTTGGTGCAGGGGCATGGACTAGAAATGTACATGAAATGCAAAAATTAACACGTGGTATAGAGGCAGGTCGTGTTTGGGCTAACTGTTACCACCACTACCCAGCACATGCCTCTTTTGGTGGGTACAAGCAGTCAGGATTTGGTAGAGAAAACCACATGATGATGCTCAATAACTACCGTCATACAAAAAACATTTTGACATCTTATGATGAAAATGCGTTAGGGTTCTTTTAGACCTTAGTTTAAGAGTCTAGGCTTTTGCCTAGGCGATCTATGTATGTAATAAAATGTTAAACCCTACATTTGTCATTTTATTGTGTATTTAGAAGAAAGGATCAATTATGTTTACAAAACGTGTAGTTTCAACCCAAAAAGCAGATGATCTCATAGATAGATTACGAGAAAAACATGGAACAGAATTGATGTTCCATCAAAGCGGAGGATGCTGTGATGGTTCTGCCCCAATGTGTTTTGAAGTAGGTGACTTTATGGTGGGAAGCCGTGATGTCAAATTGGGAGAGATCCATGGCTGTGAATTTTTTATGGCTCCTGAACAGTTTGAATATATGAAAAATACACATATGACTATCGATGTTGTAGAAGGACGAGGTTCTAGCTTTTCCATAGAAATTCCATTGGGACTTAGATTTATCACTGTTTCCAGACTTTTTACAACTGATGAGTTTGAAAATCTTGAAAAGATAGAAGTAGAGTAAAGACGAATGAAATTAATATGAGTACAGCCATATAGTGGAAACACTTAAAAAAATATTTCTATATGAATTAATACTACCTTTGTTCAAAATATATCATCTATTTGATTGAGATAAACATAACATCTAATTTGAATAATTATCCAAAACCTTATAAAAAATATAAATATATAAGGTTTTCTCCTCCGATTATATAATCATAAATATTACTGTAATTAGATCTAGTTCAATAATATCTAGCCTAAAGTTACCTAAACATCATGTTTTCCTATGTATAATATTTGTAAGATTAATAATAAGGATAGAAGTGAAATATTTTCTAATGTATATATGGACACTGATTTACTGGGTACTAGGTATTGTTATAGTTGTTGGTACTTTAATTATGAGTATGAATGTGTCTCAGAGCTTAACAGATTCCCTGTTACTACATCTTATCATGGCAGGTACTATGGGGTTAGGGATCATTTATGTACTCTTGAAACCTTTAATTATGTTGGATAAGTACATAGAAGCTAAAGTCTTACTCGATAAGGAAGCACGTATTAGCTTCTTTGTATTTGTGACCTTTGTCTTAATATCTCTTGCTGTTTTTTTAACATCCATTTTCTTCTTTAATGAATGGCTAGAACTCATTAATGATACTGTTAACAGAACTACAGAAGATCATTTAACTATTATTTTTCCATTGGTACTTTTATTTGCTTCAATCGGCTCGTTGATAGGAAGTTTAAATTTGTATAAAAAATATAAAGAAACGATTAAAGAAGAGAATGAATAACTATTTTTTGAAATCCTTATAAAATATTATGAGCTTTTCCCCCTCGATTTTATAATGTTGCATATAGTTATAGTGACAAATATTATATCCTATATTTAATATGCTACTATACCTACTGGTTCAAGTCAATTAGACTAGGGCTAAAAACCCCACTCTACGTGCTCTAATTATTACATAAGTAGTCTAGTTGGTCTAATATTAGTCTTCTTCATATCACTAAGGGTATAAACACGCTTAGTTGTAATCATTAGACAGGTTAGTCCCTCATTTTTAAAAGTGTTATACACTCTATCTATCTCAAAACTATTTGGGTTAATGCAATGGAAATAGTCTACTTGGAGATAATCACATATCCACTGCATAACATCATCATAGATCTCATCTGACTTAGAGACTTTAGCTATATTGTTTTCCAATTTGATTATAGGGTATACTATTCCTTCACTATCAACTTCTATCCCATATATATCTTTAGGTATTATCCTTGTCTCTAAGTTCATTTTTTTTCTTTATAACTAAATATTTATATCATCTGTACGTGTCACTTAAAAAGTGAAGCAATAGCTGTTTGCGAAACGATCAAGATCTCATCGATACTTGGAATAGGTATAAAAAATACAACAATACTTCCTATCCCTCCCCAAATAATTAACAATCCTAAGGCGCCAATTACATAGGTACTAATACGTTTATCATCAAAGGTCTGTAGAGGTATCTCTTTATCACTTGAGTAAAAATACATCATTGCTATGAGTTTAAAATAGTAATATATCGATGCCATGGTCGCAAAAATAGCTAAGGTGGCTAAAAGTGTATAACCAGATTTAATCGCTTCTGTAAATACATAAAATTTCCCCATAAAACCAATGGTCGATGGAATACCAGCCAAAGAAAGAAGAAAAATTGTCATCATCGCTGCTAGGTAGGGACGTTCATGCGCCAATCCTTTAAAATCATCATAGGTTATTTTGACCTTTGTTTGGGCAATAATATGAGAAATTAAACCAAATGCCCCTATCGCTGAGAGGAGGTAGGCAATGAGGTAAAATACAATAGCATAAGACCCTGTACCACTCGCATCAATTGCTAAAAAGGCCAAAAGAAGGTATCCTGTATGCACTATAGAAGAAGCTGCAAGCATACTTTTAATGACTTTTTGGATCAATGCCATCCACGTACCGATAAGCAGTGTTAAGATAGTAAGAACTTCAAAAATAGGCTCCCATAAATCACGGATCATCGAGAAGTCTTGGATATAGATACGTAAAAAAAGAGCAAAAATAGCGATTTTAAAGACAGATGCCATATAGGCAGTGATCAATACAGGTGAACCTCTATATACATCTAGTACCCATGATTGAAAAGGGAAGGCCGCAATTTTAAATAAGAAGGTAAAGAGTATCATCGTTAACCCAATATAGATGAGGGAGAGACTCTCTTTATTTTGTCCCATATAGTTTGAAATTTCTGTTAGGTTGGTTGTTCCCGTTGCACCATAAATGAGTGCTGTCCCTAAGAGAAAAAACACACCAATAAAAGATCCTAAAACTAAATATTTAAACATCGCTTCAACACGTCTACCATCTTCACTGTTGAAACCAACCATGATGTAGACTGAAAAAGAGGCGATCTCAAAAGCAATATATGCCGTGATCAGTTCATTGGCATGGGCTAAAAGCATCATACCAAAGAGAGAAAAAAGCATAATGCTATAAAACTCACCTTTAAGATATGTTTTTTTGTTGGCATAACTCTCTCCAACAAGGATTATAAATATCGTACCTACAAGAAGTAATACACTAAAGAGGTTGGCATAGGAATCAAATAGTATTCTGTCTCCAAATATTACAGGCCAGATCTTTTCACTGTAGAGGTCTCCAAAGTTGTTCATTGAAAAAAGGACGGCAAAGAGTAAGGCAATTACACTTACTGTAATAAAATGACGTATTTTAAAGTTGTCGTACATACTCATAAACATTAAAACTAGTGCACCTATGAGTACACTTAACATTGGTAAAATTAATAGAAGAGAATTCATTTAGTCACCCCTGATGGTAATATATCTGCAATATAGTGAAGTACACTCGGTTCAAATTTATCAATAAAATAATCTGGATAAATACCCATAACAAAGATCAAGATCACCCATGGAACTAAACCTAATATCTCTTTGATATGTAAGTCTCTCATAGGTAAGTCTTTACCGTTGTCCGTCTCTCTATCTTGTAAAATGGCCCTTTGGAACATCCACAACATAAATGAGGCAGCAATAAGTACGGTTATACCTGAAATGTATCCTAAAAGCGGATGAAACTCATAGAGACCAAAGATAATCAATAGTTCTGAAGTAAAGCCACTGGTTCCGGGAAGACCTACATTTGAAAAAAGAAAAATAGCAAAGATAACGGTAAAAATAGGTGCTTGTTTTGCAATACCACCTAGGTTACTTATGGTTTTAAATCCTGTTTCTTGATGAAGTATTCCAATCAATAAAAAGAGTCCTCCTGTAGCAATGGCATGTGCAATAATAAGGTAAAGTGCACCACTCATTCCATATGCATTGAGAGAGAAAACACCTGCAGTGATAAAACTTAAATGAGATGCAGAAGCATAAGCAAACATTCTTTTAATGTCGTTTTGCATCAATGCAGCGATACCAAAATAGATAAGACCAAAAATACCAATACAGACAAAAAAGATTGAAAATTGGCTATAGATCTCTGGAAAAATAGGAATAAGAAATCTGACGATCGCATACACACCAAGTTTTGCCATAATTGCAGAAAGCATAAAGACTGCACCTGTGGGTGCATTACTGTAAGTATCTGTAATCCATGTATGGAAAGGGAATAGAGGGATCTTTATGGCAAATGCTGTGGCAAATGCCATAAAGAGCCAAGCTTTTTCTTCGTAACTTAAGGTGCTGATCTTCATAAAATTATCGATGGCAAAAGACCATGTTCCAAATTCATTATAGTATTCTGTACCCAGATACAAAATCGCGATCAACATGAGCAGTGATCCTGCAATAGTATAGATCGTCACTTTAAGGGTAGAAAAAATCCTGTTTCCTGTACCAAACATACCCATAATTAAAAATATCGGTAAAAGCATGGTTTCCCAAAAAAAGTAAAAAAGTACAATATCCAAAGAAAGCAGGGCGCCAGTAATTCCTGTTTGTACCAAAAGCATATTGATCCAATACCCTTTAGTTCTACCTTTCCATAAAAGTAGATATGCTGGGGAAATAAGTAATGCAATGAGCATAAGAATAGTTAAGGAGAAACCATCTATTCCTATATAGTAATGAATTCCAAATTGTTCGATCCATACATTGTTAGTAACAAATTGTATACCTCCATTAGGATCAAAATTAATGTAGAGTTTTAATACCAATCCCAAAATGATTATCGTAGTGACGAAAGCGACGTTTCGTACACTATTGGCATCTTTGGTGGTGATCATCAGTATAAATGCGACGATCGCCGGTAAAAATATTATAAATGATAAAATATCTGGACTCACTTTAAACTCCTTGCAGTTTCGTATAGACGTAGTATGAGATAGCACTCATACCCATAAGCATGTAAAATGCGTAATAGCGAACATTTGCATTTTGTAAAAAGGTAAATCCTCGACCAAAAGCAACAAAACTTCTGGATAAACCCATGAGTATGGCATCTATAATTTTAGTATCCATAACATCACTGAAGAAGGAAGAGATCCTTTTCGTACTTTTGACAAAGAGAACATCATAAACTTCATCCACATAGAACTTATTGTAAATTAATCCTTCTTCAGTCTCCCGTTTAGAGAAGTCATAGTTAGCATAGCGTTTATATGCAACAAACATTCCTAAAAGTGCAACAGAAACACTGGCAAAAATAAGAAAATATTCTGTTGTGTGTGATAATGTATGAGGATGACTCTGAAGTTGAGCGAGCCAATTGTCAACATGATGTCCCCCACCAAATACTTCAGGTAGATTTATAAAACCTGCAAACATCGCACCTATAGCAAGTACAAAAAGCGGTATCCCGATACTCCATGGCGTATTATGTCGCTTACTTTCATGCTGATTGGGTGCAACAAAAAGAATAAAATAGAGCCTAAACATATAGAAAGCTGTTAAAAATGCCGTAAAGAGTCCCATCCCCCAAAGTAGATAGTGTTCACTTGCAAAGGCACCTGCCAAAATGGCATCTTTTGAAAAGAAGCCGGAAAAAGGTGGGATTCCTGATATAGCAATAACGCCAATAAGGAAAGTAACACTAATGATCGGTAACTTCATACGATGTTTTCCCAATTCAAATATATCCTGTTCATGATGTATGGCTAGTATTAATCCACCAGCACCCATAAAGAGCATTGCTTTAAAGAAGGCATGGGTAAAAACATGAAACAGTCCTGAACTGTACAGTCCTAGTCCTACGGCTATAAACATATATCCAAGTTGACTCATGGTTGAGTACGCCAAGATCTTTTTAATATCTGTCTGTCTGGTAGCAATAATCGCAGCAAAGAGTGCTGAGAAGGCACCAATATAAGCGATAAATACCCCTACATTCGGAATACCCTCATAGAGGAAATGAAATCTAGCTACCATATATACACCTGCAGTAACCATAGTTGCCGCATGTATGAGTGCAGAGATGGGTGTTGGACCAAGCATCGCATCAGGTAGCCAAGTATAGAGTGGAATCTGTGCCGATTTACCCATTGCACCCACAAAAAGTAAAATACCTGAAAGTATCAATAAAGGTTCGGAAGCCTCATGAATATGTAATTGCATAGACCCAAAACTGATCCCTGTTTTATTTAGGGCGAAAAATAGTGTAATGACACCTAAAAGAAATCCAAGATCTCCTACTCTGTTAACAATAAATGCTTTATTACCTGCAATGACATTCTCTTTACTTTTATAATAAAAAGAGATGAGTAGGTAAGAACAGACTCCTACACCTTCCCAACCAATGAAAAGGATGATAGGATTATCAGCAAGTACAAGTAATAACATGGAGGCCAGAAAAAGATTGAAGTAAGCAAAGAACTTACCAAACCCTTCATCACCCTTCATGTAAGCTACCGCATAGAGATGAATGAGAGTCCCCACAAAAGTAACAAAAAGAGACATAAATATAGAGAGATTATCTCCTAAAAGTTGCATAGGTACAGTCAGTTTATCTATGTCGATCCACATAAAGAGATGTTGTGAATAGACAATACCACTTTGATTCATTTCTAAAAAAAGAATAAAAGTAAAGACAAAAGCTAAGAAAGGGAATACCGTTCCGATAATTGAAAAAAGGATCTCAGGGACTTTTTGGATCTTAATGTGATAGATATAAAATCCTCCATTGAGTATCGCACCCAACAAAGGAGATAATATAATCCATATTAAAAGAGAAGTATTCATCAGTTGATCTCCGGTTTAAGTTTAATAAATAGGTTGCTGTCAAGAGAGCCTTTTGATCTAAAAAGAAGAATCATAACGGTTAAAAAGATCGCAGCTTCAGCTGCTGCAATTGCAATGATGATCATAGCAATGATCTGTCCATCCATGTTTTCATGTAATTTTGAAAAAACGACAAGTAGTAAATTTACCGCATTGAGCATAAGCTCAATAGACATATACATCACAAAAATATTTCTTCTGGCCACTACACCGATCACACCTATAGAGAAAAGTATGATAGCAATAGTTCCATATCCTAAAAGAGTTGTCATCTTTTGATCTCCTTTTTTGATTTTTGTTTAACTAGAACGATCACACCGATAAGAGCAACCAAGAGTAAAATAGAAATAAGCTCAAAAGGGAGTAACCACTCAGTATAGAGTTGCATTCCTAGCGCTTTTATTGTCCCAAAGTCTGATTCTCCTAATTCCATATGTATGTTAGGAAGATCTGAAAGGGCCTTAAACATCAACAAGTTGACAGGGATCATAAGTACAGCACCTAGGGTGATCAAGAGATACTTTTTGGGTTCATCGGGCAGATCATCTTTTTTAATATTAAGAAACATGAGTAAAAATAAAAAGAGTGTCAAAACAGCTCCTGCATACACAATGATCTGAACCATAAACAAAAATGAGGCATTTAAAAGCGCAAATAGTCCGCCTATGGATAAAATGGAAATTAAAAGTCCTAAAGTAGCGTACATAGGTTCTTTTACTGTTATCATAGTCATAGCTCCAACTATAGATAAAATAGCAAATCCTACAAAGAAAATATCAATCATTATCAAACTCCTTTGACCTGGTATGAGAGAGAAGCGTCTCTTTTGAAATAACAAAATCTTCTCTTTGGTCACCAACAAAAGAGAAAATACCTGTATCCATCCGTATAGCATCACAAGGGCAAGCCTCAACACAATATCCACAGAAAACACACTCAAGTAGATCGATGTCAAATACTGCAGGCATTTTTTCATCTATACCATCGGTTCTCTCAGTTGCCTCAATAAAAATACAATCAGCAGGACATGCTGTTGCACACATATAACAGGCCACACATTTAACACTATCATCTTCTCTTTTTGTAAGACGGTGAACACCTCTGTATCGGTCTGTGATATCCGTAGGTTGTACCTCCGGATAAGATTTTGTGGTCAGCTCAGCAGTATCTCTAATGTTTGTAATGAAATGACGCATGGTTGTCTTCATCCCTGCAGCAATAGCAGGAATGTAGAGCTTGTCCATTAACGTATCACCATGTCTTTTAACAACTTTTATACCCATTTTAATCTCCTAACACAAGCACATAAGTGGCTGTGATAACTATGTTTAACAACGCCAAAGGAAGAAGGACTTTCCACCCTAATAGCTGTAGTTGGTCATATCTGAATCGTAAGAGTGTCCAACGTATCCATACAAAAAAGAAGTTCATTAAGAAAAACTTCATTAAAAAAGTGGATACCTGTACCATCGCTGTAGCAATATGAATACCGTTGCTACTTAAACCAGATAAAAGCAGTAGACCTAAAATAGCGATAACGACTATTGTAATTCCCCAAAATATACGTATAAGTATTTTGGATTCTTTGGCTCTTGGATCATCGGGATCTACCCAGTTATTATTTTTTTTGATCCATTTTGTAAAACTGTAGATGATAAATGGTAAAACAATTATGGAGACAGCCATCAGTATATCTATATGCTGATGGAGTGCTTGGGTATTGAGCCAAGGAACTTGATACCCTCCAAAGAAAAGTGTCACAATTAAAGCACTTGCAGCACTCATGGCTGCAAATTCGCTCACTTGGAAGAGACCAAATCGCATCGCAGAATATTCGGTATGATATCCTGCCACAAGCTCACTCTCACCCTCTGCTAAGTCAAAAGGGGCTCGGTTTGTTTCTGCAAGAGCAGTGACAATAAATATAAGTGCAGCCAAAGGTTGCATCACTACACCCCAAGCGGGGATAAATCCAAACAGTAGTTGCCCCTGAAAGGCAGCAATATCACTTAAGTTGACAGAACCATACACGATGAGCATCGAGATAATAGCAAGCCCCATAGAAGCTTCATAAGAAATAACCTGTGCAATTGCACGAATGGAGCTTAAAATACCAAATTTACTGGTACTTGCATATCCGCCTAAGACAATACCATAGACACTTAATCCTGCAAAGGCTAAAAACCATAAGATACCTAGATCAATAGGCAATGCCTGCATGGTATAGGAGACTCCATTAATTTCTAATCTATCAGCAAAAGGGATGACGCCAACAGTTAAAAAGGAGCATAGGAACATGATAACAGGTGCCAAAACAAAGAACATTTTAAACTTAATAAAAGAAGGAATAAAATCCTCTTTAAAAGCGAGCTTTAGCATATCTGCAACACTTTGTACTAATCCACCTAAACGGATACCTCCAATGTGTGAACGATTGGGTCCAGATCTATCTTGCATAAACCCAGACACCCTACGCTCCCACCAAACCATAATAGGGGTAGTCCCAACAGCTAAGTTAACGGCAAGGAGTATATTAATTAATATGATAACAACAGCAGCTAATTCCATTATGCCTCCTCCTTAGATAGTGACTCTATCTCTTGCCAAAGTGATATTAATGTTCCTGCAGGAGCATTTCTCCGTATAGTACTTTTGATATGTTGAGTCACGTCATCAATGTTTGTATAGCTTCCATCTTTTTCATAAAACGAAGCGATAGGAAGTACAATATTGGCTGAATTTGTCAGTGTTGAATCTTTTGAGCTAAGTAAAATCACCTCTTTGCCATCAAGAAGCTCATGCTTATCTTCAAAATAATTATTTTCAACAATAAGCACGATCTTCTTTTGCGCGAGCAGTTCATTAAACTGCTTTTTAGTTTCACTTATTTTAAGGGCTTTCATCCCTGCACGATTTGGAGATCTATCGGAAGTACGCAGCATTTCATCAGCAAATGTTTTATCTTTATATTGAGGTGAATATCCAGAAAGTTCAGCACCACTGTTTTGCGCATAATCATTAAACATTGCTAACTCTTCATTAGATAAAAATGGAGAGACTAGTAAGAGTATATCATTTGGATTCGTATGAAGTGTCTCTGTTATATTTGTTATAGCTTCTTTTGTGGAAACAAGTTTTTGACTGATGAGAGCATCATTCATTCTGCTATTATTTTCATCTTTATAGCTCAGTCTTCCATCATCACAAATAAAATAGCCATTGACATCAAGGTTTTCGCGAGGTCTAAATCTAAAGATCTGATCATCTTTATACTTTTCTTTTTTGTGATCAACATAGATATTACACCCTTTGGAACAACCACTACATATCGCTTCAAACGTTTCTAAAAACCATACACGTTGATTAAATCTAAAATCTTTACTTGTTAATGCACCAACGGGACAGAGGTCAACTATATTCATAGAATAGTCGCTCTCAAGTTCCATACCTGGGAAGGTACTTATAACAGAGTGGTCTGCTCTTGAAAAAATACCCAATTCATTGGTGTGTGTTATTTCATCTGTAAACCTTGTACAACGCGTACATAAAACACATCTCTCTTGGTCAAGCATGACATTTTTACCAAGGTCTACAGCTTTTTTTGCACGATTCTTACTTTCTGCTTCAAGGCGACTTTCATAAAAGCCACCTTGCATATAATAATCTTGAAGTTTACATTCTCCTGCCTGGTCACAAGTAGGACAGTCTACAGGGTGGTTAATAAGCTCTAATTCTAAAATATCACGACGTACTTTCTCGATATTTTCACCTTGAGTGCGTACTACCATTCCCTCTTTTACAGGAGTGTCACAAGAGATCTGAGGACGTTTGGATCCCTCGATCTCCACCATACACATTCTACAGTTTCCATCTGTTCCTAAAGCAGGGTGATAACAAAAATGTGGAATATCTACGTTTTCTTTAAATAAATAATCTATTAGTACTGCACCTTTGACGGCTTCAACTTCTTTCCCATTTATAATTATGTTAACGATCTCACTCATCTGAAACTCCTTGATTAGCTAATATATAGGCTTCAAATTCATCTTTAAATTTCACAACAATACTGCCAATAATATCAGCAACTGCAGGAGCAAAAACACAAATAGTTTTACCGTTCAGGGTATCACAGACATCACTAATGGTTTGAATATCACTAAGCTTACCCTGTTGTGATACCACATCATGAAGTATTTTATCTATCCAGCCCGTTCCTTCTCTACAAGGGGTACATTGCCCACATGACTCATGGTGATAAAACTCAATAATATTCTTAGCTACTTCTACCATACAAGCATCTTCATCTATAATGACCATGCCTCCGGTACCTAAGGTAGAACCTATATCCCACATTGATTCATAATCAAGTACGGCTTTTTCTACTTCATCTTTGGTTAGGATAGGGCAGGAGACACCTCCTGGAATGACAGCTTTTAGTTTTTTACCGTCTTTCATCCCTCCACCTAAAGTATTGATGACATCTATCATCTTTAGACCAAATGCTAACTCATAGACCCCAGGATTTTTGACCGGACCACTAAGCGCAAATAGCATGGTTCCTGGTGATTTTTCTGTTCCATATTGGGTGTAGGCCTCATAGCCATGTTCTACAATATGTGGTACCGAAGCAATGGTCTCTACATTGTTAACCGTTGCAGGATCACCAAAGTACCACTCACACTCTTTTTGATGGGGTTTGAGTCTCGGATGACCTCTTTTCCCTTCAAGAGATTCAATTAATGCAGATTTCTCACCACAGATATAAGCTCCTGCTCCACGATGCACGACAATGTCTAATTTGAAATCGCAGGCACCATTCATGAGTGTATCACCAATAATACCAGCGTCATACGCTTCATCAATAGCAGTGTTAAGTCTATCTGCAAGCCACTTATATTCTCCTCGAATGTAGATATATGCTGTGTGAATATTCATAGCATAGGAAGAACAGATAATTCCCTCAATAAGTAAATGTGGGTCTTTATCCATAACTTCTCTATCTTTAAAAGTACCAGGCTCACTCTCATCGGCATTAACTATAAGGTATGCAGGACGTGGGTCATTGGTTGGCATGTATCTCCATTTTGGACCACATAAAGCACCTCCACCACCTTTTCCTCTCAACTTTGACTTATCAACTTCAGTGATCACTTCGTCAGGTGTCATGGTAAATAGTTTTTTTAATGAACCATAAGCACCATTTTCTTGTGCAACTTCAAGCTTATAAGACTCGGGAATATCAAATTTTTTACTCACAATTTTAGTTATCATTATGAAGACTCCTTCAGTAAGTTTTTTACTTTTTCTATCGTAAGGTTCTCTATATAGTCTCCATTAAAGGCCAACATAGGTGCCCCTCCACATGAACCTAAACATTCAACGACAGAAAGAGTAAATTGACCATCTTTGCTTGTCTCTCCAGGTTTAATATCCAGAGTCTCTTCTAGGTAAGAAATGATTTCCTTACTTCCACAGAGCATACAAGAAGTTGTTTTACATACTTCAATATGGTGTGTACCTGTAGGTTTTGTATTATACATGGTGTAAAAGGTCACTACTTCATAGACACGAATAGGTGTAGTAGAGAGTAGTTCTGAAACAGCGATCATAGCTTCAGGACTTATCCATCCTTCTTGTTCCTGTACCAACCATAAAGTTGGTAACATCATAGAATCAATCTTAGGATAACGCTTTGAAAGTTTTTCAAATTTCTCTTGGTTTTTAGGTGAAAGTGTAAATGTGTTCATTATCTGTCAAACTCCCCTGCAATAAAATTCATACTTGCCATAGTGATTACGGCATCTGCTAGCATCGTATTTTCAATAATTTTTGAGTAAGCACCTAAAGCATAAAAGCAGGGCGGTCTACACTTCACTTTATGGGGTGTTCCTGAACCATCACTTACGACATAAAAGCCAAGTTCACCATTGGCTGCTTCTGTGGCAGAGTAGTACTCACCTTTTGGCACTTTAACGCCTTCAAAGACTAGCTTAAACTGGTTCATCATCCCCTCAATAGAACCGTAAACCTGATCTTTTGGAGGTAGGGAAATGGCTCTATCCTCGGTGATAATAGCACCACCAGGCATATTTTTTATAGCTTGCCTAATAATACGAATACTCTGGATCATCTCTTCAAAACGTAACATCATTCGGTCATAAATATCACCATGACTTCCTACGACCACATCAAAATCAAAACTATCATAATAATAATAGGGTTTATCTTTTCGCATATCCTGGGCTATACCTGTTGAACGAAGATTGGGACCTGTGATACCAGCACTAATGGCAAAATCTTGTTTGATCACTCCAACATCCTGGGTTCTATCTAAGAAGATTTTATTGCGAGCGATCAGTGAAAGCGCATCATCAATAGATTTTTCTGTTGATTTTAGTACCGATTCAACTTCTTCTTCAAAACCATCGTATAAGTCATAACTTAATCCACCAACACGAGTGTAAGAATTAGTAAGTCTGGCACCTGTAAGTTTTGAGAGTACTTCATAGGCTTCATCTCTTGGATTAAAGATATACCAAAAGTTAGTCAATCCACCCAAATCGACACAATTAGCGGCATTACATACTGCATGATCCATAATACGGCTAAGCTCTCCGATGATCACACGTATAAATTTAGCTCTGTCAGGTATTTCAACTTCTAACATCTCTTCAACGGTTTTACAAAAGCCTATATTATTTAATATAGCAGAACAATAGTTTAATCTATCGGTATAGGGAATAATTTGATTGTAGGTATGTGTTTCACATGCTTTTTCAAAGCCTCTGTGAAGGTATCCTATTTCTGTGACTGCTGATGCAATTGTCTCACCCTCCATTGCTAAAAGGTTTCGAATAGTTCCATGAGAAGCAGGGTGGGAGGGCCCTACATTCAGAAGCATCACTTCATCTTCTTCAAGCCCTTTTTCTTTTAAAAGAGGAGTCATTTCATCCATCAGGTCTTCTGTATGTGTACAGATATGTCGATCGGTGATCTCATAGTCTTTTCTTAGAGGATGACCCTTAAACTGATGATGATTCAGGATTCTTTTTAGATTTGGGTGTCCCTCAAAAATAATTCCATATTGATCAAATACCTCTCGCTCGCCCCAATCGGCTGCATAATAGATGTCACTCATCGTTGGTAATGTTAAAGTACTGTCATCGACCATCGTTTTTACGATGATCTCATTTTTAAAAGTACTATCACGTAAAATATAGACTACAGCAAATCGCTCCCCAGTATGGTCTGGATAGTTCAGATAGTCAGTAGCCGTAATATCAAGTAACAAAGAAAAATCTTCATTCTCTTTAAGGGCTATAATGGTTTCTCTTACTTTGTCGTAAGATACTTCATACACTTTATTATGCATCTAAGAAACCTTTAAAACCACGATTATGTTGACGATCTTTTTGAGTAATGGTTTCTTTTTTGGACTTTTCCTGAATTCTCATGAGCGATTCAAAAAAAGCTTCTGGTCTAGGTGGGCACCCTGCAATATATTCATCAACAGGTATAATTTCATCAATACCTTGCACTGTTGTGTAGTTGTCATAAAACCCACCACTACAAGCACAGGCTCCCATAGAGATAACCCATTTAGGTTCAGGCATCTGGTCATATATCTTTTTAAGTATGGGTGCTTGTTTATAACTAATAGTTCCAGCTACCACCAAAAGATCTGCTTGTCGTGGAGAAAAACGAACCACTTCGGCTCCAAATCTAGATATATCATGTTTAGATGCGGCAACAGACATAAACTCTATACCACAACATGCTGTTCCAAATACCATAGGCCACATCGAGTATGACCTAGCCCAGTTGACTGCTGTATCCAGTTTGGTAACTAATACAGAGTCACCAAGAGAATGTTCTTCTTCTAATCCCATAATAATGCCTTTTTCTTATAGATATAAATTAAACCTGCAAAGAGAAGAGCCATAAATGTAAACATCTCTCCTAATCCTAGGTAGCCAAGTTCTCTTACATTCACGGCCCATGGAAACATAAAAATGATCTCTACATCAAAAATCACAAAGAGAATCGCAACAATATAAAACTTAATGCTAAATTTTATATTTGTGCCGCCTACAGGGTTACTTACACCACTTTCATAGACAGTATTTTTGTTGACACCATCTTTTCGAGAAGGTCCTAGATATTTTGTCAGCATAAAAACTGCTGACAAAAGAAGACCAATGAGTACAAAAACAGATGATGCTAACAGTAGTTCATTTGACATAAAAATTCCTTAATATTTATAGTCTATAATCATCTTTTGTGATAATTAGAGATAATTTATTATCGTAAATATAAAATAAAATAGTCGTATATCAATCGTTTTTTTGTATTAGGTGTGTTTTATGTGGAATCTGAAAACAGGATTTGTTTTGGAGTAACTGAACATTTTATTATCACCTTACAATTAAGTATGGTATATTAAGATTTTAAAGTGTATATCTTATTTTATAGGGATATATTAAATTTACATACATAATATATGCAAATTTTCAACTAGAATCTGACTCTATACTATCCGTATATATTACTTTACTATTATTCTGGTAATTTATATTTATCGTAAAAAAGTCGCTTTTTTGTAACTATTTTCTACATATGTATCAATTTTTCTCTTATTGTAAATTATAAGATATTATTTAAACTAAGTATAAGGTTAACTTTAAGTAATTTTTTAAGTCATTTTTGCTATCCTCTATTGAAAAAAATTATTTAGGAGACCCATAATGGCCTTATTAGAAGAATATAAAGCTCACACAGCTGAGCGTGCAGAACTAGGTGTACCACCACTCGTTCTTACAGCAGATCAAAC
>JADGDL010000028.1:0-262 GCA_016744875.1 Sulfurovum sp.
GGTGACCAGTCTCTTTCAATATATTTGATCACAAGATATTCTAGTTCATTTTTAAACTTCCTGTTTGCTTTGGAATTCACACTCTTTCTCAATGAAGAGATCTCTTGAGCTACCTTAGCACCGTATCTTTGGCGTATTGGACTGGAATTTCTTTTTAGTTCTCTTCCTATCGTTGAAGGATGTACTCCTAGATCTTTAGCTATTTCAGAATTACCATATCCTGCTTTTTTATAAGCTTCAATATGATACCTTTGCTCTTGGG
>JADGDL010000028.1:272-26448 GCA_016744875.1 Sulfurovum sp.
ATGTTTAAACATACTCTTCCTTTCTTTGGTCGGATAAAGAAGAAAGTTTAGCATTTAACCTCTTCAAATCCAAAAATTACAACTTTTTTCTTTCATTCTTCAAAAAATTGCATTTCAGATTTAAATTTTGGAAGAATTGGGGAAGTTGATCCTGACCTGGTGTATAGTTGTTATTTTATTAGTATCATATAGAATGTATATCGCCTATCAGTTCATGAGGGATAGGAAGAGAGATACGCTAACCGTATGGTATAGGAAATTTATTTTTTCTGCGTTGGCAACAGCTGTTACCTTTGGACTTTTTTCATTTCTTTTTATCCCTCATCTTGAACCTTTCGGACAAATGTTTGCGGTTGCAGTAGTATTGGGAATGAGTTTTGGTGCCATTACCTCTTTACATATAGATTACCGTTTATCTTTGTTATACATCAGTATCATTGTAATACCTGCTATCGTAACACTTTTTATGTACTCTCACAGTACTATATTTTATATTGTTCCTCTTTTATTGATACTTTATTTTATGGCACAGTTGATACTTATTACAACAATGCATAATCAACGAATACAGATCGATAATCTGGAAAAAGATCAGAATGTATTGCATAATCTATTTAAAGAGTCCCCTTTAAGTATGTTTTCTTTTAATAAAAACCTGGAATTGACTGATTCAAATAAGCAGTTTGATCTGCTTTTTGGACATAACTCTAGGAGCTTAGTGGGTATGAACCTCAAAGATCTTCCTGATTCAAGGGCCGTTAATGTTATGGCCCAATCATTGGAAGATGGGAGTCAACGATATGAAGGACCCTATATCTCTATCAAAGGTTCAGAGTTTTGGATAGATGCAAAGATTTCCCCTTATACTGATTCTCATGAGGAAGTGATTGGGGCTATTGCTATTATAGAAGACAAAACAAAAGAGAGAGATGCTATAGCAGAACTTGAACATATCTCTGTACATGATACGCTTACAGAACTTTTTAACCGCAGAGGTTTTGAAAATTACATGAAGGAACTCATCCAAAAAGAGAAGCATAGCACCTATTACTCTTTGCTTTTTTATCTGGATCTAAATCAATTTAAGGGCATTAATGATTCTTTAGGACATAAAGTAGGGGACGAAGTACTTCTTTCTGTCGCACATCGTTTACAATATACAATGCAAGATGAGTGCAGTATCAGTCGTTTAGGTGGTGATGAGTTCATTATTGTTATACCTCATTTTACCAGGAACAAAGATGAGGCACAAAATCATGCAAAAATATTTGGAAGACAGATCAAAATGATATTTAACGATCCCTTCATCATTGATGATCTTCATCTTCATATCCAATCGAGTATAGGTATCATTATCATAGAGCCTGAGTATAGTAATATTGAAGAGATCATCCGTCATGCAGATATTACGATGTATCAGGCAAAAAAGACCAATGATCATCTTTCTTACTATGATGAAGCGTTAGATGAAAAACAAAAAGATCTGTTTGTCTTACAGCATGACTTGGCATATGCTGCAGAAAATGGACAATTAGATATGTTTTTTCAGCCTATAGTACGTATGTATGATGATGAATTACTATCTGCAGAGGCGCTTATCCGATGGGAACACCCTGAAAAAGGTATGATGAATCCTAGTGAATTCATCCCTTTAGCAATCAAAGCAGGATTACTTTCCAATATTACATGGTGGATCATAGACAGGGTCTGTAAGGTGATACGATCATGGAAAGATACAGGTGCCTGGGATCTTAATTATGTTTCTATCAATATCAATGCCCAACAGCTTATAGAACAGAATTTTGCAAAAGAGTTTTTGAAAATGCTACAAAAAAATGGTATTGAAACATCTGATATTATGATAGAGATCACAGAACGTTCTCTTATTGATAGTTTTGACAGTACACAAAATGTGATCAATGAATTACGTTATCAAGGTATTAAATGTGCTATTGATGATTTTGGTATAGGCTATTCATCGCTTTCATATTTGAAAAAACTTTCTTTCAATACCCTCAAGATCGATAAAGCATTTATACAAGATATCATAGGAAATCCGGATGAAGTTACTATGGTTAAAACAATACTGGATATCGGGAGACAGTTTAATTATAATATTATTATTGAGGGTATTGAAGATATAAAGCAAAAAGAGGTCCTTCTTGCTTTGGATGATGAATTAAGTTATCAAGGTTTTTATTTTTCTAAACCGGTGCATGCTGATGCGTTTAGAAAACACTTTTTAGTAAATTAATACAGTGCGTTAAACTGGCTTATAGTAGGTCATAGTACTGCGACCAAACTTTTTACGTTTTTGCAATCTCAAAGAACCAATGTTATCTGGCATATCCAAACTTGACATATGTTCTACGATGACCATCTCACATACTTGGGGTTCAATGCTCTCTATAAGAGTGATGGTTTTGTCATAGATGTCATCCATACCATCTCTTGTAGAAAAGGGAGGATCAAAGTAGAAGTAGGTTTTTTCATCTGATTTTTTTACTAAATTGTAAACGGTACTGAATTTTTCAAAACTGTCACCATAGAAGGTATGGCATTTTGAAGGATCTATACGTTTTACATTACCTTCTAAGCAGTGAAAAGCTGTCGTATTGTACTCCATAAAGTAACATTGTGAAGCACCACGACTCAGTGCTTCAAGTCCTATGGAACCTGAACCTGAAAAAACTTCAACAAAATTTTTATCGATGATGTCAAATTGAAGGGTGTTGAATAGTGATTCTTTTAAGATGCCTTTTGAACTCCGTGTGGTGAAGATGTCAGGTATTTCTATCTTCTTTCCTTTATGCGTTCCTGCATTGATCGTTGTTGTAAATATTTTTATTTTTTCTTTATGTTTCATGCTTGGATTTTATCTTAATGTCAATTAAGGGAACCTCTAATTATGGGTATGACCTATTATCAGAGTTCCCTTAGACCTTGAATGTTATCAGAACAGATGTATGGCATGGCTGCCTTGATCTTTGTCTCAGTCCAGTCCCACCATTTCAATTTGAGTAGTTCCTCTCTTTGCTTTTCATTAAAACGATATTTGATAATGATAGCTGGATTCCCTCCAACCACTGCGTAGGGTGGAACATCTTTTACAACTACTGCACGTGCTGCAACAACAGCACCTGACCCTATGGTGACCCCAGCCATTATCATAGCTTCAGAACCTATCCAGACATCATTACCTATGCGGGTATCACCGGATCTTTTGTAAGCATTCACGGATCTTTTAAATATATTGGCTTGATAATAAAAAGGAAAAGTACTTACCCAGTCTATATTGTGTCCCTGATTACCTGCCATCATAAATACAGCACCTGAACCAATGGAACAATACTTACCGATGATAAGTTTATCTACATCTTTACTTTTTTTATCTAAGTATCGCACACAGTGTTCAAAGCGATGTCTATGGTGGTAACCGGAGTAATAGCTAAAAACACCTGCTGAAATATTTGGATGGGTTACTGTTTCACAGAGCAACTGGGAAGAAAACTCATTTTGAAAATAATTATCCAAAGTTTAAAAGTTCACTATTGTTTGAAGTGTATTGATAAGCTTACTTTTTTCTCTGACATCTGCACGTTCCTTGCCGGGTTCTGTTGATGTGATGATAGTACGTCCTGTGATGATCTTGGTTTTGTCATTTTTTCGTATACCCCAGTAGGTATGCATGATGACAGGTTCACCCTTAAATTCACCGAGGTAAAGAACGATATGCCCTGGGACATGTAGTAGAGAACGGAAAGGTTGTGCATCTTTGATGATCTTTTTCTTTTTTTTCTTTTTTGCAAGACCGGCTATGTTGATGTTGTCTCCGTCTTTGACCTGTTTCCCAGAGTTACGACGTAAAAAGATACCAAATGCTCCTAAAAAGTCTCTTGTGGTAGCCGAACAGTCGCGACACTCATAACTACCACCCCAACCGTAAGGTTCTCCATAAAACTCTTTTGCCAGCATGGAAACATTCTTGGCAGTGAAAGGCAGAGGTTTTTTTGCAATGATGTTTGCTTTATCAACTACTGCTTTTACTTTTACGATGTCAGCTCTTCCTTTAGTATCACGTGAGGCAGTGAGATAGTGTTCATTATCCTTATCTATAGGAAAGAGGGCACCAATTTTGACTATGGAGAGAGGTTTGTTATCTTCATAGAGTCGCAGATCATCTTTAATAACCATGGCATAATTATCATTTTTAAATGTCTTGATGAAGTCTTGACTGACCAGAGCAAGATCAGATGTTTTTATCCATCCAAAAGCGTAGGATGCCCGTACAAATGCCCAACGATTATCTTTAGAGAAATGTGAGATATAAAGAGGTATATTTATATGTAGGGCTGAGTTTTGGTTATAATCGAAAGGAAAGCCTTCACCCGTCTTTTTTGGGTCTCTGAAGTAGGCTGAAGTAGTTGGTAGTGCTTTAACATTTGTACGCTTTATAGTTATGGCTTTATATTTTTTACTATCAACGTTGTCATAGTCAGCATTAGCTATCCATTTATCATATACTGAAGCAGGTATGACTTTCCCTTTTTCTTTGTAGATAGGTTTTTTTGTAACAAATCTTATCTCCCATCCAAAATCTTTGTCAGGTATATCCAATTTTGTGAGAGTCCAGGGTTTGAAGTATTTTTCATTAAATTTTTTATCAAGCTCAAGTTGTTCTTTTTTAGAAAAAGGTTTGATCTGGTCCGCATAATAGGCTGGATTTTGAGGTATACGTTTCATGTCTGCTACAGAGTTCTTTGGCATACGGTCTATTTTACTTTTTTCACGTTTATGCTCTTTAAGCACATAGTCTGCTTGTAAAGCTGTAAAAGAGAAGAGTATTACTAAAATTAATTTTTGATACATAGGTTTTGACTTTATATTTATATTTTTACAATCATAAAGTATTTTAGTTAACGATAGGTATATTCATAGGGGCTTTATACAAAGATAAATTGCCCTCCAATGGTATAAAAGGGATCATGGAGGACAATGTCTTTTCTTCCATTAAGACAATGATATTATCATATAGAAGTGTTAAATTAGTGTTAATTTCTTTTATTTACTTGAGCTAGATCAAATTTCTATGTCTTCACGCATTTTACTTTTTCTTGAGCGCTTTATTTCATTTTTTTCTTTATGCACTGATTTGATCCATAGCCAGTTTACAAGGAAGTAGACCATGGTTGAGACTATAATTGAATAGAACGCTGTACCCGTATAGAGTGGAATGATAATATCATCAAAGTGTTCAGAGAACCACTCCATAGTAAGTTCTATATCTTCAATACCTTCTCTACCCAATATAATGTTTCCCGTAAGATACTCCAAATAATACATCGGTGGCATAGTAAAAGGATTAGAAAGCCAAACCATAGAGATAGCTATAGGTACATTAAAACGAAAAAGAGGGGTGGTGATCATCACGCCAAGCATCTGCATAGGCATGGGGATAAATGCCCAAAAAAGACCTATAAGTATACCTCTACTGATTGATTTTCTGTTTACACTCAGGTATTCTCTGGGAAGATTATACTTTTCTATAAATTTGTCAAGTTTTGAACCTGAAGATTTTTTCTTGAACACTTTTCGCATCATTTGTATCCATCGTTATATATTGTAATATTACATATTAGTGTAGTAGTAGAGAGCTTTAAATCCCCTTTTTATCAAGTTTTGTGTAAAATACAAACTATAAATTATGCATAAAAGGTACACATACATGAGTGGATATATGATTTTTTCGGGAACATCAAACCCTGAGCTCTCTGAAGAGATAGCAAAGTATTTAGAACAACCTCTCTCAAAGGCAACGATCAATCGTTTTTCAGATGGTGAGATCTCTGTAAAAATTTCAGAATCAGTGCGTGGTAAAGATGTATTTATTATACAACCAACCTCGGCACCGGCGAATGATCATTTAATGGAACTTCTTATTATGACAGATGCACTTAAACGTTCTTCTGCTAATTCAATCACAGCAGTTGTACCTTATTACGGGTATGCAAGACAGGACAGAAAGGCTGCACCAAGAGTACCTATCACAGCGAAGCTTGTAGCAAACCTCATGGAAAGTTCAGGTATCACTCGTATGGTGACTGTGGATCTTCATGCTTCTCAGATACAAGGATTTTTTGACATTCCTGTAGACAACCTTTATGGTGCTATCTTATTTATGGACTATATTAGAGCAAAAAAGTTTAAAAACCCAATCATTGCTTCTCCAGATATCGGTGGTGTGGCAAGAGCAAGATATTTTGCCAATAAACTGGGCCTGGATATGGTGATCGTTGATAAGAGACGTGAAAAAGCCAATGAGTCTGAAGTAATGAATATCATTGGTGAAGTAGCTGGTAAAGATGTCATTCTCATCGATGATATGGTAGATACTGCAGGAACGATGGTAAAAGCTGCATCTGCACTTAAAAACCTTGGCGCTACTTCAGTTATGGCATGTTGTACACACCCGGTACTTTCCGGTCCCGCATATGAGCGTATAGCAGAGGGTGAGCTAGATGAGCTTGTTGTTGCAAACACTATTCCTATGGGTGAAACTTGTGATAAGATCAAAATGCTTTCAACAGCACCGATGCTTGGTGAAGTGATAAGAAGAGTAAACAACAATGAAAGTGTCAATTCACTTTTTGAAACAAATACATAGTAGATAAGATCGCTTCATTGTGAAGTGAATAATATTTTTTATTACGACAAGTCGCATGAGCCAACTGTTTAAGTTGTCTCAGTGACAACGAAGTTTTGTTGGGCTTTGCCCAAAAAACATTCTATCAAAGGAAACACATTGGCTAAGGCTATACCACAAAAAAACATACGTAATTTTTCTATCATCGCACATATCGACCATGGTAAATCTACGTTAGCAGATCGTATTATACAAGAGTGTGGTGCGGTAACAGACAGACAAATGTCTGCCCAGGTCATGGATACCATGGACATCGAAAAAGAGCGTGGTATTACGATCAAGGCTCAATCAGTACGTCTTGACTATATTAAAGATGGAGAACAATACATCCTTAATCTTATAGACACTCCGGGTCACGTGGATTTCTCTTATGAAGTAAGCCGTTCTTTGGCCTCTTCGGAGGGTGCACTACTCATTGTAGATGCGGCACAGGGGGTAGAAGCTCAAACCATAGCCAATGTCTATATTGCCATAGATAACAACCTCGAACTTTTACCTGTTGTAAATAAAATAGACTTACCCGCATCTGATCCAGATAGAGTACTCACTGAGCTTGAAGAAGCTATAGGGATAGATGCTACTGAACATAACCTTGTTTCGGCTAAAACTGGACTAGGGGTTAAAGACCTTATTGATTCTATAGTCGACCGTGTGCCTGCACCAACAGGTGATGAAAATGCACCAACCAAAGCACTGATTTATGATTCTTGGTTTGATAACTACATGGGAGCGCTTGCGTTGGTTCGTGTTTTTGAAGGTAGCATCAAAAAAGGTGAGATAGTAAAAATAATGGGAACAAAAGATGAGCATCAGGTTCTTAGTATGATGTACCCAAATCCCATAGCAAACATACAAACTAATGAGATACGTACAGGTGAGATAGGTATCGTGGTCATGGGACTCAAGACGGCAGGTGATCTTCAAGTGGGCGACACCATCACAGATGCTAAAAATCCTACGGCAGAAAGCATCCATGGTTTTGAACCAGCGAAACCTTTTGTCTTTGCAGGGATCTACCCTATAGAAACCGATAAATTCGAAGATCTTCGTGATGCGCTGAATAAACTTCAACTCAATGATTCTTCGTTGAGTTTTGAGCCTGAAAGTTCTATGGCATTGGGGTCTGGATTTAGAACAGGCTTCTTAGGTATGCTTCATATGGAAGTAGTTAAAGAGCGTTTAGAACGTGAATTCAACCTGGAACTCATCGCCACTGCACCTACTGTTATCTATAAAGTAAAATTGACAAATGGGGATGAGATAGAGATACAAAATCCAAGTGAACTTCCTGAACCGCAGAAGATATATCAGATTTATGAGCCGTATGTAAAAGCGACTATCTTGACGCCACAAGAGTATGTTGGAAACCTTATTAAATTACTTAATGACCGCCGTGGGATTCAAATAAAGATGGATTATCTTAATGCAACACGTGTACTCATGGAGTATGATATCCCTATGAATGAGATCGTATTGGACTTTTACGATAAACTGAAGTCCATGACCAAAGGGTATGCGAGTTTTGACTATGAGCCTATTGGCTTTAGAGAAGGTAACCTTGTGAAACTTGATATTAAGGTCGCTGGAGAAGTTGTAGATTCCTTATCTATCATTGTCCCTGAAGGTAAAGCTAGAACACGCGGACTTGCGTTTGTTGCACAACTGAAAGAACTTATCCCAAGACAACTCTTTGAAGTGGCGATACAGGCAAGTATAGGAAATAATGTTATCGCTCGTTCCAACGTGAAATCCATGGGTAAAAACGTGACGGCAAAATGTTATGGTGGCGATATTACACGTAAAAGAAAACTTTTAGAAAAACAAAAAGCAGGTAAAAAACGTATGAAGTCCATTGGTAGTGTAGAAGTACCTCAAGAAGCATTTATGGCTGTATTGAAGTTGGACAGTTAAATGACACTCATTCCTGTAGAAGAAGACAAAAAAACTATTGCTCATCGTTTTAGAAAAGCACATTCATTTGCCTTTCTTGATGAAGGACAGATCATCGTGCAGGAAAACCCTCATAAAACCTCTAAATCTCCTGTATTTTTCGAGTATTTTAAAACGTTAAATATAGATACGATCTATGTGAAAGAATTAGGATATAAAACACTGTTAACACTATTAGAAATGAATGTGGAGGTGTATTTAGTACAAGATGCAGAAACATGGAATCGTATCAAGCCAAATAGTTTGCTTTTACTTGATGCCCAGAATGCAAAAGAACATTGTTCTTTAGGACATCATAATAAAGAAGGCAACTAAATGGGTTGGGCGATACACTTACACCTTGTAGCAGCGATTGCGTGGATAGGTGGAGCATTTTTTATGTTTCTTCTAGGCGTAAGTCTGCGTAAAAAAGAAGATCAGGACGCAGTATACCCTCGTATAGGACCTATCTATGGTTACTTTGAAACAGGTGCGCTTATTATTTTACTCTATACAGGGTATGTGATGATAAGCAGTAATGGTCTTCTGGATATTCTTTTTTCAAATGTGACCAATGAAGTGATTGATGCACTTCGTATCAAACTCTATTTGGTTGTGGTGATCTTTGTCCTTACTGTGATACACATGACCATCAGTATGATGACCTTAAATAAGTTAAAAACACCTCTTCAGAGGCTTTTTTCCAAAGGTTCATCTATGGGTATATTCTTACTTAATTTGGTTGTTTTACATTATGCAATGGTTTTAAGGGATATTCTTTAGACTATAATATTCTCAGTTTTCATTATTTTCATTTTTTATTATAGAAAAATATAAATACTTTCTATATTCTATGATATACTCATATCATAGATTAAATATTTCAAGTATGTAGAGATACGTGTAATATTTATGTGTCAACAAAATCATAAAAAATGGAAGATCATCATGTATAAAATCACTACAACAGTTCTATTTTGTGCCTCTTTACTTATGGCCCAGGAAAACCTCAGTTTAAGTCAGAAACTTCAAAATATCGATAAAGAAGAAGAGAGTTTACTTTCATCATTTAGTAAAATAAGAGAAAAGCGTGAACTTCAGGAATTTGATAACGAACAAAAGGAGGAATCCAATATTGTTGTTGATAACAATGAAATTGACAGCAGTGAGCAGGATGATAAAAGAATCGAACAGGTTACAAGTGAATTAGAAAATATTCAGAATGAAGTTGAAGAAGAAAAAAAACTTGAAGCAATACAGCTTAAAAAAAATAAGCTTGAAGAAGAGATAAAAGCAAAAAAAATGATGATGGCAGAAAAGGAAAAAAAGGTTGCTAAAGATGATGCTTTAGAAAAGCAGATCGCAGATCAAAAAAAGTTGGCGGAACTTTTTGTAATAGAAAAAAAGAAATATGATGAAAAAGCTGCAAAAGAGGCCAGTGAATCAGTAGTAGATGATCAAGTAACACATCAAAAAAAGATGGCAGAACAGTTTTTAATAGAAAAAAAGAAATATGATGCAAAAGAAGCAAAAACAAAAAAATCAAATTCAAAACAAAAAGTAAAAGCTAAAAAAAGAACGGCAAGCAAAAAAACTGCAGCTAGCAAGAAAAAAGAATCTCAGGCCAAAAAAGCTAGAGAACAAAAAGCTTTAGCAGAGAAACAAGCTGCTGCCAAGAAAGCAGAAGATAAAAAAGCAGAAGCAGCAAAAATTGAAGCAGAATCAAATAAGAATACAACTGGGTTTGATCACCTAAAATCTTTATTGGGAAGTTAAACTATCTCTTTAAGATATTTTGCAACACCATCTTCATCATTTGAATGAGGTAGTATCACATCTGCTACCTCTTTTACTTCATCCAAAGCATTAGAAACAGCTACAGATGTACCTGCTAGTTTAAACATCCCTATATCATTGACAGAGTCACCAAATACAGTTACATCTTTTGTATCACGCTCTAAATACTCCATCACTTTGCTAAGCGCATGGGCTTTGTCCCCTTCATGGTGTAGAATGGTGAGAAACCAGCCGTCTGAGTATTTTTCAGGAGAGAGTTTATACTCCAGTTCTGTACCAAATGTTTTTTCTAAATGTATACTGAGTGGGGCTAGGGTCTTATAGTCACCAAAGTAAACGAGCTTTAGATTCATCTCCATTGCTCTGATATCTGCACACTTTACCATACGTGGGTCATTTCTGTAGTTCTCTAAGACACCATGCTGATGTATGTTGAGTGTAGTAGGGAAGAGAAATGCTTCTTCAAGCGTTGTTTTATCTTTTAAGGCGATGACAAAAGGGTAGATAGTAAACTTCTTTCCTTCATTTATTATGGCATCTCCAAGGGATTTGTTTACTAACTTAAGGTCTATGAGCTTTTTCTCAGGAGTAACGATCATAGTTCCATCTAAAAGTATCATCGGTGCATCCAGATGAAGTTTATCCAGGAAATCATGTGTTTTCTGAAAACTTCTTGCTGTGGCTATAGAAAGTATACTGTCTTTAGTTCTGTCATTCCAGACTTTTGCAGAAAAGTCACTGACACTCTGGTCTGTACGTAAAAATGTATGATCAAGATCGGTGATATAGATAGGTTTTTTTGGCATTTACACACTCATACTTAACTTGCAAACCCTGAATTAAAATTGGTTTTTTCCTGAACAATGCGTTTTTGTTTCTCTTTTCTAAAGGTGTCTTTCTCTACAAATATCTTTTTACGTGTTTCGGGATCCATTTCTGTGTAGTACATTACTGCGGAGTAAGTACCTGGAGTTGGTGTAAAGACTTGAGCCTGTTCAGGGTTCATTTTGAGTACATTGGTCGTAAAGTTTTTAAGTTTATGCATATCGGACTCTTCACAGCCTGGATGGGCAGCTATGAGATAATAGGTAAGATATTGTTGTTTCCCCATCTCACGGTTGAGCTTGTCATAAAGCTTTTTAAAGTCCACAAGGGTTTGTTTACCAGGTTTCCCCATAAGGTCCAGGACACGTTGTTCTGTATGTTCCGGAGCAACTTTCATTTGTCCGGAGATATGATGTTGTACAAGTTCACGTAAATAGGAATACCCTTTACGTTTATCTTCATTTATGAGGTCATAACGTATGCCTGAAGCTACAAATGCTTTACGAATTCCAGGTATGTTACGTACCTGTTTCATCATACCTATGACACGTGTATGGTCTGGTTTCATGGATTTACACAGATGCTTGGAATCTACACAGCGTTGGTGGTCACAGGTTCCCAATTTGAGTTTCTTGTTACACTCGTAGCCATACATGTTTGCTGTAGGTCCTCCAAGATCGGAGATGATGCCTTTAAAGTCTTTGTACTCTTTAAACTGATGCGCCTCTTTCACGATAGACTGTTCAGATCTGGTTCGTATGGTACGCCCCTGATGAACGCCAATGGCACAGAAGTTACATTCACCCCAGCACCCTTGGTGTGTCATAATGGAAAATTTAATGGTCTCTAAACATTTCACTTTTCCCTCAGGCTGGTGGTAAGGGTGGAGCTCTCTGGTAAATGGCAGAGCGGATACTTCATCCATCTCTGGTTCAGAGAGATAGTCGCATGGAGGATTTTGTATAGAGTAACGATTATCTACCTGCTGGCAGAGTCCTTTAGCTGCTATAGGATCATTGTTATCATAAAAGAGATCAAAGAGGTCGATGTACTTCTCTTTGTCCTCTAAACAGGCTTTATGTGAAGGGAGTTGATGATAGTGTTCTTTTGGTTCTTTGTCTATGTAACATAACCCACGGATATCTCTCCACTCCTTATCACTATCCAGTGCATGTGTAAGCTCACGTATTGCCATTTCCCCCATGCCGTAAACAAGAATGTCAGCTTTGGAGTCAAAGAGTACAGGTTTTCTAAGTTTATTTGTCCAGTAGTCATAGTGTGTCACACGTCTTAGGCTTGCTTCTATGCCTCCGAGTACAACAGGTACGGTATTTTTAAAGTTCTGGCGTATGAGGTTTGTGTAGACAAGTACAGCACGGTCAGGACGTTTGTTGTTTTGACCACCAGGTGTGTAGTCATCAGAATTTCTAAATTTTTTAGTAGCAGTATAGTTTGCCACCATGGAGTCAATGCTTCCACCACTCACACCCCAATAAAGACGAGGTTCACCCAGACGTTTGATATCTTTGTCACTTTTTACATCAGGTTGTCCAATGATGCCAACTTTATAGCCAAGTTTTTCAAGCATCCGTCCTACCGTTGCAACACCAATAAAAGGAGAGTCAATATAGGCATCACCACTCACAAGTATCACATCACACTGTTCCCACCCACGAGCATGCATCTCTTTACGTGTCGTAGGGAGAAAGTCTTTGTCGCTAAAAGACGATGGTGGCATTTTTTTATTCATAGTAGACCTTGGGTATTAGACTTCTTATATAATCGCATTATAGCGAATTATTATAGTAGTACCTTAAGTCAATTTTTTCCCAGATATCAAGACTGGAAAGAACCTAATTCCCCAGGCGATAAACATGATCAGCCAGACGGTAGCAGATATATCAAAAAGAACCATAAAGTCCCATCCAAAAGCAGCAATAAAAGAGACTAGGATACGCACGGCAACCACCACTTGTGTCCAGATAAAAAGCCCTTTTACCCAGAGGTCTGCCTGCATCATATTGCCAGAATGACCTATGGTGACACGTGTTCCAAATCCTATAAGAATAGTAAATACAAATCCTAAAGAAAGTATGTGCATATCTAAAGCTAAAAAAGAGATGTCAAAGACAAGTGTTATAAAGTTTGTTAATGCAATAAATGCAAATGAAATGGGTACCCAGTAAAGAGATATATGAAGTATCCAAAGCAGAGGGTTAGGGTTTGGGAAGGGAAGTTTCCAGCTTAATAACTCTTTTCCTATAAGATATGCCAGGGCAAAATCTACAACAAATGCACTGTTTGGATAAATACCTTCCAACACTATATGCAAAATAAGGAGCAGGAAAATATTTTTAAGCAGTTTGATATTTTTGTCTATCATACAGTGCGAGAAAAAAGGTACCATACGTTGCGCAACCGAAAATGTCAGTAAAAAGAGATAAAGATAGGTAGCTATTTCCATAGATAACCCTATCAATGGTGCATAAAAAAGTTTTCCAATAATAAAGAGAAGATGTGAAATGACACCAAACTGCATGGCATGTAATATCCAGTAGAGGTCATGTCTATCTTCCATTGTTGTCGTGTCATACATATTTTTTAGTATCAACATACCTTTAACATGAGATAAAAGGACCATGATCATACCTATAGCGGAGAGTAGAGCACTTACAATAGATCCTAAAATAAAGAGAATAGAACCCAGGTAATATAAATTAAACACAGCTGCATAAGTCTTTTTTTCTATAGCAGGGGTAGAAGAAAAACGGGGAAATGTTGTAAACAAGAAAGCCAAAAAGGCAGGTGTAAAAAGAAGATATACAAATCCATAGGCATGAAAGTCTGCTGCTGATATGGAAAGGTTGATGATGCTTTTATATGCAAGCATAAATATCAACATTGTAAAGAAGGCATTTACAAATGCAAGAACAAAAAAGGGCTGATGTGGTTGGGAAAAAAAATAGCTGTTATTATCATCGTCAGAAAATTGTGTAAATTTCATAGATACCTCGTTTTTAGATAATCATAACAAAATTTTATAGAAGTAACATTGATATAGCACAAGAAAAAGAGTGGAAATTAAAAGTTTGGGAAGAAAAAACGTGAGCTAAACTAGATGCTCACGCTTGGGTGAAGAGGATTATTTTTTAACTCTTTTAAATTTAGTACCTTCCATTGTGAAGCTACCCATAAGACCTTTAGAATCAAAAACAAAAGCGATCATGTCATCATCAAAGTCTACATCATCAAGTTCTTCTTTTGAGTTCCATTCTGCAATGGCGACCTTCCCATCTACATCGGTTTCCCACTCATCATCATCGATAAGGAATTTATCAAGAGCTGCCTCAGATGTGAAAGCAATGATCATCGCATATTCCTGTGCACCTATTTGCATTCCAACAGATGCAGCAGTCATTTCATAATAACCTTTAGTGTCTCTTTTTACTCTGAGTACACCTTCACCGTATTTACCACCTACAAAGAAACCTGCCTCTTTTACACTTGGAAATACCAAAAAAGCATTTGCTTTTACCAAAAAAGCATCCCCGCCTTTTACTTCATCAATAAATTGATTAATAGCCTTATTTGCATCTCGGTCTAGTGTTGCAGCAGATTTTGCCATAGCAAATGTACTAAACCCAACTAGAATAGCCAATACCAATACTTTAAAGTTCATTTTTTTCATCTATATTCCTTATATTTTTTAGACAATAATTATATCACAAATGATATAAAGTATTATACGTCTTAGCTATTACTTCCACGTCCACCATTACGGCTGTCACGACCTCCGCCACTACGGTTACGGTCACCGCCTCCAGAGCGTCCATTTCTTCCATGACGGCTACGTCCGCCACTGCCACCGCCACCATTCCTGTTTCCACCACGGTAGTTACCACGACCACGGTTACGACCACCGCCGCCACCACCGCCTTGCATAGCACGTTGGATGAGAAGTTCTATTTCTTCAAGACCAAGACCAATGTTGTCCTTACCTTTTACAAAATTCTCTTCTTGTACAAGTGAAGCCAGAAGATGCGCGATAGTTACAATGTCAAGATCATGTTGAAGTGTTTTAACAAGATTGATAGCATTTTCAGTGACTTTAGTTTCCGAAATTTTAGAAATGAGTGCATCTGCACGGTTATTTTGTACTTCCATACGTGTGGGGATAACTTGTGAAGCCATTGTTGTACCTACATCTTTTTCGATACGTTTAATAGTTCTAAGTTCATTAGGGCTTACTAAAGTGATAGCCTCACCAGACTTACCAGCACGACCAGTACGTCCGATACGGTGCACGTAAGATTCAGAGTCAAAAGGTATATGGTAGTTAAATACATGGGTTACATCATTGACATCAAGTCCACGAGCAGCAACATCTGTAGCGATGAAGATGTCTATACCACCTTGTTTAAAGGCACGGATTGTTACTTCTCTTTGCTTTTGCTCCATATCTCCATGAAGACCAGATACTTTAAACCCTTGTGCAGTCATGTGTGCAACAAGTCTGTCCACTTCTTTTTTCATACGACAGAAGATAATACACTTTTCAGGGTTTTTATAGTCGATGAGTCTTACTAAAGCATCATCTCTTTCTTTTTCTTGTACCACATAGTAAAGTTGAGTGATCTTCGTGTTTGTTTTTTCTGATTTTGTAATAGAAACAGTTTTTGGGTTATCTAAAATTTGCTCTGCTAGTTTACGAATACCCTTTGGCATTGTTGCTGAGAACATAAGTGTTTGACGTTCTTTTGGAAGGAATGTAAAGATATTTTTGATTTCATCCAAGAAACCCATATCTAACATTTCATCTGCTTCATCCAATATAACAAAACTAGGATTAATTTTTATTCTTCCAGACATAAGAAGGTCTTGAAGACGTCCAGGTGTTGCAACAACAATAGAAGCTTGTTTGATACGGTCTATTTGCTTACCATAAGCTGTACCACCATAAACAGTAGCCGTTTTAAGTCCACTTTTTTGTCCAAAACGGAAAAGCTCATCAGATACTTGCATTGCAAGTTCACGCGTAGGAACAATAACAAGCCCCTCTACGCTTCCATCTGCTTTCATCATAGACATTGCTGGAAGTCCAAAAGCTGCAGTTTTACCTGTACCTGTTTGTGCTTGGGCAATGATGTCATGACCTTCTAATATAATAGGTATGGCATCTTTTTGTACTGGAGATGGCTCTGTAAATCCTGCATCTGTGACAGCAGCTTGTATCGTATCTTTTAGGTTAAAATCTGTAAATTTCATAGTTATTTCTTTGTGTTAAATTATCGGTGTAATATAGTCTTGTAGTCAATGAATAGTATCAAGAGGTTTAAAACCCTGTTTTATGCAAACTGATACCAAACTTGTGTCACACGTTCAGACGTGGAAAATAGAGGAGATTATATATCTCGTAAAAGGAGTTCAGTACTCTCTTGCAGAAAAGTATCGCGATTATAGCAGAATTTTAGAAAAAAACCTAATTATTATATGAATTTGTTATATTTTTATAAAGTATTTATTATATATTCACATCATATGACCTATGTGTATATTTTGCGTAAGACTTAAATGATACAAAATATATACGATATTTTTTTACTAATGTAAATATAATGATATAATAATTATACATTAGGAAATTATAACTATGAATAAAATGAAGTTGTTTACAATATTTTCTCTGTCATTATTTCTCTTTATAGGCTACAGAACATATATACAGTTCAATGATCTTAAAGAAACAGAAAAGATAATACTTCTCAATGAAAGTCAATCACTTGCAAAATTTGTTTCAGCTTTTCGTCAAACCTATCAGGATGCATTTGTAGATAATCACATTGCCATTGATGATAAGATGATCAATTTACTGCCTGTTAAGACGATCTCGGAGATCAGTAAGCGCTTTTCTCATGATGTCAATGGTGAAGTGATCGTACGAACTGTTTCCGATAGACCTCGAAACAGTGATAATATGGCAAACGATTTTGAGTTAAATGAGATCCAATATTTCAAAGATAACCCCAGTATATCAGATAATTTTGTAGAAAAAGAGGGGGTATTTAATTATACAAAACCTTTACACATTCAACAATCTTGTTTAAAATGCCATGGTAAACGTGAAGATGCCATACCAAGCATACGCCAAAGATATGCGACTTCCTATGATTATAAAGTTGGAGATATTCGGGGACTACTAAACATAGAAATCAAAAAAAGAGATATTTTTACTGTACTTTATATGGATTTTTTGGAAAAACTTTTGGAAACAATTTTCTTTTATATCCTTTTTATTATTATTATCTATATCCTTATTTATAAAATGCGTAAAAAAGAAGAGGGCTATACACATAAACTTGAACACGCAATTAAAAAAAAGACAAAAAAGATACAAAAACAAAAAGAGGTATTGCATGAACAGGCTTATCATGATGCATTGACCGGTTTACCAAATCGTGCTCTTTTTCAAGAAAGATTAAAATATGCTGCAAAACATGCCAAAAGATATAAGACAAATATGGCTTTGTTTTTTATTGACCTGGACCATTTTAAAGAGATAAATGACTCTCTGGGACATAATATTGGAGATAAACTTCTAATAGAAGTTACAAAACGTTTTAAGTCACATATGCGTGATGATGATACTTTGTCTCGTTTAGGTGGTGATGAGTTTACTGTCATTATGGAGAACCTCGAAAAGATTCATAATGCTTCGATACTGGCAGAAAAACTTCAAGAGGTTTTATCAGATGCTATACATATTGATGGACATACAATTTATGTTACATGTAGTATTGGTATCAGTGCTTATCCACAAGACAGTCAAGATATAGAAAGTTTACTTAAATATGCTGATGTTGCAATGTATAAAGCCAAAGAAGAGGGACGTAATAATATCCAGTTCTATTCAGCAGAAATGACAGAATTAGCCCTTGAACGCTTTGATATGCAGACGCATTTACGAAAAGCTTTAATAAATCATGAATTTGTTCTTTATTATCAACCGCAGATAGATGTGAAACGTGGAGATCTTATAGGTGTAGAAGCATTGATACGTTGGAATCATCCTGAAAAAGGTTTCATCCTCCCTGAAGAGTTTATAGATATTGCTGAAGAGACAGGTATCATCATTGAGATAGATAAATGGGTGATGGAAACGGCGATGAAACAGATGATTATTTGGAATGAAAAAGGAGTTAAACCAGGTGTATTATCATTGAACCTTTCCATGAGAGAATTAAGAAGTGATGATTTTGTAGCGGAATTGTCAAAAACAATGCGAGTATTAAAATTTAATCCCCAATGGCTAGAATTGGAAATTACTGAAAGCCAGGTTATGCAAAAACCAGAAGATTCTATTATGAAGCTTCAAGAAATTAGTCAAATGGGTGTGGATATTGTGATAGATGATTTTGGTACGGGGTATTCATCTTTAGCATATTTAAAACGTTTGCCTGTACATAAAGTGAAGATCGATCAATCATTCATTCACGGTATTCCTCATGATCAGGAAGATCTTGAAATTGTTAAAGCGATCATCGCACTTTCAAGAAGTTTGAAATTGGAAATTATTGCAGAGGGTGTAGAGACTGAAGAACAGATAAATATTCTTTTTGAATATGGGTGTGAATATATACAAGGATTTTACTTTAGTAAGCCTATAGAGGCCAAGGAAATAGAAAAAAAATATTTTAATTTAATATAAATAGTTTTATATGATAACTCAGGCTTTAGATATGTAAAGCCTGACATCTTCGTATCTTATACATGTATATCAATGAGAATACCTAATCCTTATACTATAACTAATTTCTAAAACCATCCTCTCAACATAAGATACCAATACATAGGTTTCAATTGATAGAGGTCAAATACCCACCATACCCATCGTGGTTCTTCAGGGTTCAAGAAAGGTATCGTTGGTGCATAACCATCATAGTTAAATTCTGCCATCATAACTTTACCATAGCCAGTTTTGATCGGACATACAGTATACCCATCAAACTTTTCTTTAAGTGGTTTACCTTCCAATGCAGATACCAAGTTAGCTACGACAACTGGACCCTGGTGTCTTGCTGATCCTCCTGTTCTACATATTGGAATACCACACACATCACCAATACCAAATATATTTTTGTATCTCCTGTGTTGCATTGAATACGAATCTACTTCCAACCAACCTTTTGCCGTACCTTTTTGCCAACCCAAAGAAGCATCAACTAAAGCTTGAGATGGTCCCATAGGTGGGACTATATGAATAAAGTCATACTTCATATCAACCAATCTTTTTTTATCGATCATGGTATGCTCTTCAAGGTCCTCATCGTACTCACCTTGTTCTTCGTATGCCTCTTCAAAAGTTGCTATTTTATTTTTAACATCTATAGCAACAAGATTATGATTAAATTTATTGGTAACCGTGTCATACTCTTTTTGCACTTTTTCCAATGATGCTGCAATCCCAGGGTATTTAAAGAGTTTTGCACTATTCGTTGCATAAATATAATTAGCCCCTAGATCATCTTTTTTCAAATGGTCTGCACTAAGGTAGAGTATTTTTTGTGGTGCTCCTCCACATTTAATAGAGGTATTTGGACTTGTATATATAGCTGTTGGTTTTTTGCCTGAAGCAGCAGCTGCCTTTAGTTCTTCAAACCAATCCCAAGTTACTTCACCACCCTTTGCGGTACCTTCCTCAAAGTTGCTCAAATATACACTGGAGATACCATTTTTACCAATATCGTCTTCTGTAAGACCTTTTATCCAATCGTAATGGTATTCCATTCCTGTTGCAACAACCATAAAGTCATATGCTACTTCCTCACCTGCACGTGTAGTTACTTTACTGTTATCCGGGTCAAAAGAAGCTACTTCATCTTTAATCCAGTTAACATCATCAGCGATAAAATCTTTATTGTCTTTAACGATATCATCCAAGGTATAAAGCCCTGCAGCCATAAAAACCTGTCCTGGCTGATAGAGGTGTATTTCATTTGGTGCAATGATCGTAATGTCAGCATTTGGTAAAGCACTATGCAGTCTTGCGAGTGCCATTATCCCTCCTGCTCCTGCACCTACAACTAAAATCTTCGCCTTCTTTTTACTTTTAATACTACCTGCTTTTGCTTGGGCAGCTTCTAAAGAAGAAGGTATGCCCATAACACTGGCTGCTCCGCCAATACCTAGCATTTTGAGGGCAGTTCTTCTACTTACTTCATTATTATTTTCATTCTGCAAGATTTCTATCAGTGGTTTACTATGCTCAATTTTTTTATTCTTCATTTGTTTTCCTTTTGATATATTTTGCTTATGTCAATCATAAATATAATTATAAGAGTACATTATATTTTAAAATATTATACCCTAATAATTTAATATTTTTTTACAAAAAATCGACGTAATAAATAATACGGATACCAAAATTTTAATGTTCAGAGGAGAGGGTAAGGTTAGTATACCCATGTATAATTTGAGTATTAGCGGTAAAGATGAGCAGTGGCAAAATCTTGCCTCTCACTCAAATAAGTAAAGGCACTTTGGCTTTCTATCAATGATAAATAGTAGGTAGGGTCATATTTTTCATGACTATTCGGGTCTATATACCCTTACATTTTTGACATCTTGTGTATCCCGTAAGTATTGGGCATGCAGTTGACTCATGATACCTTTTTCACAATAGAGGAGATACTCTTTATCTTGTGCTAACTTCTTGAACTCTGTTTTGAGTTTATGGAATGGTATCTTGATGCTTTTGTATGCTGTCTCTATACAGTCATCTTCAGCACGTATATCTATAACGATGTAATTGTCAGTTAGATCATGTATGACCTCTATAGGTGCTGCATTGGTTACATCATCTATGATCTCATCTACATAGATGTGTTGTGCATCATTAACCGCAATATCGAGTACTTCATAATTAAAACGTTGTGCTTCTCTTTCCATACGTTTGTAAGAACCGTGTATGATGGGGTTTTTAGAGATTACACCACAGTACTCCGGCATATTTTCTGCAAAGTATCGTGTGCCTATATGTGACGCTATATCTATGATCTCCGGTTTATTCATCGTGGCTAGTGGTCTAATGACCAGTTTGTTTGTCACCTGGTCTATGAGTGCAAGGTTTCGTAAGGTCTGTGAGCTTACCTGTGCAACACTTTCACCCGTAACCAGTGCATCTATCTCAAGAGCATTAGCAACTTTCTCTGAAGCAATGAGCATAAGACGTTTAAGTGTCACACCCATGTAGGGTTCAGCAGTTGAGCGAAATATCTCTTCAACCACATCATCAAAAGGCACAGAGATGAACTTTACTCGATGTGAAGCACCAAATTTCTGCCATAAGTAGAGTGCTACCTGTTTGACACCTATCTCATGTGCTGCGCCACCAAGGTTAAAGAATATAAAGTGTGTTTTTATACCACGTTTCATAGTAAGGTAGGAAGCAACGGTAGAGTCAAAACCTCCTGACATAAGAGAGAGTACATCTCCTTGTGTACCTATCGGGAAACCAGCTAAACCTTTATATTTTTTGGTGATGATGTTCAGTTGATTGTTGATAAGCTCTATACGTATAGTCACTTCAGGGTTATGAAGGTCTACACCCTTAGCCTCGGAATGTGCTAAAGTATATCCGCCTACGGTTTGTTCTATCTGTGTAGATCTAAAAGGGTGTGAACCTGAACGTTTTGCACGTACAACAAAGGTTTTGTCTTTGACCGAGTTTGCGCTTACTTCACATACCTGTGTTTTGATGTCATCTAAAGTCTCCATGTTATTAAACTGAAGTGCTTCTAAGACCTGTTCAATGCCTGGAGTATCCAGTAGGGTACGGCGTACTTTATCTACTACTTCAATGGGTGTGACCACTTCTATTTTGTCATTGAATTTTTTAACAAACATCTCTTCATGGAAAGGCGTTAAGAGTTTAAGAAGATTGTTATAAAGTTGTCCAACCATTTGTCGTTTTGCAGATGATCCCTTTACCATTATTTCGGGGAAGAGTTTGAGGATGAATTTTTGTGTTTGTATCGTTGTAGTTTCCACTTATAGAGCCTTAGGTCATAAATAAGTAGAATTATAGCATAAGAGGGTGAGGTTAGAGTAACCCCATCGCCAATTTGGCATCATCAGTCATACTGTCTTGACCCCAAGGTGGATCAAATACGATTTCAACATCTAGGTCTTCAAGACCCTCTTGACGAGCAACAATACTTTTAACCAGATCAATGATCACTTGTGAGAATGAACATGTAGCAGATGTGAGTGTCATAGTAATTTTAGCTTTTTTCATCATAGAGACTTCATCTGTCCAAGTGTCAATGTTATAGATGAGCCCCAAGTCATAGATATTAACAGGAAGTTCAGGATCATAGATCTCTTTAAGATGCGCAATGATCTTCTCTGTCATCTCGTCATCTGTAGGCTGGGAGTCAATAAACTTTTGTTTTTCAGCAGCCATTTTATCGTTGATGCTTTGTTTTTCAGTTTCATTACTCATGAATTATCTCCTTGTGCTTTACATTTTTGGGCGTAGCCATAGACCATATTTAAAAATGCCTCTAAACTTTGCTGACGTACAGGTGAAAGTAATTCTACCACACCCATATCATGGAGTTTAGCAGGATCAAATGAGAGTATCTCATCCACTGGTCTGTTGGCAAAAATGTCTAGTAAAAGAGTGAGCATTCCTTTTGCCATTTCTGACGTACCTTCTCCACGTAAAATAAGATTACCATCTTTACATTCGCCCATAAGCCATGCATCACTTGCACAGCCATGTACATATGTAGCATCATTTTTCTCTTCTTCTGGAAGTGTGGTGTGACGTTTACCCAAATCAAATATATATTCTAATTTATCATTATTTGTAGGGAAGAGTTCAAAATCTTCTTTGTATCTTGCTACAGTTTCTTCCATATTCATCATCTATCCTTTTTTACTAGTAGCGTAAAAGACATCTTCAAAAGCTGCTTTAATACGCTCTTGATGTCTAGTGTCTTTTACCGTTTCGATAAGTGTATTGGCAAAGGCAATGACAAGAATCTTTCTGGCTTCTGTGTAGCTGATACCACGACTTTGCAAGTAGAAAAGTTGTTTACCATCTAATTGTCCTGTTGTTGCTCCATGACTAGCCTCTAGCTCATCGATATATATCTCAAGCTGCGGTTTTGATGCCATATAGGCTTTTTCATGCAGTAAAATAGCTTTTGAATTTTGTTCAGCTTTGGTGAATTTACCTGTCGGCTCTACACGAATAAGTGCATCAAATATACCTCTACTGTCTCCATCTAAGATATTTTTAGCTTCCTGCTTTGATGTAGAGTGTTCACCACGGTGCACAATTTGTGAGACTGTACCACGTTTAGCACTGCTATTGAGGTAGAGTAGGTGTCCTGCATCTATATGGGCACGTTCGTCAAGTTCTACTTTAAGCAGTTGAAGTGCATTGTCTCCACCTAGGTCAAAACTTTTAAAGAGTGCATGCGCATTTTTAGCAACATTCACTCTATGTGAAGAAACCATACTGTATCCACTGTTTTGCATACGTTGCATTTTAACCACCCTTAGAGATGAGTCTTGTGCAATATGCATATCGTACCCATAGAGTACCAGGGTATTTTCTATATCTTCTTCCACAAAGTTCTCATACACTGTTGCATGACGGTTGGCCTGGTTATAGAGTACTATACGGTAGTTGATCAGAGTATCACTTTGTGTAAACTTGTGTTCTATCTCTACTTCAATGTCTCCATCAAGTTCTATTTTAATAGCACGAGGAGAGAGTAGGTGTCCCAGGTAATACAATGGATCAAAGTGCTCCATATCTATTTGACCACATGGCTCATTATAGATACGCATACCCTGTGGTCCAGCTACTACGACACCATCAACTATCTCTATCTTCTCAGAAACTCTGAGTGTCTTTGGAATATATGTAAGTGTTTTGTACTCTTTTTCTAGGAGTTTCTCTACATCAAAGTAACGATACTCTTCAGACTTCTTGTTAGGAAGTCCCAGTGATACAAAACGCTCTACTAAGATATCTCTATCTTCGATATCCAACAAGTTATTTACTTCTTGCAGGTTTTGATTTTTAAGCGTTGAAAGGTTCATTGTTATGCCTCTATTCCGTCATATCCGTGTTCTTCTAAATATGGTACCAATTCTGGTCCAGCAGTCTTGATCACTTGTCCATCTTTAAGAACATGAATGTAATCTGGCTCAATGTAGTCAAGAATACGGCTGTAGTGTGTAATAACAAGGAATGAACGTTTACCGTCTTTCATCTTATTGATTCCCTCAGATACTGCTCTAAGTGCATCGATATCTAGACCAGAGTCGATCTCATCCAAGATAACAACATCTGGCTCAAGTATGAGCATTTGAAGAATCTCATTACGCTTTTTTTCTCCACCCGAGAAACCTTCGTTCAAAGAACGACTGATCATATCTGATTTCATACCAAGCATCTCTAAATGGTCTCTCATGAGACGCAAGAATTCAGCAGAGTTAAGTTCTTCTTTACCTTCATGTTTACGTTTTGCATTCAGTGCAGTTCTTAGAAAGTAAGCATTATTGACACCTGGGATCTCAACAGGGTGTTGGAATGAAAGGAAAATGCCATCTAGAGCTCTTTCTTCAGCTTCCATCTCATTGATGTTTTTACCTTTATAGGTAATGTCTCCACCAATCAATTCAATATCGTAATGACCAACAAGCGCTTTTGAAAGCGTAGATTTACCAGCCCCGTTTGGTCCCATAATCGCATGAACCTTTCCTGGTTCAAGTTCCAGGTTAAGACCTTTTAATATTTGCTTATCGCCTATCTTTGCTTGTAAATTCTCAATTTTCATAATACTCATCCTACACTTCCTTCTAATGTTAATTCTAATAATGCTTTTGCTTCAACTGCGTATTCCATAGGGAGTTGGCTAAAGACTTGTTTACAAAAACCGTGGACTATCATAGACACGGCATCTTCTTCGTTTATACCTCTTTGACGTAAGTAAAAGAGTTGTTCATCACTGATCTTTGAGGTAGTTGCCTCATGTTCCACTTGTCCTTGTGTATCTTTAGATTCCAAGTAAGGGAATGTATGTGCACCACAGTTTGACCCTATAAGTAAAGAGTCACACTCAGAGTAATTACGTGAACCAACGGCTTTGGAGCCAATTTTTACGAGTCCTCTATAGGTGTTTTGACCTTTCATAGCCGAGATACCTTTAGAGATGATGGTCGAAGATGTATTTTTACCAATGTGTATCATCTTTGTACCGGTATCAGCTTGTTGGGCTAGGGTAGTTACAGCAACTGAGTAGAACTCACCTACAGAGTTGTCACCTTTTAAAATACAAGATGGGTACTTCCAGGTAATGGCAGATCCAGTTTCCACTTGTGTCCATGAAACTTTTGCGTTGTCACCTTCACAGATAGCTCTTTTTGTTACAAAGTTGTAGATCCCACCTTTACCTGTTTCATCACCGGGGTACCAGTTCTGAATGGTAGAGTATTTGATCTCAGCATCTTTTAAGATGACCAGTTCAACGACAGCAGCATGAAGCTGATGCTCATCACGCGTAGGTGCAGAACAGCCTTCATTATAACTTACATGAGAGCCTTCATCAGCTATGATAAGCGTACGTTCAAATTGTCCTGTATTGATAGCGTTAATTCTAAAGTAAGTACTAAGCTCCATCGGACAACGCACACCTTTTGGGATGTAAACAAATGTTCCATCGGTAAATACTGCAGAGTTAAGTGCTGCGAAGTAGTTATCTGCCATAGGTACTACGGAGAACATATATTTTTTAACAAGCTCTGGGTAGTCACGAATGGCATCAGAGATAGAACAAAAAATTACACCATGCTTTTCAAGTTCTTCAGAATACGTCGTTTTAACTGAAACAGAATCTACAACAG
>JADGDL010000029.1 GCA_016744875.1 Sulfurovum sp.
TAGTTACAGCGCTAAACCCATTATAGCCATCAGAGATTTTTCTCTCAATTCTAGCAAGGGCTAGTTCATTTCCATCTTCATTTAAATCAGGAAACTTTATACTCTCTATCTTTTTAGTCTTTTTTTTTATATCTATATGGTTTTTTTCTTGAATTAAACGACTATTTTGTAAAACATAATACTCCGTCAAATACTCAATACTTGGTGCAATGTCATCACCATTATAAAATTTAACCATCATACTATTAAATTCCAATCTATCCTTAGCTTTGATATTCAAAATAGGACAACCCGCTTCAATGAGGATAGCGTTCATCATAAGCCTTGAGGTTCTCTTATTCCCATCATAGAAAAATTGACATTTGGCGCCAAAAAGAAACATTGTGATAGCTCTTACAATAGGGTGATTAATCTTTTTAAGCTCCTCTATCCCTGTAGTAAAAATATTTTCAAGTAAATCTGCATGAGGTACTTGATAGTCTGTTCCTCCAATATTTACAGAACTTTCTCTAAATACTCCCCACTTTAACGCTTCCTCTTTGGCTACAAAAGAATGAAGCGTAGTAAACGTATCAACATCAAGTTTAAATGATTTCTCTTCAATCAGCTTAAAAAGATAATCAACACTTTTATTTTGGTTAAGTATCTGTTGTTCATCGCTTAACTTGTGTCCACCTACTGTAACACCCTCTAAAAGAGTTTGTACTTCTGGGTAAGTCATAGCATTACCCTCTAATGCAGAAGTATTGTAAACAAAGTCAATCTTGTCTTTTTTTGCTAGATAAAAAGCTAGATCTATATTTGGTTTGAAGATTGAAAGTTTACTTGTATTGATCTGATTAATTTCTTGACTATCTAGTTTCATAAAATGCCTTTTTGTTTATTAAAACAATTATAGAATAAAATGTCTTTAAAGTCTATTATAATACGAATAATGTTAATTAAACTTAAACAGAAAAGTCCACTACTTTACGAAGACCCTATTTTTGTTTCTGATAGTCAGTGTATCCTTTACAAATGAAGCAGAAGACATCATTAAAAAACTTGACAATAACATGCGTGGTATCTCCGTGTATATGCAAATGAAAATGAGCATTACTTCTTTGGGACATACGCGCGTTATGAAGATGCAAAGTTGGTCAGAAGGCACAAAGAAGAGTTTTGTCAAAGTAATCTACCCTCCTAGAGATAAAGGTATCACTTTTTTAAGTCTTGATAATCAAATGTGGCAGTATATTCCTAAAATAGAACGTACCATTAAAATCCCGCCTTCTATGATGTTACAAAATTGGATGGGCAGTGACATCACCAATGATGATATGGTGAAACAAAGTTCTATAGTAGAAGACTATACCCCACGGATACTCAAAAAAGAAGGAAAGATCGTTACTTTGGAACTCATTCCTAAAGAAGATGCAGCAGTCGTGTGGGGGAAGATCATTTCTCGTATCGACACAAAAACATATACCTCGCAAAAGGATATATTTTTTGATGAAGATGGTAAAGAGGTTCGCGAGTTTATCTATAAAAAGGTGAAAAAGTTTTCCAAATATTATCTTCCTACCTATTGGAAGATACAGTCTATTGATAAAAAAACATCATTTACTGAGATCAGTTTAGAAGAGGTGGAGTATGATAAAGAAATCTCTGGTCAGTACTTTCAAAAAAGTGCATTAAAACGTTTTTCAAGATAAGAACCTATGTTTAAACTGGCACTTAAAAATATACTCTTTTATAAAAGTCGTTCTATTACTACTTTTATCCTTACTTTCATTTCGACACTACTGTTTATCGTTTATGTTGCGATGATGGATGGTTCACATGAATCTATGTTAAACAATGCGCTTAAAGTGTATACCGGTGCCATAGAGATCTATAAAAAAGATTATAGAGATATTGGCGGGAATGAATATCTTATCAATGATGTAAGATCAATAGAAGAAAAACTCTCGAATATAGAAGGTATCAAAACATATACGTCTCGTTATGAAACCTATGGATTGCTCTCCAGTAAAGAGATATCCTCTGCTGCGATGGTTACGGGTATCAATCCTGATATTGAAGCACAGATGAGTCAACTTAAACATACACTGATACAAGGAGAATACTTAGAGAATGATTCTGGAAATTGTCTCTATGCAGGTGTAGACCTGGTAAAAAAACTGGGTGTGGGTATTGGGGATGAAGTGACTTTTGTGGGAGGTGCCAGTGATAACTCCTTTGCTGCAGATATTTTTAAGTTGTGCGGTGTGTTCCGAACGGGATCTTTTGAGTTTGATTCTATGGCCTCTTTTGTGTCAAGAACATATTTTGATACATTAATGTATACAGAAAATAAGGCTTCATATATTTCCATTGCTTTAAATGACCTAGATGATGTTGATCGTATCAATGCAGGTATTGCTTCCCAAATGGATGCGGATATAGAGTCTCTCACATGGAAGACCCTCATGAAACCTATGGTAGAAGCGATGGAAGTAGATTCCGTATTTGGTTATATCTCTATGTCTTTGTTTTTTGTGGTTATCTTCTTTGTAATTATGATCTTTGGATTCATCAATGTAAGTTCTCGTGTAAGAGAGTTTGGTACACTCAGATCCATAGGTCTGTCTCAAGGTAAGATACGCGCACTTCTTTTTTATGAAATGTTCATACTCTCAACGGCAGCGATACTTCTGGCCATGCCAATTGGTTCAGCGATAGCATATTATTTTTCCATAAACCCAATCGTGATCGAGGGGATGAGTGAGATGTATAAGGATTATGGTATCGTCTCTGATGAAATGCCTTTTGCATTTGACATTTTTACAATTTCATGGAATGTAGCAATAATTTATGTGTTAAATTTTCTAAGTATCATTTATCCAGCGAGTTATATAAATGCGTTTAAACCCATAGAGGCGATGCATCATGTTTAAAATGATCGTAAAAATGGCATGGAACAATGCATTTTTACGTTTGTCACGTACCTTGCTTGTAATCATCATGATAGCTGTGAGTATGAGTATGATGCTGAGTATTCAAGGTATATATGATGGTATGACACTCAATATGATCAACGCCACACTAAGAAGTGACAGTGGTGAGATCAGTATGTATAACCCAAACTATAGACTCGATAGACAGATAGAAAATGATATAGAAAATGCAGCTGATATACGTACTACTCTTGAAAATAGCCCTCAAGTAAAAGCTGTTAGTGTACGATACAGCGTAGAAGGATTGAGCTCAACAGCACGAAAAGCTTCTTTGTCTAACATCATAGGTATTGATCTGGAAGAGGAAGAGAAGTTTGGAGAGTTCAGCAAGTTTTTAAAAGAGGGTAAGATCAGTTTTGAGAAACGCGGAGCACTGCTTGGGTCTGAACTTGCTAAAACCCTTAAAGTGCGTATCGGTTCAAAACTCATCTTTTCTTCTCAGGATAAAAGTGGAGACATTAACTCCATAGCACTTAAAGTAAGAGGCATCATACAGACCAATAATATAGTCATAGACCAACGTGCCATATATATAGAGCGTGAAAAATTGTATGAATTTTTAGGAGTAGATGAAAATTCTGCGACACAGGTCGCCATACGTACTGATGATGACAGTATGCTAGAGACTCTCAAAAGAGCGCACCCCGAGTTGGAGGTGAAAAGTTTTTTAGAATTAAATCCGCTACTTAAACAAATGGAAGAGATGATGGTTATATTTAACTCAATCACTTTTGCCATCGTGATGCTGGTTGTTTTTATAGGGATATTAGGTGTGATGTATGTTTCTATACTTGACCGTATACGTGAATTTGGTATTATGAGAAGCATAGGGATGGCATATAGTCATATAAGAACGCAGATATTTCTAGAGGCACTGTTAGTTGGACTTGCAGGCTACAGTGCAGGTGCTATACTGGGTTTCTTTGCTTTACTGTACTTGCAGGAGACAGGACTTAACCTATCGACGTATGCTGATGGCCTAGCGAGTTTTGGTATGCCAACAATTATTTATGCGCATCAGGAGTTCAGTTACTATAGCAATACTTTCTACGCTATCGTGATCTCTTCACTTCTTAGCGTTTTGTTACCACTTAGAAAAATCAAACATCTTCACCCAATAGATGTGATAAAGGCAGATACATGATCAGACTTCAAAATGTAAATAAGTATTTTTTCAAAGATGACCCTCGTGAAGTACATGCGTTAAGAGATATAAATTTAGAGATCGAAAAAGGTGAATTTACTGCCTTGATCGGACCATCAGGGTGCGGGAAAACAACACTACTTAATGCAATAGGTGCACTTGATAGCATTAGTTCAGGAAAAATATATCTTGAAGAAAGAGAGATCACGTCACTGGATGAAAAAGAAACCACTGAACTTCGTCTGCATGAAATGGGTTTTGTTTTTCAAGCGTATAATTTGGTTCCTGTCCTGAGTGTGGCAGAAAACATTGCTTTTATTATGAGGTTACGTGGTTTTTCAGATGCGTTGATAAAAGAACGTGTAAATGAAGTAGCAACATTGTTGGAGATAGATCATAAGTTGGATGCCTTACCCAATACTTTAAGCGGTGGTCAGCAACAACGTGTGGCAGTAGCTAGAGCAGTTGCCTCAAAACCTAAGATCATACTGGCAGATGAGCCAACAGCTAATCTGGACTCAAAAAACTCAAAAATTTTGATGCAGATGATGCGTATGCTCAATGAAAAAGAAGAAGTGACCATTCTTTTTGCTTCACATGATGAATATGTTATTAATTCTGTGAACCGTATCGTAAAAATGAATGATGGAGCACTTGTTGATTAAGACTATAGGACTTGCATATCTTTTACTCTCTGTAGTGCTTATGGCAGAGTTTTCGCAACGTATAGAAAATACCAACTATACCATATCACAAGGCTCTGTTTTTCCTGAAGACAGTACGACATACCTCTATAACTATGATAGGTTGCGATACAGAGCTGACTATACACATGAAAATCTCTTTTTTACCTTTATTGGTGACGGAGTAAATTACTTTGGTTCAGAGTATGTTGATTCTCGCTCTTTTCCCTACATTGAGCTTTTACATGCTGATGTACCCTTTAAAACACAGAGTGATTTTCACTATTATGATGGAGGTAGTGTATATGCAAAACTCTATCGTATGTATGGAGGATATGAAGATGAAGAGAACCGTGTAGTTCTTGGATTTCAAAATATCAGTATGGGAGTGGGCCGTTTATGGAATCCGACCAATATCTTTAATCCTCGCAATACTTACAGTTTAGAGCCTGATGAGGTTTTTGGGGTATTGGCGGTGAGTTACACAAGGCATATTAATGAAATGAGTGATATCACAGCAGTTGTCTCACAAAGAGAAGACCATTCATTCAAGTATGCATTGAGATATAAAGCGTTTTTGGATTTTACTGATGTCGGGTTAAGCCTCATAAAATCAAATGAAACACTTATGCTAGGGCTTGAATTTGAAGCTAATTTGGGTGATACAGGTATAGAAGTGCGAGGCGAAGGTGCTTATATAGAAAGTGATCTTAGGTCTACACCTGTTTCGATAGTAGAAGAAAGTTTTTATCAGGCTATTATAGGTGCAGACTATGGCTTTGTAAACGGTGTAACACTCACGCTTGAAGCACGTTACAGTTCTCAAACGTTTGACTATGATCAAATACTTTTAAATTATGATTCTGAGATACTTCCTAACTTGGCATTTTCAAAATTTTATCTGGGTTCTACACTCAGTTATGACTTTACACTCTTTTTATCCGGATCTTTGCTATATATAGAAAGTTTTAACACAGATAACTCACGTTTTATCTCTCCATCACTTACCTATACACTCAATGATTATAACAGTTTTGTACTAGGAGCCATGCTGCAACAGGGAAATGAAGAGAGTGAGTTTGGTCCTTTCTCCAATACCTATTATTTTAATTACAAGCTCTCTTTTTAAAACCTATGTAAATTGTTTTCTCATTCTTAACGCTATTTTGATATAATCAATCAAAAAAAGAACGTAAATTATGAAATTATTACTATTATTGATCTCGCCACTCTTACTTTTTGCTAAAGTACATTATGCAAAAGTTGAACCTTATGAATCTGTGATCCTTAAGTCTGCAGTGAGTGCTCTGGTCATGGATGTTGATCTTGATGCAGAAGGGAATGTTGTGGATCAAAAACGTGTTATTTATTTGGATGATCGTTTGGATAACATTAACTTGAAAACATCAAATGAAAATCTTCTCATTCTTCATGAAACTTTAAAACGACAAGAAGCATATTTTCAACGTATGGATAAGTTGAAAACAGCATCTACGACACAAAAAGACAATGCTTTTTACAGTTTTGCCTCTGCAAAAAAACAGTATTTGGATATGCAGTATAAAGTAGCACAACTTGAAGACAGTATTTCTAAAAAATCGATCGTGCTAAACAACAAATATTTATACAAATTGATGGTTCGAAAAGGTGATTTTGTAAATCCTGGTACCGCATTGGCAGAAGTAAATGATGCCAATCGTGCGAAGCTGGTACTTTTTTTAGAGCCTGAAGAGTTAGATGGTATCGATCAAAGATCTGTTTATTTGAATGGTGAAAAAACAGAGTATAAAATAGATAAAATTTGGAAAGTAGCAGATGAAAAGTTTATCTCTTCTTATCGTGCAGAGATTTATATGCCAGTACCTAGTGGTATATTTTCAAAACTCATGAAAATAGAGATTAAATAAAGGAAAATGATGGACGAAATGAATACAGATGTAAATAAATATATGGATCTAGCGATTCAATATGGGGCAGAATACGGCATAAGAATTATTGGTGCTATTGCCATTTTTGTTATAGGAAAATGGGTAGCTAAAAAACTTTCAGGTTTGATCAAAAAATTGATGGAACGTGGAGAGGTAGATCCTACTTTAAGTGCATTTGTAGCGAGTATCATAGATATTCTTTTGATGGTAGTTGTGGTTTTAGCAGCTATCAAGAATTTAGGTATCGACACTACTTCATTCATTGCCATACTTGGTGCAGCTGGTTTGGCTATTGGTTTGGCGTTACAAGGAACATTTGGAAACATCGGTTCCGGTGTGATTCTCATACTTTTCCGTCCTTTTGAAGTGGGGAATTTTATTGCAGTGGGAGGAGAGAGCGGTACAGTTGAGGCAATTACGCTTTTTAATACAACACTTTTAACGCCTGACAATAAAGTTATTTTGATTCCTAACAGTACAGTAGCTGCAGGGAATATAACGAACTTCTCTAAAAAAGCAGAACGTCGTGTAGATTTTGTTTTTGGCATTGGGTATGATGATGACTTAAAACTTGCAAAAGCAACACTTCAAGAGATCATTGACGCAGATACGCGTATATTGAAATTCCCTGAGTCTTTTATCGGTGTGGGAGAACTGGGTGACAGTTCTGTGAATTTTACAGTACGTGTATGGGTAAAAGCTTCAGATTACTGGGGTGTACATTTCGACACAACTGAAAAAGTGAAGCTTACATTTGATGCAAAGGGTATTTCTATACCTTACCCACAAATGGACATTCATTTAGATCCTACAAAGGCTTAGATCTCCTAATAGTTAATGTTTAAACTTACACGTTATGGCGTCTTTTAATACATTATCTTTTACTCCCAAAATCACGTTTGGGAGTTTTAGTTCTTTTTTAATTTAAATTCAATTCTATAGTTTACATTTGAAACTATAAGAATTTTTAGGGAAAACGATGAATACAAATAAAATTTTTACTGATACAGATATGGAGAAAATATGTTACGAATAATGGTTATGATAGCAAGTTTATTTGTTTTTAATTTACATGCAGTAGAAACAACAAAAGACACACAAAAGTTTACGCAAGAACAACTTGATCAGGCTATGGCACCTATCGCTTTGTATCCGGATGCATTGCTGTCTCAGATGTTAATGGCGTCTACTTATCCCGATGAAGTAGCTAAAGCTGTAACGTGGTCTAAAAACAATGATAATAAGATCAAAGGTGATGACGCTGTCAAGGCAGTGCAAGATAAAAAATGGAATCCGAGTGTCTCATCACTTGTAGCCTTTCCCCAAGTACTTGATATGATGGGCAAAAAATCAGACTGGGTCAAAACAGTTGGTGATGCATTTCTTGCTCAACCAGACACCGTAATGGATACGATACAAACCCTTCGTAAAAAAGCAAAAGAAGAGGGTAATTTAAAGAGTTCAAAAGAGCAAACGGTGAAAGAGACTAAAAAAGAGGAGACAACAACGATTATCATACAAGAGACTTCTCCTCAAACAGTCTATATCCCTGTCTATAACCCAACATATGTTTATGGTTCTTGGTGGTATGGTGGCTATTACCCTTTTTATTACTATCCACATTATTATCGTCCTTTACCTGGTGTCTATTATGGTTTTGCCAGAGGTGTTGTTGTTGGAGCTGCCTTATGGGGTGGATTTAACTGGTACCACCGTGATGTTAATATCAATGTGAATAGATTTAACTCTATTAACGTACACAATAGACTCAATGTCTCAGGAAACCATGCTTCATGGAAAAATGACCTACGCGCTAAAAACCCTCGTAGTACAAATAATCAACGTAACCTACAAAGAAATAATGCAAAAGAAACACTGGGTAAAAAAGGTTTAAACCTTTCAAATGAAAGAAAAAAAATATCAGGTACAGGTGGAGATAAATTAAGAGATAGTCTAAATAATGGTAATTTCCAAAAATATAATTTTGATCCAAGTGCATTTAGTGGAATATCAAAACCTTCACGCTCTAATGTAGAAGCACATAGAGGTGACTTTTCAAGAAGTCATAGTAATAACTCACGTTCTAATCATAACTTACAACAACGTAGTACCTTTGACAGTCCTAGTGTTAATCGTAGTGGTTTTGGTGGTGCTAGTCATAGTAATTTCAGAAGTGGTCACATGGGTGGCATGGGCGGGGGCAGAATGCACTCGATGAGAAGAAGGTAAAGGAATATGATGAAAACACTATGGAAAGTTTTTACACTCAGTACACTACTTTTTGTTTCAGCAGAAGCAGAAGTAAAAGTGAAGCATTTTACAACGATTAATGAAGCTGTCGATACTTTTATCAAGGCAGTAGAAAATAACGATAAAGCGACGTATGAAGCACTTTTTAGCAAAAAATATAAGATCATCGTTAAAGAAAGAGATTTTGATAGAGAGGATGCAAAAGTTTTTTTAGAAAAGTATAAAGAGTCACATGGATTGATAACACATGATGACAAAGAGATATACATCAGTGTAGGAAAATTAGGATGGACATTTCCTATACCACTGTATGCGAGTAAAAAAGGTTGGTATTTCGATATAAATATTGGTATCGACAACATGATCACCAGAGAAATTGGAAGAAATGAATTGGCTGTGATTGAAGCCTTACAGTCAGGCGTAGAGCTTGACACACTAAGAGAAAGCCCATTGGCTGATATTTATCTTTTTTTGCAACCCATTGATGCGTCATTAGATGTAGTTGCTTTACCAAAATCGTATAAAAAAAATGCCATTATGAGTTTTGTACGGACCAAAGAAGGCAAAGTACTTGAAACAGACTTAAAAGAAAAAGTTTATAGATTTAATGAACAGTTTAAAGTAGTTCATCAAGATTTTATGCACAGTAAATAATAATAGAGAATACCCCAAGTAACTAAGGATTTTTTTGTTTAAACGAATATTACAAGAACCACTACTACACTTTTTGGTAGTGGGTGGGCTACTCTTTTTGTATCTGTCGAACAATGACAATGTTGCAAAACCTGAAATTGTTATCTCTCAGGGGAAGATCAAACAACTCACAGCGCAATTTACCAAAACAAGACAACGTTCTCCCGATGAAAAAGAGTTAAAGGCACTGATCGATAATCAAGTACGTGAAGATCTTGCTTTTAACCATGGTACGCAGATGGGATTGGTAGAAAATGATACCATCATCAAACGACGGGTCCAACAGAAAATAGAGTTTATGCTTAATGATTCTATTGCCAGTATCGAACCAAGTAAAGAAGAGCTTCAGGCTTATCTGGATGCACATAAGGAAAAATATACCATTGCTCCTGTCTACAGTTTTAAACATATCTATATCAATCCTGAAAAACACGAAAATGTGGAGGCTTTTATAGCATCTTTAGGAATGCAAGATCTAGATGAAATATATCTAAATGCTGGTGATAGAATCTTGCTTGAAAGTAAGTACAAACATATAAGTACTGCGCAGGTGGCAAGACTTTTTGGATTGAAATTTGCTAAAGCTTTAGATGGTATTGCATTAGGAACTTGGCAAGGATCGGTGAAATCAGGTTATGGTTTCCATCTTGTAAAAATAGATGAAAAGTCACCTAAACATGTAGCAACACTTGAAGAGGTTGCACAAGAAGTAAAAAGAGATTTTCGCTTAGCTGCACAGAAAAAAGTTGTAGATGCTTTTTATGATGAATTACTCAACCAATATACAGTAAGCATAGGGAATAAAGCTAAATGATACGAGTCATTTTTCTTTTTTCGATTCTGTTACATACAGTTTTTTCAGATGAGATACGTCCTGCTTTCTTAGAACTTACACAGCAAAGTGAGACTTCCTACAAAGTGTTATGGAAAAAACCCAGCCAAGGTGAAGTACAAAACCCTTTGAAGTTGGAACCGGTATTTCCCTCAAGTACTAGGCTAAAAGGTGTTAAAAAAATCTCTAAAACAGGGAATAGTATCCTTGAAATGTATGTCATTGAAGAGAGCAGTGCACTCATCAATAAACCCATAAATATCCAAGGTCTTGAAGCGACATCATCTGATGTGTTGGTGCGTATACTCTACCTTGATGGTGAGACTGAATTTATACGTGTATTACCTGAAGACCCTCATTTTATGCTCACCCATAAAAGTGGTTTTTACAATATGGCAATGACTTATTTTATACTAGGTGTGGAACACATCTTAGAAGGCTTTGACCATCTTCTCTTTGTCTTGGCACTGTTGTTACTTGTTGGGAACATAAGAGTGCTTATTTGGACGATTACGGCATTTACTTTAGCCCATACTATGACCCTTATACTATCATCACTTGACATTGTATACCTCTCAATAAGTGCAGTGGAAGCGATCATTGCACTTTCTATTGTGTTCGTTGCTGCAGAGGTTGTCTATGCTATGAGAGGACGTGAATACTTAAGTAAAAAGTACCCATGGCTTATAGCCTTTGGTTTTGGTCTCATACATGGTTTAGGATTTGCTGAAGCACTTAAAGAGATAGGACTTCCCCAAAATGAAATAGTCCCTTCCATGATCTTCTTTAATATTGGTGTGGAAATAGGACAACTTCTATTTGTAGCAGCTATACTTTTGTTTACTTGGATATTTAGATCTATCATCATTAAACATAGATATATCTATAAAACAGTGGTTGCTTATGCCATAGGCAGTATTGCTACTTTTTGGTTTTTGGAAAGAGTACTTACCGTTTAAATAACATTAGAATAAATAGTTTATTCTCAAATCTCATAAAACCTGTGATGCGTACCATAATAACTCTTTGCTATAATATTAGTAATAATTAAAACATGGAAACAAAAATGACTTTAGAACAAACAGATAAACAGTATGTATTACAGACATATGCGCGGAATTATACAAACTTTGTAAAAGGTGTAGGATCTACATTATATGATGAAAATGGTAAAGATTATATCGATTTTGCTTCGGGTATAGGAGTAAACTCTGTGGGACACAGTAATGATGTGTTGGTGAAAGCGATCTCTGAACAAGCTCAAAAAATCATCCATATTTCAAACTTACAGGTCATAGAACCACAAGCAAAATTGGCTCAAAAGATCGTAGAGTTAAGCGGTTATGATATGGGTATATTTTTTGCGAATTCAGGGGCTGAAGCAAATGAGGGTGCGATAAAGATAGCCCGAAAATATGGTGAGACGAAGTTTGACAATAAGCGTTACAAGGTTATCACACTTGAACACTCTTTTCATGGTCGTACCATTACTACAGTGAAAGCTACAGGACAAGAAAGTTTTCATACACCTAACTTCTCTCCATACCCAGACGGGTTTTCTTATGAAAAATCGATAGAAGATGTTTACAAAGCAATAGATGATGAAACCGTTGCTGTTCTTATAGAACTCGTGCAGGGTGAGGGGGGTGTGCAGCCTTTTGAAAAAGAAGAGATACAAAAACTGGCAAAACATTTGAAAAGCATAGGTATTCTACTTATCGTTGATGAGGTACAAACCGGTGTATATCGTACAGGTGAATTTTTAGCTGCGAATCTTTATGAAATAGAGCCAGATATCATCACACTTGCCAAAGGTCTTGGTGGGGGTGTACCTATAGGTGCAGTGATGACTAAACATAAAGGTGTTTTGGCTGCAGGTGATCATGGTAGTACTTTTGGCGGAAACTATTTGAGCTCAGCTGCGGGATTGGCTGTACTTGAAGTGTTGGAAGGTTTGTATGAGAGTGGGGCAGTAGCAGAAGCATTGGTTTACTTTGAAGAGAAACTAAAAGATATTGCAAATAGATATACATCACTTTTTGAAAAAGAGGTTGGTTTGGGACTTATGCGTGGGCTTCGTGCAAAAAGTGCGGAGATTCAAGGAAATATCATTAAAAACTGTATGGATGAAGGTCTTATCGTGCTTAAGGCAGGACGAAATACAGTTCGTTTTCTTCCAAGTATCACAATCTCAAAAAATGAAATAGATGAAGGGTTTAAACGTTTTGAAAAAGTTATTTCTTCTTTGTAGTGCATTAGCCTATATGGCAGTGCAAGCTGATGAATTGAGTGATATACTCTCTGAAAATAAAACATTGATCTTTGATTACCAATTTCAAAGTAATGAGTTAGAGAGTGATTTACTTTCAAACAGTTGGATGAACCCTGTAACATTAAAATATAGAAAAAACTACTCTACACAATTTAAAGATCGGACTGTAAATACAGGAACTTTTTCTGTTGTAGTTGATCAGCCTATCTTTAGATCTGGTGGTATCTATTATGGTATCAAGTATTCTGAGGCACAGCGTGATGCTAATATTGCAGAGATAAAGCTCCAAAAACGTACGATGATAGGTGATGCCGTTTCTATCCTTTTTAACTTGAGAAAAACAACACTTGAACAGAAAAAAATGAAGTATCAGATAAAAAATGACACGATAGACATACGACAAAAACGTGATAGTTATGAATCGGGACTCTTAGACAGTAGTTTTCTGGATCAGGCTATTTTGAAAAAAAGTCAGGATGAGACATCGCTACTTCAGTTGGAGTTGAATTTTATGGAGCTTCAACAACGCTTTTCTCTTTTAAGTGATAAAAATCCGAATGGTCTAAAACTACCCGAATTAAAATTGATAACTAAAGAAGACTATAGAACTGAAAACCTTGAATTAAAAAGAGATCAGTTACGTGCTGAACAATCTGCATATAATGCCAATGTGACATGGGCAAAGTATTTGCCGGCGGTCTCTTTACAAGGGCAATATATAGATGGAGATCTGAATCCACTTTATTTTAATCCTAACATTGAAGAAAAATATTATAATTATGGTTTTTCTGTATCTATGCCACTTGATTTCAATGCTTTTACAGATATAGAAGCCAGTAAAGTTGAAAAGTTAAAAGCTGCTGTTGAAGTACTTGACAGAAAAGAAACTGTAGATGAAGAGTACGGATGGATATATAATAGTTTAACGATCTTAGATAAAAAAATAGCTTTGGCACATAAAGATGAAAAAGTGTATAAAAATCTATTTAATGTTACTAAAAATCTTGCACAGGCTGGTGAAAAGACCTCTTTGGATTCTGATATCATGTATAACTCTCTTCAAATAAGAAAGATAGATCAAAAAATCTATAAGATAGATAAACAGGTGCAGCTTCTTAAACTTTATATACGGGTAGAGAATGTACTTTAGCCAGTACATGAATGAATGGCTTTATGGTGAAGAGGGGTACTATAAACAATTTAAAGCTATAGGTAAAGTTGGAGATTTTTACACCGCTGTGAGTGCAAGTTCTTTTTTTGGTGCAAGTATCGCAAACCATTTTTATACGTTATTAAAAGAAGAAAAAGCAGATAAAAATGGTTGGCTGATAGAAATAGGTGCACATCAGGGATATTTGCTCTGCGACATGATACAGTGGCTTTATTCTTGTGATCCTACATTGGTCAAAACATTGAAGTTTGGCATAGTAGAGCGTCAGCCAGAAGTACGCAAAGCGCAACTTGCTTACATACAAGAGCGTTTTGGTGATGATATAAAAATTACACATTTTAATGACATTTCTGATGTGCAGGTAGAGTATGCATTTGTGGTAGCCAATGAGATATTTGATGCCTTTCCTTGTGAACTCTTAAAAGATGAAAAGATTGCTGTAGTTAAAGAGGATATCATTGAGTGGGAAGAGGCTTCTACACAGATGCTTTCCTGGGCAAAGAAACAGCATTTAACTCAGGGTGAAGTTGCAGTAGGCTACGAAGAATTTGCTAAACAGATGGCATCCGGTATCAAACACTGTGATTTTGTGACCTTTGACTATGGTGAAAAGTATGTACGTAATGACTTTTCCATACGTGTATACAGAAAACATGAAACGTTTCCACTCTTTGATGAAGATATAGTGCTTGGTGAATCTTTTAAAAAAGATGATATTACCTATGATGTGAATTTTGGACATGTGAGTGAGGCATTTGTAAAAGAGGGTTTTGAAGAAGTAGACTATGAGACACAGGCACGTGCACTTATACGTTTTGGCATCATTGATATTTTAGAGCAGTTTTCCAAGCAGACCACCCAGGCACGTTATGCCAGAGAAGCAGACAAGATAAAAACACTTATATCACCCACGATGATGGGTGACAGATTTAAAATGGTACATTTTAGAAAGTAACTTAGCTATGCTAAGTTTAACTGTTCATGGATTTTATCATTTGACATCGTTTAATAGAAGCTTCTTCTGAACCAAACATAGTTGTATATTTATCAAATTTCTCCTGAGTGATCATAGCGACACACTCTTCTTTAGTCATTGCAGCAGAAGTATTTGCAGTTGTAGTCGCTTTTTCTTTTTTCTTTTTCTTATCTTCTGGATACATATATGCGGTTTCATAATTTGTATCTTTTACTTCTTTTGGTTTATGTGTACTTTTTGGTGGTGGGGGTGGTGCTTTTTTCTCTACCGTTTGTGTTAGGTCTTTTTTGACAGGAACAGGTGCATCCTGTGATCCACAGCCAGATAAAAGAAGCATAAAAAGTGACAAAGTGACAACAGTGTATTTCATAAAGTATTTCCTTTTTTGATTGTATTATAATTTATTTTGGTTAATCAATGACTACAACAGCAATGGCAAATCCACCATCATGGCTGATGGAGAGTGAAGATGATTTGATTTGATGTATTTTTTGTGCCTCATCTGTAAGTTTGAATCCAGGTGCACCACGACTATTTTTATTTAGGATAATATCATGAAATGCCAGACCTGAACCTATGCCACATCCCAGTGCTTTTGAAATGGCTTCTTTTGCTGCCCAAAATCCAGCGATAGACTCAACCTTGCTTGCAAGTGCCATTTCGTCACTGTTTAAAAATTTCATTTTAAACTTGTCACCAAATTTGTTCAGGGATGATTCTATTCTGCTGATCTGTATAATATCTGTTCCAATGTTCATGAAAGTATTATAACCATTACATCCACTCAACTACTTTAGAGACTTCATCCGCTACAAAACATTTTACTTTTGTTTTCTCTATAGGTTTATTTGGGATGACAGCTTTTGTGAAACCTTGGGTCTCTATCTCTTTAAGGCGTTGTGAAAGGCCTGATACTTCCCGTATCTCTCCAGTAAGACTGACTTCTCCCAGAAAAAGAGACTCTGCACTTAGTTCTCTATTCCTGTAGCTGCTTAGTATTGCTGCAATGATGGCAATATCTGCTGAAGGCTCATTGATCTTGATACCGCCAGATACGTTGATAAATACATCATAAGTTCCCAATGGCAGATCTAACTTCTTTTCCAAAAGAGCCAGTATCATTCCCAGACGATTATTGTCAAAACCAGTAGAACTACGCTTAGCATGTCCGTAAGATTCTGATACCAAAGCCTGTACCTCTATGATAATTGGACGAGACCCCTCCATGATGACAGTTAAAGCAGAACCTGACTGGAGCTTTTCTTTGTTAAAGAATTTACCTGCCATACTTTTAGCATCATTCAACCCTTCTTTGTTCATCTCAAAGATACCCACTTCGTTGGTCGCTCCAAAACGGTTTTTAAAACCTCTCAAAAGACGAAGGTCAGAGTTGACATCCCCTTCGAAGTACAAAACAGTATCAACCATGTGCTCGAGTACCCTTGGTCCAGCGATGGAACCGTCTTTTGTGATGTGCCCAATGATAAAGATAGGTATATGTAAAGATTTTGCGATACGCATAAGTTCAAAGGTTATGGTACGTACCTGTGTTACAGAGCCAGGAGCAGAAGGTGTTTCATCTGAATAAAGTGTTTGTATAGAATCTATCACGATCAATTCATAATTATTACTTGCTATTTCTGTTAAAACAGAAGAGAGATTGATCTCTGGCAGTAAAAAAAGGTTGTCATGATTTGCTTCGAGTCTGTTCGCACGCAGTTTTATCTGACCTGCTGACTCTTCCCCTGAGACATAGAGGACCTTTTTACTTTCTCTTGCAAGGTTTCCTGCAATTTTAAGTAAAAGAGTGGACTTTCCTACACCTGGACTTCCTCCTATAAGGGTTAGCGATCCAGGTACGATACCTCCACCTAGTACAAGGTCAAGTTCTCCACTGCCTGATCCAAAACGTGTAATGTTGTCTTCTTCTATCTGTGTAATGGGTTTTGCTTTTGAAATACCAGATGAGGATGAACTGGTACTGGATACTTCTTTCAAAAATTTGATCTGATCAGTGCTTAGTTCAACCATTGTCTCCCATTCATTACAGGATGTACATTTGCCCATCCATCTAACAGATTGAAATCCACAGGCCTGACACTCAAATAGGGTTTTTTTCTTTGCCATGATCCATACCTTTTGTTTGTATAGTCGAAGTATAGTATCTCTTTTTCAAAGAAGCTAAAAATATGTCAAATTGACATATTTTTAGCTAATCGATCTACCATTTATCTCTTTTGGTTATAATTTGCATAGTATAAAAGGATAGGTATTGACATTTAACACGATCAAACAAGCAATATATGCATTGTATCTGACTAACAGTTTTGGATACAGATTAACAAAGACCAATGACCCTATGGAAAAAAAGAGATTGCGATTGGCTTACTCTGAAGCACAGCTAAAGACATTAAAGGTCACTATAGAGATTGAAAATAGAGAAAAATTGCCTCAGAATGGACAGTATCTTGTGGTGGCTAACCATAGAGGTATCATAGATCCTCCTATTATAGAAACAGCATTGAAAGAGACAGAGATATTTGGACCTTGGATCTCAAAAAAAGAGCTTTATAATTCATTTTTCTTTGGACTTTTTGTGCGTAATGCAGGCTCTATACTTTTAGATAGAGAAAAGAGCCAAATGTCTGGTTTTTTTGCAGATATAAAAGAGGCGGTTAAAAGAGGAGAATCTATCTTTATTTTTCCTGAGGGAACACGAAATAAAACGGATAAACAGTTAACAACGTTCAAAGAGGGGTCACGTATCATTGCTTTGAAGAATCGATTACCGATCTTACCGCTTTATATTAGGTCAAATGCAGATGAAGTACTTGGGAATGCATTGGCTGAGAGTGAATTAAAACAAGTAGTGACGGTCGTAGTGGGTGATCTTATCGATTATAAAGAGAAGATAAATCTTGAAGAGCGTTATAAAGAGATATTCGATCTAAATTAGAAATCGTGTTAATATTGTAAAAATGAGTGTTCTTTTTCTTTAAGAAACGAGACAATATTTTGAATATATTTTGAATTGCTTAGTCCGTTGATAGTCACTTGTGATGTATGTTTTGTTAACGGAAGAACAGAGATGGATATGATACCATCATGTGTTGTGACGTCAATGCTGCCTGTATCGATATTTTGTGTAGTAAGTGAACGTGAGAATTGATTTTTAAGTGCTATAAGTATGATCTCAAATGTGAGTTCTTTGTTCATTAAAAGCATAAGTTTATGGTCCATACTGTTTTTTTGATTTTTATTGGTTTTTTGATTCAGGGATGATTCTATTTTAATCAGCTCTTCATTGGCTTTTATCTCTTGTTGTTTTTGTGTCTTTTTACTTGTTTTTTCTACATTCTCTCTACCTTCCCTTAATAAGAGAAGGGCAATAGATAAGATAATAGTGAGACCTATACCAGAGAAGAGTCCATAAAGAACTCCTAAACTCAATGCTTGGCTAAAAGAGTAATCGACCGTAAAGAAAAGAGTAAGAAGTACCGAAACAAGAATAGTAACGGGGATAAGAAGACGTAGAAAGATCAGTAAAAATTTGCGCATTATAAACCTTGTCTAAATAAAGATTTCATCTAAAATAGTATTGATATATGCATTTGCTTTAAATGATATAAGATCTTCGGGCTGTTCCCCTGTACCAATGTAAAATATAGGCATTTTTAACTCATCAGCGATACTGAGAACAGAACCACCTTTGGCAGTACCATCAAGTTTCGTAATAATTATACCATCAATTCCGATCATTTCGTTAAAGGCTTTTGCCTGGTTAATGGATGATGAACCCTGAGTTCCATCAAGGATGAGCATTTTCCTGTGTGGTGCCCCTTCTTGCGCTTTAGAAGCAATACGGATCATCTTTTTAAGTTCTTCACTCAGGTTGGTTTGCGTATGCAGTCTTCCTGCTGTGTCTATGATGATGTTGTCAAACCCTTTTGCTTTGGCAGACTCTATGGTGTCAAATACAACCGCAGAAGGATCATGGCCCTGTTGTGTCGCGATGATAGGAATGTCTAGTTTTGTTGCCCATCTACTGAGCTGTTCTATGGCAGCAGCACGAAATGTATCTCCTGCGCCAAGTATGACTTTTTTACCCTGTTGTTGATAACGGTAAGCCAGTTTCGAGATGGTGGTAGTTTTCCCTGCACCATTGACACCGATGATCATCTCAACAAAAGGTTTTACATCACTCTCTTTAAAGTCAGCTTTGTACTGAAAAACGGAGATTAGGGAGTTAAATGCCTGTATCCGAGAGATACTTTCAGGAAGTGTTTTAAGAAGTTTTTCAACAAGTTCATAATTGACATCTGCTTCAAGTAGAATATCCTCAAATTCATCTTTAGGGATATTTTTACGTTTTTTAGGTGCGACATCTTTGATGGCATCATTGGTTTTGCCTAATACTTTTTTTAATAGATTGAACATATTGAATTACCTTTGACTTTGATTCTTTTGTAATTGTTGTTGTGCTTGTTTTATATCATATTTTACCATCTCTACAGGGACAGAACCTTCATAGTGTGTATAATATTCCCCATCCAGATATAAAACGATCAGGGGAATGGGAAATGTACCTTGAATGTCTAGTTCACGGGCGATGTGTTCTGCAAGCGCATCATTATTATCACTTTGCAGGATCTTGTAGTTGATATGATGCTCTTTTATAAATGCATTCAGAGTAGAAGGGGCTATCGTGTCACGGGTAAGTACACCTGCAATAAAAAGATCTTCTTCATGTATTTCCTGCAGATCATTCAAATAGGCTATTTCACCAAGACAGGGATCACACCAGGTTGCAAAGAGCTGTAGAAGTACTATAGATTTTTCATTGTTTTTTAATATGAGTCCCTCTTCAGCGACTGTTGCAGTGTATGTCTTTTTTTGTGTGTCAAGAAGTTCAAATGTATCACCGATATTTTTTTTAGGTTCTATGAATGTTTCTTCGGATGTATTTATTGTCACAGCAGATGTACTTTTTACTTCTTTGACGACTTGCATCTCTTTCTCATACTTCTCTTCTTCAACAATCTCAGTTGTATTTTCAACAGGGATAGTGTTTTCATCAGGTTTTTTATCTTCACAACCGGTAAAAGTAAGGAACAATAGCGCTAAGAGAAGAGCAGTTATTTGATGCACACAGTTCCTTTTTAGATATAATAATTACGGCGATTATAGCTAAAGAGGATTAAAAGACGAAATGACAAAAGATCAGAGAAAAAAACTGTTTCGACAGGAATGTTTAAAAAGAGTGAAAAAATTGTCTTTATCAAAACATTATAGTAAAGATAAAAAGATAGTTCAGACACTTTACAAGACCATCGAACAGGCTGACGCTCAAAATATCATGCTTTTTCTTCCAATGTGTACAGAAGTAGATCTTTACCCGCTTATACGGCGTTTACGTATAGAAGGAAAGATGCTTTATGTGCCTTTTATGGAAGGTAAAAGTTTTAGGTTGGTAAAATACAGATTACCACTGACGAAAAAACAATTTGGTATCAAAGAACCTAATGATTCAAAACAGTATAAAGTAAAAGATATAGATATTGCCATCGTCCCTATAGTCGGCGTAGACAGTACGCATCGACGTGTAGGGTTTGGAAAAGGTATGTATGACAGGTTCTTTGAAAAACATAATAAAAATATAAAACAAACAATTTTTGTAGCGCGTGAACTGTGTTACAGCAAAGCGGTCGTCACAGACCATTATGATGTGAAAGCAGACATGATCGTTACATCCTAAAAAGGATACACAATGTTAGAGATCATCATACCCGGTGTAGCAGGTGTGGCTACAGGTGCAGGTATATGTTACCTGTGGACGAAAAATACAGCAAGAACAAGATTCGCTCATATAGAACTTGAAGTAAAAGCAAAAGCAAAAGCGATAGAAAATGAGGCAGAGCTTCTTTTAAAATCAGCGAATGTCAAGATAAAAGAAAATGAGATAGAGCAAGAACAGTTATTTCAAAAACGTGTGGCAAAAGTAGATGAGCGCAACCGTGAACTCATTTTGCAGACGAAAGAGTTTAACGCAAAAGAAGATGCTTTGGCACTTTTAGAAAAGAAATTGCTTGATAAGGAAGCACATTTAGAGCATCTTGAAGAGAGAAAACAAGAAGCGATATCTGATGCAGTAGAGAAGATGCAAAGCGTTGCTTCGCTTACGAAAGAAGAAGCCAAAGTATATATTTTGGAAAAAGTGGAAGAGAAGAGCCGTGCCGAAGTAGCGGGTATCGTTAGAAAGTATGAGCAGGAAGCCAAAAATGAGGGTGAGAAAAAAGCCAACTACATCCTGGCTCAGGCCACCACACGTTATGCAGGTGACTTTGCAGGAGAGAGACTTATCAACCTTGTGAATTTACCCAGTGATGAGCATAAGGGACGCATCATAGGTAAAGAGGGCAGGAACATCAAAACCCTTGAAATGTTACTTGGTGTAGATATCATCATAGATGAAACGCCAGGGGTTATCCTTGTTAGTTCATTTAACCTCTATAGACGAGCCATTGCCACACGTGTGATAGAAATACTGGTTGAGGATGGACGCATACATCCTGGACGTATTGAAGAGATGCATGAGAAAGTAGAAAAAGAGTTTGAACAAAAAACCTATGAAGAGGGTGAGAATATCCTCATAGACCTTGGACTTTTTCCTATGCATGAAGATCTTGTACGTCTTTTGGGTCGTATGAAGTATAGAGCCAGTTATGGACAAAATGCTTTGGCCCATACTTTGGAAGTTGCGAAGTTAGCCAAAGTGATGGCAGCCGAGATGGGTGGAGATGAGAAGCTTGCACTGCGTGCCGGATTACTGCATGATATAGGCAAAGCGCTTACCCAGGACCTAGGTGGCTCACATGTTGATATAGGTGCAGATCTATGTCGTAAACACGGTGAACATCCCTCTGTGATCAATGCTATCTATGCACATCATGGACATGAAGAACCTGACTCTGTTGAGAGTGCTGCCGTATGTGCTGCAGATAAACTTTCTGCAGCAAGACCGGGGGCAAGACGTGAAGTACTGGAAAGTTTCACTAAACGTGTCAAAGAGGTGGAAGATATAGCTATAGAGAAAGAATATGTCAACAAAGTGTATGCTATTAATGCAGGAAGAGAGATACGTGTCTTTGTAAATGCCCAAAAAATGTCAGACAATGAAGCTGTACTTTTAAGCAAAGAGATAGCAAAGGAGATCGAAGAGAAGGTACAGTACCCAGGTGAGATAAAAGTGAATGTTATCAGGGAAACCAGAGCTACGAGTTATGCGAAATAAACGTTATAATGGTATAATATGTTTATTATTATAAAGGATATAGATTGACTAGATGTGAAGAGATTATAGCCAATGTTAAGATGGAAGAGTGTTATGCAGGTTTGAGTTTAACATTTGATGGGAATGAAGCATTAAGAACAGAGATCAGTGAAGTGATAGATAAAGTGAAGAAAGAGACAAAAATGTCTCCAGCAATATTTGACAATTCACAAAACGCCGAAAAATCAAAACCGGCATTTTATATAGAGTTCAGTGATGAAGTACAAAGAGATAGCGGCGACTTCTTTGAATTGGTACTTAAAGAGCTTAAGATAGACAAATGTGCACATGATGTGATCGAAGATAAGGGAAAAGGAAAAAAATGTTAAAAAAATTATTCGTAGGATTATTTTTAATAGGATCAATGCTACAAGCAGCAGATAAAGCACCCGTTGTAGTACTTGAAACGAATGTAGGAAAAATTGAGATAAAACTTTACCCTAAAGTAGCACCGCTTGCAGTAGAGAACTTTACCACACATGTAAAGAACGGATACTATAACGGACTGATCTTTCATAGAATTATCAAAGGATTTATGATCCAGGGTGGAGATCCTACAGGTACGGGAAGAGGCGGTGAGTCTATATGGAAAAAAGATTTTAAAGATGAATTTGCACCCAATGTGGTATTTGACAGACCTATGTTACTTGCTATGGCAAACCGTGGACCTGTAACAAACGGAAGTCAGTTCTTTATCACACTTGCACCGGCTGGCTGGTTAAATGGAAAACATACTATTTTTGGTGAGGTTGTTTCAGGTGAAAAAACTGTACGTAAGATGGAAAATGTCTCTGTTTCAAGGGGTTCAAACAAACCATTATTTGATCAAGTTATCAAGAGAGCCTACCTTAAATAGGACGTTTTTTGAACAAAGTCCAAAAAACTACGCTGACACTATGTCAACTTCAGCAGTTGGCTCATGTGGCTAGCCGCATTGAAAGTATTGTATGAAGTTAGATATATTAAGAGAAGAACGTAAGAAATGGCTTACGTGGAAAAATATTGTACCTTATCAAGAGGCGATAAAAGCATTACCTGAGTTTACTTCTGTAGAGGTGAGCCTGGATGACAGGGTGACTGTAGAGATTGAAGATCTTTCTACACAGCAAGAAGAACAGATCAAACAAACTGCGCTGCTCATGAAACCCTGGAGAAAGGGTCCTTTCCAGATAAACGACCTTTTTATAGATTCCGAGTGGCAAAGTCAGATCAAATATAATCTGCTTGAGCCTCATTTCGATCTAAAAGATAAGATCGTAGGTGATATAGGATGTAATAACGGTTATTATCTTTTTCGTATGCTTTCTCAAAAACCTAAAAAACTTATAGGATTTGATCCTTCAGCGATCTACTACTCTCAATTTCAATTTTTAGATCATTTTATAAAGTCTGACATTGTCTATGAACTTTTAGGTGTAGAGCATGTGGAATTTTATGAACATAAATTTGATACACTCTTTTGTTTAGGTGTTTTATATCACCGGTCAGATCCTGTTGCAATGTTAAAGTCATTGTTTAAAGGTCTCAATAAAGGTGGCGAACTCATTTTAGATACTTTTATGATAGATGGTGAAGAAGAGATGTGTCTCACCCCTAAAGACAGATACTCCAAAATACCCAATATTTATTTTGTACCAACTGTCAATGCTTTGATAAACTGGTGTACACGAGCCGGGTTTGAAAGTGTTGAAGTGTTAGAAACGATGGTTACTGAGTCTAATGAACAAAGAAAAACAGAATGGATAGACACTCAAAGTCTCGAAGATTTCCTTGATCCCAATGATCCAACTAAGACAGTTGAAGGTTACCCTGCACCTAAAAGAGTATATATTAAAGCATTAAAGGCATTGTGAAAAAGAAATTAGTTGCTTGAAATTTCTGCTGAAGAAAACTTAGCGTTAGCGTAAATCAGCGGGGATTTTCCCTGTTGATGGGCTATAAAACCTATCCTGCACCTAAAAGAGTATATATAAAAGCGATGAAATCACGCTAAAGTTATAAATTATATTAATCTACTTTTATTTTTAAATAAGCTTGTTTTAGCTATAAATACGGTAATAAATGCAGAAAGCAGGAAAACTTTAAGGTTTTACTCCTTTTTTGTATGGAATAGGAAAATAATGAGAATATTAACAGTGGGTTTCAACGACGAGTACGTTAAGGAACTTGAAAAAGAATTAGATGAGTATTTTATTTGTATTGTTGACAATGCAAAAGACATGTATGATGCGACAAACTTTACAGACTTTAGACATTATGAATTGGTTATTATCGTAGATGAGGGTGTGAGATTTTCATTAGAGCGTTATGTGAATGAAGTGAAAAAGAAAAAGAGTGAAACTAAGATCATTATTTTGACAGAAAATATTATGCAGCAATCTGCTTTCTTTGATCTTGGTGTGGATGATGTGATCTACCATCATTGTGAACACCCAGACCTTATTGCTGCGCGTGTGCTTTCAAATATGAGACATCTTTTTGGAACTCAGGTGAACATTGATAAATTGGTCATAGACATTGCAAACAAGAAAATAGAGTATGATGAGAAGATCGTATCTTTGAATGGTAAAACATTTGATATTTTAGCATATCTTGCACTTCGTAAGCAAAGAGTGTTTTCTAAAGATGAGATCATTAATGCACTTTGGGAAGAACCTGAGTATGTGAGTGATAACACCGTTGAGGTTGCTATAAACCAAATTCGTAAGCGTTTGAAGAGTATTCTTGGGTTTCAGGTTATACATACTGTTCGTAGACGTGGATATAAATTTTCATACTAATATAGTAATTTCTTTCTTTTGTTCCCATCGTTTTGGTGGGGATACATACTCTAACTCTTTATAATTTGTAAATATTTCCTTTAATTTTTAACAGTGGTGTTGTTTCTCTCATACTCTTTTAATATGAAAGACTATTAGGTTAGATCGTACTTTTCACTTGTTCTATCCAGTACGGCATGACTCTCTGTTCTGCTTTGAGGGTGGTAGTCATACCGTGTCCAGGATAGAGGGTATAATCTCCATTTAATGTCATTGCTTTTTCCAAACTTTTTGCCATCTCTTCTCCTGAGGAAAAAGGAAAGTCCCATCTTCCGATGCTTTGCTCAAAGATGAAGTCTCCAGAGAACCAAACATCTCCTATTTCAATGATGCTATTTCCAGGGGTATGTCCAGGAAAATGTCTGTATTGTATCTTGACACCTTCAATGGTCAGTGTTTCATCACCTACAACTTCATAGTCTGCAGTACTTTGTGGGATGGGTTGTCCAAGAGGACATTTTTGTAGCATAAAGGCATCACCTTCAGGACAGTATATAGG